>NZ_JBMDJS010000001.1:0-479925 GCF_057809315.1 Herbaspirillum sp. FG34 | reverse complement strand
GGCGATGGTGCCGGAAGGGCGTGGCGTGTTTACGCGCATGAGCATCCAGGAAAACTTGTTGATGGGTGCTTACACCAGCAATGACAAGGGCCAGATCCAGGCCGACATTGATCGCTGGTTCGAGGTCTTCCCGCGCCTGAAGGAACGTGCGGCGCAGATGGCCGGTACCCTGTCGGGCGGCGAGCAGCAGATGCTGGCGATGGCGCGTGCGCTGATGAGCCATCCCAAGCTGCTGTTGCTGGATGAACCGTCGATGGGTCTGTCGCCGATCATGGTGGAGAAGATCTTTGAAGTGATCCGCAATGTGTCGGCGCAGGGCATCACCATCCTGCTGGTGGAACAGAACGCCAAGCTGGCGCTGGAAGCGGCGCATCGCGGCTATGTGATGGAGTCGGGCCTGATTACCATGGAAGGGCAGGCGCAGCAGATGCTGGATGATCCGCGGGTGAAGGCGGCTTATCTGGGTGAGGGATGATGGGTGGTTTCAGTGCGTGGTGAAGAAATGGGTAAATGATATAAATCATTTGCAGTGAAGTCCCATGAAAAAGCGCAGCTCTCGGGCTGCGCTTTTTTTGTTTGAAGGCTAAGTACTGAGCCTGAATGAATTTTTATGTCGGGCGACATGGTTGGTTTCTTCTTATCGGCGGCGATATTGTCGCCTCTCCGGCGTCGATCTCCCCCCAACGCCCCGAGCCTGAAAATGAAAACCCCGTGTTCGAGAACACGGGGCCCGGGATCAAGCCTGATGTACAGCCGGCGCAGGACTTCTGACTTCTTCGGAACAGAGAGGTGTCTGGTCCGATCAGGCCGCCTTGCGCGCCCGC
Organism: Herbaspirillum sp. FG34; assembly: GCF_057809315.1. Taxonomy (NCBI): domain Bacteria; kingdom Pseudomonadati; phylum Pseudomonadota; class Betaproteobacteria; order Burkholderiales; family Oxalobacteraceae; genus Herbaspirillum; species Herbaspirillum sp. FG34. The sequence continues at coordinate 479,101 of NZ_JBMDJS010000001.1, read as the reverse complement.
ACCTCATTGCGCAGGCTGCGCACCTTGTCATGGTTGGCCAGGACACCCTGGTACTGACGCTCGATGATCAGTCGGATATCGGTGGGAAGCTCTTCGCTCAACGCCTTGCGATAGGCGTTGACGGCGGCATCCTCTCCGCGTTCGCATTCGTCCAGGATGCTCTCGTCGTCACGCCCCGTGATGGCGCTCTTCACGTTCACCCACTGTCGATGCAGCGCCCCGCCCAGCGTACTGTGGCTGGCCGGCTCGCCGCCGAGGCGATGCACCAGAGCCTGCAGGTCCAGAGCCGCCTGGCCGCAGGCAGTGGCCCGCTGCAGGAAGGTTTCCTTGTAGGGAATGTAGCGCTCCTGGGCATCCTCGGCACAGGCCCGGAAACCCTTTTCGCCATCGATGGAAATCTGGATCAGATCGTTCAGAGTGGAAATGAGGTGGTCGTTGGTCATGTTGTTTCCTTTCTCCTGGAAAGCCGCTCCCGCCATCATTCAGCGAGCGGGACGGCGTGAACAGGCATCAGCTCAATGGACGAAGAAATAGATCAGAACCAGCAGCAACGCCGGTACGCCACACAGCCATGCGAGGAAGTACTTGCCCATGATGTTCTCCTTGTCGTCAGCTGGTCAATGGTCAGCGCTCGGATTGGCACCGGCGAGAAGCAAGCCCGTCCGTCGCTGCACGTTTTCATCCTAGGAGCCAGCCGTGCGCAATTCCATCGGACTGGGCCGCAAGCCGATGTAGGAAACGGCCGTGCTTGAGCGCCCGACGGCGCCGCGACGAAACTGCCAATCCGGCCGCAACCCCAATGCTGACAAGGCTTTCCGCTTTGTCCTACAAGACAATCGGCCGCCGTCCTATAGAGCGGGATAGTGACCGCTCGCTATCATTTTTCACATGGTCTCCAGGCGCGCTGAACGCGTCGCAGCCGCAGCCATCGCGGTGCAGGACCGCAGTGCCGCAGGTGCCCGGATTAGCTTTGGGCATTCATGTTGAACCCTTGAGCAGGAGCAAGCACACCATGAACAAGAAGACGATCACCGGTCAGTTCAACTTTGCCCTGGGCAAGCTCCAGGAAAGTGTGGCCTCCGTGCTGGGCAATGTGAGCCTGCAGCGCGCCGCCCAGCGCCGGCAGATGGATGGCCGCATCACCCATGCGGTCGGCCAGGCACAGGATCTGATCAAGCGCTCGCTGCGCCAGCGCGCCGGTTCGCTGTAAGGCGGCACCGTTTCGACGCCAACGCAAGGAGAGAACTGATGCGTTTTGGAAAGACATTCCTGTGGGCTGCCGGCATGGCCGGCTTGGCTGTCGGTGCCAGCCTGCGCATGCTGGCGCGCCAGGCGCAGCGCCGTGAACAACGCCAGCAGGAAGTGGCACTGCAGCGCTGGGAAGACGAGGGTGGCAGTGCCCGCATCGTGGCACGGCGCCGTATCCGATGAGCGCAGGCGAGCAGGCTCGATGGGCCGTTGTCCTACACGGCAATCGGGCTGGCGCCGATACAAAGCGCGACAAGCCATCGGTATCGTGCAACTGACTGACTGAGGCAGGCAAGAATGACGCGGTGCCAGGACGCAAGCGCCGGCATCAAAAAAACAAGGGAGGAGATCATGGACAAGCTCGTACTCGGATGGCTGCTGGGAGTGCCGGTGTTGGCGCTCATCGTGCTGCAGTACCTGCTGTGATCAGCGCCCTGCACACACCCCACACCGGATGGCCGGGCCAGCCCCGCCGTCCTGATCAAACCGCAACGAATTCAAGGAGGGCAAGCATGCAAGCCAACAAGTTCAAGACCGTTCGTACCGATGTGCAATCGCTGTTGCAGCAGGCGCAGGACATGTTCGCCGAAGCGGCCAATACCACCGGCAAGAAGGCCGATGATTTGCGCGCGGGTGCCCAGGACTTGCTGGAGCAGGCGCTCAATACCGCCCAGGATGCCCAGGCTGCCATGGTCGAGACGGGGCGCCAGATCGTTACCAGTACTGACGACTACGTGCAGTCCAACCCCTGGCGTGCCATTGCCATCGGCACCGGTATCGGCCTGCTGGTCGGTCTGGCCGTGGGCCGCAGCGCGGACCGCTACTGAGCAGATCCGTCAACGTATTTTCCCGGAACCCGGCGGCCCGCGCGGCAGGCCGGATCCAGCCAGGCGCCAGGGTCCTTTCGACGACCGCAGCGCATTAGTCAAGAAACCGGAGAGAAGGAATGACCATGACCAAGAATCCACCGAAGACCGACGTCAAGAACAAGCGAGACTTCCACCTCGACAAGGATGCCATCCGCGCCGCCGCCAGGAAGATCGATGACGGCGCCGTCACCGAAGGCTATCGCGGCAATCGCGAGGAAGTCATCGCCATGTTGAATGACGCCCTGGCCACCGAACTGCTGTGCGTGATGCGCTACAAGCGTCACTACTACACCGCCAAGGGCCTCAATGTCGAAGCCATCAAGGGCGAGTTTCTGCAGCACGCACAGGAAGAACAGAGCCACGCCGATCAGATTGCCGAACGTATCGTGCAACTCAATGGCGAACCCGACTTCAATCCCAAGACCATCGCCGAGCGCAGTCATGCGCAATACGATGAGTCCGACAACATCAAGGACATGGTCCGCGCCAATCTGGTGGAAGAGCGTGTGGCCATCGAAGCTTATCGCCAGATGATCGAACGCATCGGCGACGATGATCCGACCACCAGGCACATGCTCATCCAGATCATGGCGCAGGAAGAAGAACACGCCGATGACATGAGCGATCTGCTGGGCCTGTAAGCCCACCGCAGTGCCTACTGGAGCAGAAGGATATTTCGGGAATCCATTCCCCCAACTTTGCAAGGAGACCGACATGAACTGGGACATCGTTGAAGGCAACTGGAAGCAATTCAAGGGCAAGGCCAAGGAGCAATGGGGCAAGCTGACCGACGATGACCTCGACGTCATCGCCGGCAAGCGCGACCAGTTGGCCGGCCGTGTGCAGGAAGCCTACGGCGTGAGCAAGGACGAGGCTGAAAAGCAGATCCGCGACTGGGAAGACCGCAACAAGGACTGGCGCCAATAAGCCGTCCATGCGTGGCGCAGCACCCTAGCCAGGTGCGCAGGCCCGACGAGGGTGCTGCAAGGTGCTGGTGTATGAGCGTGAGTGAGTGAAAGTGCAGGACGCAGGCCGGTCCCCATGCCGGCCTGCATAAGAATACGGCCCCAGGCCGCAACCCAAGCAAACCATGAGGAAGGACACAATGAAAAAAATCATCGCAACCATGATCTTCGGCGCAGCCGCTATCGGCCTGCACGGTGCCGCCTTTGCCGCCGATCCGGCAGCGGCCCAGTACAAGGCAGACAAGGCCAAGGCTGACGCTGACTACAAGACGGCCAAGAAGAAGTGCGGTCCTCTGAAGGGTAACGACAAGGACGTCTGCGAGAAGCAAGCCAAGGCTGATCACGAATCCACCATCGCCGACGCCAAGGCCAAGCGCAAGGGTGCAGAGGCCGACAAGGACGCCATGAAGGACAAGAACGACGCCAACTATGACGTCGCCAAGGAAAAGTGCGATGCCATGAGCGGCGATGCCAAGGACAAGTGCGTGGCCAACGCCAAGGCCAAGTACGGCAAGTAATTTCGCTGGCAAGAACCCATTGCCTTCCTGACGCAATCACCTGATTGCGCAACAAATCAAAGGAGTTTCATCATGTCGCTGACCAAAATGTCCCTCACCAAGCGTTTCCTCGGTTTCTTCCTGGCCCTGTTCATGGTTTCCCTGGTGGGCTGCGCCTCCAGCCCCGGCAAGGAAGGCACCGGCGAGTACGTCGATGATGCCGTCATCACCACCAAGGTGAAGGCCGCCATCTTCAATGAACCGAACCTGAAGTCCGCGGAAATCAATGTCGAAACCTACAAGGGCGTGGTCCAGCTCTCCGGCTTCGTCTCCAGCTCGACCTCCGCTGCCCGCGCCACCGAACTGGCTCGGGGCGTCAAGGGTGTGGTCTCGGTACGTAATGACCTGCGCCTGAAGCAATAAGCCGGGGAACTTGCAAGCGCGTGACCGGTCTCTTGACCGGTCCGCGCTTTGTCAGTTCGTGGACTGCCGCTTGCCAAGCGCATCGCAACGATCCGGTGCGTTTCGCAAGAAGACAGGTCAGGACCTGTCAGGTATAGTTGGAACACGTTGCTGCCACGCAGGGGCAGGCCACTGGCCTGTCAGGACAGGGAGGCAGCGACGAAGATGGCCGCAGACCGTGCATCGATCATGTTGCCGTACGCAATCATGTGCAGGGTCCGGTACGGAATCGAGTACAAACATAAAACAGGTCCCATCAGCGCCCAGGGCGCTGAAGTTTCAATTCACCGCTCAAAAATGCCATGACAAAAATACTTGTAGTCGATGACCACGCGGTCGTACGGGCAGGTGTGCACCACTTCATTTCGGAAATCCCGTCGATGGAAATCGGCGGCGAGGCCAGCACGGCGGAAGAAGCCATCCGCCTGGTGCGTACCCAGGACTGGGATATCGTGTTGCTCGATATCGCCATGCCCGACAAGAGTGGCGTGGAAGTCTTGAAGCAGATCAAGCGTGAAAAGCCGGAGCTGCCGGTGCTGATGCTGTCGATGCACCCCGAGAGCCGCTATGCGGTGCAGGTGCTGCGCAGCGGCGCCTCCGGCTACGTGCAGAAGGAAGCGCTGGCCACCGAGCTGGTCAACGCCATCAACACCATCCTGCGCGGGCACAAGTACATCAGCTACGGCGTGGCCGAGCTGCTCACCAGCGAGCCGGTGGATTCCGAGAAGCCGCTGCACGAGACGCTCTCGCAGCGCGAGTACGAGATCTTCTACAAGCTTGGCCAGGGCCAGGGCGTGACGCAGATCGCCGACGAGCTGTGCCTGTCGGTCAAGACGGTCAGTACCTACCGTTCGCGGGTGCTGCAGAAGATGAGCATGACCAATAACGCGGACATCATTTATTACGCGATCAAGAACAACCTGATCGACTGAGCCCTGACACCCCGGGCGGACATGTTGCCGTGACGGCCGATATGGCCGCGCGGCAGGCAAGGAAGAGTGGTACGGCGCATCATGGATGACATTCTCAACAGCAGGCTCCAGCGCGACAGCGACGGGACGTCCTTGCGGATCTTCCTGGTGGAGGATTCGGAGGACGTACGGGACCTGATCGTGGAGAGCCTGGCCGAGATCGCCGGTGTACGCCTGGTGGGGTACGCCGAGAGCGAGCTGGAGGCGTTGCGCCATCTGCGTGAGAACAGCTATGACGTCCTGATCCTGGATATCCAGTTGAAGCAGGGCAACGGCATGAGCCTGCTGCAGGCGTTGGCCCGCTCCAATACGCGGCGCCAGAGTGAGCTCAAGGTGGTGTTCAGCAATCATGTGAGTCCGACGTATCGGCGCGTGGGAGTGCAATGCGGGGTGCAGCACTTCTTCGACAAGTCTTCGGAACTGCCGCTGCTGTGCGATCTGCTGGAGGAACTGGCCAGACAGAGAGCAGGGCGAACCGGGCGGAGTTCGTCGAGCAACAATACGCCACCGCAGGGGCCGGCCCAGACGGGCGGGATGTAAGTTTTTTTTGCTGCATCAATTTGCGCAGCCAGCCAGCATGTCGCCAGGGCAGTTCGGCGCGACCTTGATGGACCAGACAATCAGAACCGATCATGGCAGGCACGCCGCCACAAAAGGCGCGCATGTGGCACGGGTCGCACTAGAGCAAGGGATTTTCGACGATGCAGAAGAACAATGACGGCCTTCGTCCGTCCTCCGCCGATCTCCAGAACAGCGCATCGGTAGAGTATTTTGCCGCGTCCCACGCGCATGACAGCAGCATGGTGACACTGTCCATGGGCCTGTCCATGGCAGTGATCCTGCTGGGTGTGGTGGTGCTGGTGACGGGCTTGCTGGGCGAGGAATACCGGCGTTTGCTCTCGGGCCTGCTGGAGGTACGGGAGGTGACGGCAGCGGGCTTCATTCTGGGCGCTTCGGCGCTCTATCTGCGCTGCATGAATTCGAGTGCCCGCCGACCCTCCCTGCGCCAGCTGGGCACTGCGCTGGCCGCACTGCTGCTGGTGCTGGGCCTGGCCACACTGGTGCATGGGGGCATCGTTTTTCTGGGATGGCTGCCGCTGGATGGCACCCATCCGATCTCGCCGCTGGCCATTTCCCCCTTGCTGTCGGTGGGCTTCGTGCTGATGGCCCTGGCCCTGCTGCTGCAGGACTGGCGCCTGCTGGGCGGTTATTATCCGGCTGAATACCTGTCCTTCACGCTGGTGGGCTTGTCGGCCATTCCGCTGGTGGGCTATCTGTATGATGTGCCCCAGTTCATCTATCTCGATTTTCCGCTGCCGGTATCGCTGCTCTCGGCGCTGGTGTTCGCCCTGCTGGGGGCGGCGCTGCTGATGGCGCGTCCCTCCCATGCGCTCATGGCCGTGATCCTGCGCATCGCGCCGGGCGGCCAGATGCTGCGCCACCTGCTGCCGCAGACCTTGTTCCTGCTGCTGGCCTTCAGTCTGTTGCTCAACTGGGGCATGACGCATGGCTGGATCCTGCCGGAACTGGTGCTGCCGACGCTGACGCTGATCAACGGCGTGATCGTGCTCTTCATCTTCTGGGGCTCGGCCAGCCGGCTCGACAGCGAATATGGCGAGCGTACGCGCAATGCGCAGAAGCTGGCCGAAACCAGTGCTCTGCTCAATGCCGTCAGTGAAAGCACCAGCGATCCGATCTTCGTCAAGAACCGACAGGGCCTGATGATCTTTGCCAACCCGGCGACCTTGCACAAGCTGGGCAAGACCTGGGAAGAGACCATGTACCGTTCCAGTCGCGAGCTCTTCATGGTGCAGGAAGAGGCCGATGTCGTGGATCGCGATGACCGCCGCGTCATGGCCTCGGGCAAGCCCGAGAAGCTGGAGCAGACGTTGCACTTGCCCGAAGGCGTGGTGACTTTCCAGACCGCCAAGGTGCCCTGGTTCGGCAAGGATGGCAGCGTACAGGGCGTCATCGGCATCAGCACCGATATCACCGAGCGCAAGCAGGCCGAGGATGAATTGCGCCAGCGCGAAAGCCAGCTGGAGAAGACCGTGATCCAGCGTACCGCGCTGCTGCGCGAACTGACCAATCACCTGGAGACGGTGCGCGAGGAAGAAAAGCGCGCCATCGCACGCGAGCTGCACGACAACATGGGGGCGTCGCTGACGGCCTTGTCGATGCACCTGGAGGGGGTTTACCAGATCCTGCCGCCGGATGAAAAATGGGCCGACCGCAAGACCCGCATGCAGGGCCTGATGAAATCGCTGGTCGCCACCACGCGGCGCATCCAGACCGAGCTGCGGCCCAATACGCTGGACCTGTTCGGCCTGAAGGCAGCGATCTCCGAACAGCTCGACGAACTGCATGAGCGCACCGGCATTGCCTGCCACGCCAGCCTGCCCGATGAAGACGTGGACGTGGGGCATGAGATGGAAATCGCCATCTACCGCATGTTGCAGGAAATGCTCAACAACGTGACCAAGCACGCCAAGGCCAGCAAGGTCGACGTGATCCTCGACGTCGACGAGGATCACGTGGCGCTGACCGTGCGTGACGATGGCGTGGGCATTCCCGAAGAGCGGCGCGACAACCACAAGACCTACGGTCTGCGCGGTCTGCGCGAACGGGCCACGTTCTTTGGCGGAGAGGTCGATATCCGCTCCACGCCGGGCAAGGGGGCGCTCATCAGCATCAGCCTGCCGATCCGTCCCGAGCTGGTCTCCAGCGAGACCTGAAGGGCCTGCGCAGCACTGCCCTCACGATCCCGTCATCCCCTCTGAAAGCCGCCCCCAGGGCGGCTTTCTGCGTTTTGGTGAGTTTTCCTGTGCGGTCCGTTTTTCCGTCACGGGTTTTCGTTTTTTCCTACGCGCGAAAGGGCGACTCTCTTATGTCGCCGCCAAAGGCTCATCGTTACCATGGATTCATCGTCACACACCGCCCGACGGGCCGCAAGACGTGACGTAGCCGGCAGTGCGACCAGTGCGACGCCGGATGACCATCAGGCAAACAATCCAAAGGAGCCATCATGAACAAGGATCAGATCAAAGGCAGCTTGAAGGAAGCGGCAGGCAAGGTGCAGCAGAAGACCGGTGAGCTGACCGGCAATACCAGCCAGCAGGTCAAGGGCGCCGCCAAGCAGGTCGAGGGCAATGTCCAGAAGACCTATGGTGATGCCAAGGAAGCGGCCAAGGACTGAGTCTCCTGACCCGGATGTTCCGGCAGGGCGTGCGGGTCGGGAAGAGGATGCCGGAAGCGCTTGTAGGAAAACGCCTACACCAATATCGGAAACGGCTGATTTTGTGATGCAGCAATTTCCGCGACCATGTGGTCATGGTGCTGGTAGAGCCGTGAATTGCCAAAGAGTTCACGGTTTGCCGCATGAAATTTTTGCTCACCGCCAGAAGGGATCCCTGAAAGGGCAGACCATGAAAAAAACAGTCGGTATTTGCATGCTGGCAGCCGCTTCGGCTTTCGCCTCTCACGCCTTCGCTGAAACTCCCCAAACCGTTGACGGCGCTGCGCGCTGGTCGGCTTCCACGATGGACCGTCACATGCCGGTCGATGCGGCGCGTCTGCATACGCTGGGGCAGAAGAAATTCCGTTACATGGACATGGCCGAGACCCGGCGCTCCAAATCCCTGCAAAATGCCGTCTTGCTCTATGGCACCCGTGCCGAAGGCAAGGCAGGGGATGGGCAACGCGGCAACGCCAAGGCCGCACCCAGCATACCGGTTTATCGTGATCATGCGCAGCCTCGGCGGCCGCGCGTGATCATGCGCCCGTCGACCTGAGCGGCGGCCGCATTCTCTCATTGGATAAAGAGGAAGGAGTCATCATGAAGACCATGCAGAAACTGGCAGTGACCTCGGTCGCCATCTGTGCCTTTGCCGGCCTGACCGGTTGCAGCGGCATGACCCAGCAGGACAAGAACACCGCCATCGGTGCCGGTGCCGGTGCCGTGGGTGGCGCCGTACTCACCGGTGGCAGCGCCATCGGGACCGTCGGCGGTGCCGCCGTGGGCGGTGTGATCGGCAATCAGGTCGGCAAATAATCCGCTGGCGCTGCCCTGACAACAGGGGCAGCCACATCAACAACGCCGCCACTGGGTGATCCGTGGCGGCGTTGTCGCATCTGCTGCATGGGCATGGGCCGGCTTATCGGGCTTATCGGGCAGCGCGCTTGCGTGAGTGGGAGTGTGCTGCCGGTTTGGTCGGGGTAGTCTCGGGCTGGGCCGCCTTGTAATCATTGAAGATGCGCAGGGCGCGCGCCGTGTCCTGCTTCCTGGCCTCGGCGGCCTGCTGGCGGCAGGCTGCGGCCTCCTTCCCCTTGAGCTTGAGGCACTCCTTCTTCGCTTGCGCATAGGCGGCAGCGGTTTCCTTGTTGAGGTTGTCCAGGCGCTGTTGCGGGCTGTTGTCCTCCTGATACCAGCGTGGCGGATCGGATTGGCTGACATCTTCTTCAGCGGCGTGCGTGGTACCGGCGCAGAGCATGGTCAGGGCCGCCAGGAAAGCGGGCAGGGTGGAAGCGAGCAATTTATTGTTCATCTGGTGTCAGCCTCATCACGTTACGGGACAGGGGACCGATCGCGTGAGCTGGCCTCGGCACATTGCGAGGCGACGCGCACAAGCAAACGGCGCGGTCGGTGACAGGCACCGACCGCGCCGTTTTCCCGTCCGCCACCGGATGGTATCAGGCTTGCGGGAGGGGAGGGTAGGGGCGCAGGACAGTCGGACAGGCCCAACTGTCGCCCCGCCTTATATCTTGCCCAGCAGTAGCAGGATCAGCAGGATGATGACGATGGTGCCAGCAATACCGCTGGGACCATAGCCCCAGCCGCGACTGTGCGGCCAGGCCGGAATCACGCCCAGCAGGATCAGGATCAGGACGATGAGCAGGATGGTACCGAGGGTCATGGAGGTTCTCCTTTCTTATTGAGTTCGTTCTTGCCTGCCAGGGTGCAAGCGCCGGGTCAATCGTGAAGCTGGACCCATCTTAGGGGGAGCGCGGCCGCGGCACGATCAGCGCGCCACGCAATGTGCTGTAGGAAAACCCGGCAAGCGCGGGTAGGTAACCGCGCCCCAGCGAGCGCTGCCAACTTGGTGCAAAGCACAATGGAAGTGCGGCCCGCGCCCGATTTGATCGCGCCGGACAGCTGCTGCCGGCCGCCCTGGCACGCCTGGAGGCTGCCCGCAATCGCAGTGCCGGCAAGGCTTTACGGTCGGTGATCCGGTTCTGGCACGCTCTTTGCTGAACTACGGACAAAGCGCAGCAATGCGCAAGCAATGTGAGGGTGCGGCCAATGGCGGTCCTGCCCTCCAGGACAAAGGCGTCTTCCGATATGGCTCATCCATGTCGGGACACGCCTTTTTTGTTTGGGCTTTCATCAAACCGCAACGCAAGGGGAAAGGTGCTATGGAATCCAGGAGTCAGGTGGACAAGGCAGGCGCGCCGCTGTCGGGCAAGCAAGGCGCACAAGGCCAGACGATCACGGCAGCCGCCGGAGTCAACGGCAAGCGCCGCACGCTTGTGCAGGGTGCCGCAGTGGCCGCCGGTGGCGGCATGCTGGGCCTGGCGCCGGGCGGTGCCTGGGCGGCCGGTTCGGACAAGCCCGAAAAGGAAGAAGTCAAAATCGGCTTCATCCCCCTGACCGATTGCGCCTCGGTGGTGATGGCCTCGGTGCTGGGTTTCGACAAGAAGTACGGCATCAAGATCGTCCCCAGCAAGGAAGCCTCCTGGGCCGGCGTGCGCGACAAGCTCACCAACGGCGAACTGGACGCGGCCCACGTGCTGTATGGCCTGATCTACGGTGTGCAGCTGGGTATCGGCGGACAGAAGAAGGACATGGCCGTGTTGATGGGGCTGAACCACAATGGCCAGGCCATCACCTTGTCCAAAAAGCTGGCCGAGAAGGGGGCCGTCGATGGCGCCTCGCTCTACAAGCTCATGCAGACCGAGAAGCGCGAATACACCTTTGCCCAGACCTTCCCCACCGGTACCCACGCCATGTGGCTGTATTACTGGCTGGCCGCCAATGGCATCAATCCGATGAAGGACGCCAAGGTCATCACCGTGCCGCCGCCGCAGATGGTGGCCAATATGCGGGTGGGCAACATGGATGGCTTCTGCGTGGGCGAACCCTGGGGGCATCGCGCCATTGTCGATGGCGTGGGCATCACCGCCATCACTACCCAGGACATCTGGAAGGACCATCCGGAGAAGGTGCTGGGCACTTCGCGCGAATTCGTACAGAAATACCCCAACACCTGCCGCGCGATGATGGCTGCCATCCTGGAGGCCAGCAAGTGGATCGATGCTTCACTGGTCAACAAGAACAAGATGGCCGAAGTGATCGCCGACAAGTCCTATGTGAACACCAGCAAGGACGTGATCGACCAGCGCATCCTCGGCCGCTACCAGAACGGCCTGGGCAAGACCTGGGACGATCCCAACTACATGAAGTTCTATGAAGAAGGCCAGGTCAACTTCCCCTTCCTCTCCGACGGCATGTGGTTCATGACCCAGCATCGCCGCTGGGGCCTGTTGAAGAGCGATCCGGATTACCTGGCCGTGGCCAAATCGGTGAACCAGATCGATCTCTACAAGGAGGCCGCCGCCATGACCAAGACACCGCTGCCCAAGGAGGTGATGCGCAGTTCGAAACTGGTGGATGGCATCGTGTGGGACGGCAAGAATCCGGCGGCCTACGCGCAGTCCTTCAAGATCAAGGTGTAAGCAGCTGTGGCCGCAGGCCGGAGCCATTACGGTGACGTGTATCGAGCAAGGGGAAAACGATGAGTGCAGTCGCAGAAAGCATCATGGGTGACAACGCCAAGCCCGCCGGCAACAGCCATGGCGGATCTGTTGTCGCCATCGAGCCGGCGCGCACGGCGCCCGCCAACCAGGCGCTGACAGCGCCCGCCGCCGGCCCTGCCAGGACGCGCAGCCTGCGCAGGAAGCTTGCCGCTGGCGGTCTGTTCATGCGCGTGGTGCCGCCGCTCCTGGGTATGGCGCTGTTGGTGCTGGTATGGCAGATCATCGCCTTGAAGACCGCCAGTTTCCCCACGCCATGGGTGACCCTGAAGGAAGCGGGCGTGATGTTCTCCGATCCCTTCTACCGCAACAGTCCCAATGACCAGGGCATAGGCTGGAACGTGCTGGCCTCGCTGCAGCGGGTTGGCATGGGCTTCGGGCTGGCGGCGCTGGTGGGCATTCCGCTGGGCTTTGCGATCGGCCGGGTGGAATTCCTCTCGCGCATGTTCGGCCCCATCATCAGTCTGCTGCGTCCGGTCTCGCCGCTGGCCTGGCTGCCCATCGGCCTGCTGGTCTTCAAGTCGGCCAATCCGGCGGCGATCTGGTCGATCTTCATCTGTTCGATCTGGCCGATGATCATCAACACCGCCGTCGGTGTGCAGCGCGTGCCGCAGGATTACATGAACGTGGCGCGGGTCTTGAATCTCTCCGAATGGAAGGTGCTGACCAAGATTCTCTTTCCCTCGGTATTGCCCTACATGCTGACCGGCGTACGTCTTTCCATCGGTACCGCCTGGCTGGTGATCGTGGCCGCCGAGATGCTGACCGGGGGCGTGGGCATCGGCTTCTGGGTCTGGGATGAATGGAACAACCTGAACGTGCCGCACATCATCATCGCCATCGTTGTCATCGGGGTGGTGGGGCTGGTGCTGGAACAGTTGCTGGTGGCGCTGGCCAAGGCATTTACCTACGAGCAGGTCAACAACTAAGGGACGCGGATCATGGACAACCTCAACGGCAAATTCATCGACATCCACGGTGTGGAGATGGTGTTCCACACCAAGAAGGGCGTCTTCCATGCCCTGCGCGAGATCAACCTGACGGTGGCCAAGGGCGAGTTCGTCACCCTGATCGGCCACTCCGGTTGCGGCAAGTCGACCTTGCTGAACCTGATTGCGGGTCTGCTCCAGCCCAGCGAGGGCGTGCTGCTCTGTGCCAACCGCGAGATCGGCGGCCCGGCGCCGGAACGTGCGGTGGTGTTCCAGAACCATTCGCTGCTGCCCTGGCTGACCTGCTACGAAAACATCTATCTCGGTGTGGAGCGTGTCTTCGGGGCGACCGAAAATCGCACCCAGTTACGCGACCGTACCCGCGCCGCGCTGGCGCTGGTGGGCCTGACCGCCGCCGAGAGCAAGCGCCCCAATGAAATCTCCGGCGGCATGAAGCAGCGCGTGGGCATTGCCCGTGCGCTGGCCATGGAGCCCAAGGTCTTGCTGATGGATGAACCCTTCGGCGCGCTGGATGCCCTCACGCGCGCCCATCTGCAGGATGAGTTGTTGAAGATCGTCGCCAAGACCGACTCCACGGTGGTGATGGTGACCCACGACGTGGATGAGGCCGTGCTGCTGTCGGACCGCATCGTGATGATGACCAACGGTCCCGCCGCAACCATCGGTGAGATCGTGCAGGTGAAGCTGCCGCGTCCGCGTGACCGCGTCACCCTGGCGCAGGATGCGCAATATGGTGCCTATCGCACGGCGGTGCTGGAATTCCTGTATCGCAAGCAGGCGCATCCGGCGCGCGAGGCCGCTTGAGCCGGCGATCAATTGCATGGGAAGGAGATGTTCATGAGCAGCCTGGCTGTCATCGAGGAGAGCCCCGCCGCAGGGGCTGAACCGCCCGAATCCACACCGCTGTCCGGCGAGGTGTTCGGGGCCTTGATCAATCTCTCGGGCCGCCGCCGTTTCACCTCGCAGCGGCTGGTGCTCTACGCTGTGTTGGCCGCTCAGGGCCAGCAGGAGGCGTGCGCCACAGCGCGCGAAGCGCTGGCGCTGTTTCGCAGCGCGCACACGGCCCTGATCCGGCGCTCGGCCGGCTTGCCCGGCGTATTCTGTCCGGAACTGGAAGAGGTGTATTTCGGACGCAGCCGGGGCGATGCCCGCATCACCGCCTTCGCCGAACTGGCCCAGCGCGCGCTCAATGCCATCGAAGACAAACTGAAGACCGCACCGGCCCTGCTGGAACAACTGGTGCAGGAAACCACGCCCTTGCTGGCCGTGTTGAACGAGATCACGGCGATCTACGAAGCACAATCGAAGAAGCACGCACGGCTCATGCGCGAGCAGCTGCGCGGCATCATGACCGACATCGAAACCATCGCGCGCCAAGCCAAGATGGTGGCCTTCAACGCCCGCATCGTGGCGGCCCGTTCGGGCCAGGCCGGCAAGGAATTCTCGGTGGTGGCCGGGGTGCTTTCCAACATCACTGGCGAAATCGATGAACTGGTCAAGGAAGCCTTGAGCGGTGCCGCGGCCTGAGCGGCTGCCTTTGCGCACCATTAACGGCGGTTTAATGCTCCTGGATTGAGCATTCAATCTGGCTTAATGCCGGTTGATGGCGGTCTGCGTACAGCTTACCGGCTCTTCAGTGCTGCCCACGCCACCAGCAGCCAGGCGGCCAGGAAGGCCACGCCCCCCAGGGGAGTGATCGCCCCGAGGATGCGCGTGCCGGTCAGGGCCAGCAGGTAGAGGCTGCCGCTGAAGATGACGATGCCTGCCAGCATCAGCCTGCCGGCCCAGGTCAGCGCGGTACCGGCCATGCGCGGCATCAGCAGGGCGACGGCGATCATGCCCAGGGCGTGCATGACCTGGTAGGTCACGGCGGTATGCCAGATGGCCAGCATCTCTGCGGAAATCATTTTCTTCAGGCCATGTGCGCCAAAGGCGCCACAGCCGACGGCCACGAACATATTCAGCGCGCCGGCGGCGATCAGGGTACGTTCTTTCATCGTGCTTGCTTTCGCTCAGGTGGGGTGTGCGCTTCAGTAGTTGGGCCGCAAGCCCTTGCCCAGTCGATACTCATGTCGCAGGACGAACTGCGACGTGGCAATCAGCCCCGACAGGCCCAGGATCAGCTGCGTGAGCGTATCCGGCGGCAGCACCCAGACACTGCCGGCCGGTGCGGCCACGTTGGCGGCGGCGCTGATGACCGGGGCGGCCCAGGAAGCCTCTTCGCTCACGTCCAGCAGGATCTGGCCTTCGGGCGTGGTGTGCAGGTAGATCTCGCCGCCCAGCTCCAGCGTGAAGCAGATGCCCTGGCCGGCGTTGACGGTATTGATCTTGTGACGGAAGACCACGGCCTGCAGTTCGCGGTTGTAGGTGTCGATCCAGGTGTCGACTTCCTGCACGTTCTGCAGCACGATCCACGCACGCGGGGCAGGGATGGTGTCGGCACCGGCAACGGCGTCATCGGGGAAGATCGGTTCGGGGGCTTGCTCGGACATGGTCGCTGCGGGAGTCGGGGAAGGCAGCAGTATATAGGATCGCCGTCACGCCGATCCCGGCCGCGGACTTGCAAATGTGCTTGCCTGGGGCTCGGCAATGGCGGTAGCTTGTCGGCTCCGGCCTTTGCGGTCTCTGCTCATCATCATTTCATGCGTCCATTCTCTTGCGCACGCCGGCTCAGGTATCTGCTGGCCTCGGGCCTGTGCGGTCTTGTCCTCGTCGTATCCTCCGTCCGTGCCCAGCAGCTGGCGCTGGACATCAATGAATCGGTCACCAGCATCGAGGTCAGCGTCAAGGACCTGTATGGCCGACAAGAGAGCGGCAAGGTGGTCATCACCCAGTTCAAGCCGGCCGGGCCGGGGCCGTTTCCCATCCTCATCCTCAGTCACGGACGTAGCCCCACCAATCGCCAGGATCCACCGCGTTTTCGCTTCACGAAGCAAGTGCGCTACTTCATCTCGCGCGGCTTTGCAGTCTTCGAGCCGACCCGCATCGGCTACGGTGCCGCCATGACCCAGTTTGACCCGGAAGACAGCGGTAGCTGTAACAGCAAGGATTACGCCCCCATGGCCGAGGCCGGCAGTGCCGAGATCCTGGCCGTGCTGGACTACGCCAGGCAGCAGCCCTATGTCGATCCCAAGCGCATCTTGCTGGTAGGGCAGTCGGTGGGCGGCTACCTGACCGTGGCGACTGCGGCGGGCAATCCCGAGGGCGTGGTCGGGGCGATCAATTTTGCCGGTGGTTCCGGCGGCGATCCGGACAAGCGGCCGGGCAATCCCTGCGCACCCCAGCGACTCCAAGCGATGTATGCCCGCTTTGGACAAACTGCAAGGATGCCGATGCTGTGGATTTATACCGAGAACGATCTCTACTTCGCGCCCACCCACAGCCGGGCCTGGCACGAGGCTTTCGTCAAGGCCGGCGGTACCGCCGACTATCGCCTCTTGCCGCCCTTCGCCCGGAACGGGCACACGCTCTTTGCGCGCGGACCGGAAATCTGGGAGCCCATCGTCGGCGAATTCCTCGACAAGCTCGGCCTGCCTGCGCCGCGCCAGGCTCAGTAGGCCAGGCGCTACGCCTCGTTGGTGAGCACGTCCATGGCCGCATGGGTCAAATGAAGGATTCGGCAGGCATCGGCGTACCTGCTGCCGTTGCGCCCCGGTCTCCCGAAAAAAGATGAAGGTTTGCGCTATTTTTCGCGAGGCGGGACGTTGCGCCGGGGGACTGCCTGCGCACCATGGTGTGCATGAGTGGTCGGACCACTTTGCAAACGCTTTGTGCATACTGTCTGGGTGCCTCTACAATCGGGCTCAAGTTCTCCTCACGTCCTCCGCAAGTGGTCCGACCACCAAGAAAGCGAGCCGCCCATGACAGCCTCTCCCCTGGTTGACCGTCTGGCCAGCCTGATCGCCCGGCGGGCGCTGGCGCCGGGCCAGAAGCTACCGTCGGAACGGGCGCTGGCCGCGGAATTCGGCGTCTCGCGCTCATCCCTGCGCGAGGCCATCGGCGTGCTCACCAGCCGGGGCGTGCTGGTGGCACGTCATGGCGGTGGCACCTTCCTCGCTGCAGATGAACACGCGGCACTGACCGATCCGATTGCCGAGGCCCTGCAACCGCTGGCGCCGCTGGCGCGCAGCGATGCCGGTTACTGGAAGGACGTGGCCGAGATCCGGTTTTCGCTGGAAGGCGATGCTGCCTATTTCGCTGCCCTGCGCGCCAGCGAGGAAGACAAGCGGCGGCTGCAGCAGGCCTACCTGGCCGTCTCCACCGCACCGCTCGATGACCTGGCCGCCCAGGCTCGCACCGATGCGGCCTTTCATCTTGCCATTGCCCAGGCTTCGCGCAATGTGGTGCTGCGGCAGGTGATGTCGGGTCTCTTGCGGCTGCTGGAAATCAGCATTGCCGACACCTTGCGGCAACTGTACCGGCTGCCCGACATCGTGGCCCAGCTGGATTTGCAGCATCGTCAGATCCTCGATGCCATCCTCGCCGGCCGCGCCGAGGAAGCCCGCCAGCATGCCAATGCCCATCTCGAGTTCGTGCAGCAGCGCCTGCTGGACATCGAGGAAGCCCCCGCCCGTGCGCGCCGCGCCGCGGCAGTCCGGAACGCATTTTCTTCACCTTGACAAGGACCGTCATGATCATCTCGTCCACTCACGATTACCGCGAAGCCGCCCGGCGGCGCTTGCCGCGCTTCCTGTTCGATTACATCGACGGCGGCGCCTACGATGAACACACGCTGGCGCGCAATTCGCTGGACCTGCGCCAGCTGGCCTTGCGTCAGCGCGTGTTGAAGGAGGTGGGCGAGGTTGATCTCTCCACCACCTTGCTGGGCCAGTCGCTGGCCATGCCGCTGGCGCTCTCGCCTGTGGGCCTGACCGGGATGTATGCGCGGCGCGGCGAAGTACAGGCGGCGCGGGCGGCGGAGAAGGCGGGCATTCCCTTCACCTTGTCGACGGTGTCGGTGTGCCCCATCGAAGAGGTGCAGCAGGCGGTGACGCAGCCGATCTGGTTCCAGTTGTATGTGTTGAAGGATCGCGGCTTCATGAAAAATGTGCTGGACCGCGCCTGGGCAGCGGGGGTGCGTACGCTGGTGTTTACGGTGGACATGCCGGTGCCGGGGGCGCGTTATCGTGACCGGCACTCGGGCATGTCAGGGCCGAATGCGGCGCTGCGCCGCTATATGCAGGCCATCACGCATCCGCGCTGGGCGTGGGATGTGGGCGTGCTGGGGCGTCCGCATGATCTGGGCAATGTCTCCGCCTATCTCAACAAGAAGACCGGGCTGGAGGATTATGTGGGCTGGCTGGGGGCCAATTTCGATCCGGGCATTGGCTGGCATGACCTGCAATGGATACGTGACTCGTGGCAGGGAAAGATGCTGCTCAAGGGCATTCTCGATCCCGAGGATGCGCGCCAGGCGGTCAGTTTCGGTGCTGACGGGATTGTGGTTTCCAACCATGGCGGACGCCAGCTCGACGGCGTACTCTCGACCGCGCGCGCCTTGCCGGAGATTGCCAGCGCGGTCAAGGGCGAGCTCGCCATCCTGGTGGATTCGGGTGTGCGCTCGGGGTTGGACGTAGTGCGCCTGTTGGCCTTGGGGGCTGATACGGTGATGCTGGGGCGTGCCTTCATCTATGCGCTGGCGGCGCAGGGGCAGGCCGGGGTGGAGAATGTGCTGGGACTCTTTGCCAAGGAGATGCAGGTGGCCATGACCTTGACGGGGGCGCGCAGGATTGCGGAGATCGGTGCGGAGAGTCTGGTGAGGGCTGGGGCGGAAGGGCCGTAAGATGGCAGAAGTCAGCACGGGCCGGCCAGCAGAGCAGGGCGTCTGGTGGCGGCCTGGTAGTTAGGGCCTGTTCACATTCAATCTCGCACTCACAGATTGAATGTGAACAGGCCCTAGATCTTCTGAGGAAAAGCAGGGGTCTTCGACTTTACGAGTTTTTCCGGCACAGGCCGCAGCTGTGATGGTGCACCGGCATCACCATAATTTGCAACAATGTTGCATATATTTACCGGTCCCTATAAGATTCCGGCAAATGCAACACTATTGCAAAAGCAATCCTTCATTGCCCGGGCGCGCCCTTGGGTATCACCACGTCATGGTCTTGCTGGCCATCGTGATCGTGGTGCTACAGCTATGGTGCAGTGGTTTTCATCATCACGCATTGAGCGACAAGAGCGACGATTGCGTCGCCTGTCAGCTGGCCGAACAAGACCTGCCGCCTCCCCTTGAGGTGTCGCAGCCCGATCTGTCGGCCGTGCAGTATTTCCTCGCAGGCAGCACCGTGGCGGCGCCTGCGTATTTCTTCCGGCAGTCCGTCAGCCCTTATCTTGCCCCTTATTCCCAGGCCCCACCCGTCGCGTCTTTGCGGCACTGACTCACTCTGAATTCATTCTGAAGACTGCCTCGCAAGGAGCGCAGTCCGGCTTCGTTCATTCCTGGGAAACCCTCATGTCTTTCAATCTCTTGCGGCTCAGCGCCCTGAGCACCCTTATCGCCCTCGCTTACGGCAGCGTTTCGATTCCTGCCTGTGCGCAATCCGTTTCCACAACGTCACCCGCTGGCACTGACGTACAGAACACCGCTGATGCCTCGGGCGCCGCCGCTGCCCTGCCGACCATTTCGGTTTCTTCCGAACGCCTTGACCGGGCTCGCAATGGCATCCTGGTCGAAACCGGCAGCAGTGCCTATCACATTGGGCCCAAGGATATCCAGGCCCTGCCGCAGGGAGAGAACACCCCCTTCAATGACTTGCTGCTGCAAGCACCGGGCGTGGCGCAGGATTCTTATGGCCAGTTGCACGTGCGTGGCGACCATGCCAATCTGCAATATCGTCTTAACGGAATCCTGCTGCCGGAAAGCATTTCCGGTTTTGGACAAACGCTGGACACGCGTTTCGTCGATAGCGTCAATCTGCTCACCGGAGCCTTGCCGGCGCAATACGGGTATCGCACCGCCGGTATCGTCGATATCCATACCAAGACTGCCGGCCTGACGCCGGGCGGGGATATCGGCGTGGTCATGGGCAGCAACAACACGCGCCAGGTCAATGGCCAGGCCAATGGCGTCGTCAACGGCATCAGTTATTACGTCACCGGTTCGCTGGATGCCAACAATCTGGGTATCGAAAATCCCACCGGCGCTTCTTCGGCATTGCATGACCGCACCACTCAGAGCAAGGCCTTCGGGTATTTCTCCTATCTGATCAATCCTGATACGCGCCTGAGCCTGATCCTGGGCAATACCAACAGTCACTTTCAGATTCCCAACACGGCGGGGCAGACGCCGAGTTTCAATGTTGCGGGTGCCAACGTCGCGTCCGAGAACCTGAACGAAACCCAGGATGAGATCACCCGCTACGGCATCCTGTCGTTGCAGGGAGTGATCGGCGAGGACATCGATTACCAGGTCGCTGCCTTCAGCCGCTATACGGGCGTGAAGTTCCAGCCGGACACGCTGGGGGACCTGATGTACACCGGCGTATCGACCAAGGTCGCCCGCGCGGGCCTGGCCAATGGCTTGCAGGCCGACGGCAGTTATCGTCTCAATGACCGCCATACCTTGCGCAGCGGCTTTTCCTATACGCGTGAAACGCTGACCAATAGCGATCAATCCCTGACCTTGCCGGCCGACGCCAACGGCAACCAGAGCAGCGACACGCCCATTGCGATCAGTGATGGCAGTCGCAAGATCACCACCGAAGTGGGTGTCTATCTGCAGGACGAATGGAAGATCACGGACGCGCTCACACTCAATTACGGTGCACGCTTTGACGAGTTGAATGCCTATGTGACCGGTAGTCAGTTGAGCCCGCGCATCGGCGTGGTGTATCAGCTCAATGAGCGCACTACCTTGCATGCCGGCTATGCGCGCTACTTCACGCCGCCGACCAGTGAGCTGATCCCGGCCAGTACCATCAACAACTTCGCCAACACGACCGGTGCATCGCCGACCAGTGGCAACGATGCGGTGCAGCCGGAGCGGTCCAATACCTATGACCTGGGTGTGAGCCACGAGCTGACCAACCAGCTGACGCTGGGTGTGGATGGTTATTACAAGCAGATCACCAACCTGCTCGATGAAGGGCAGTTTGGTTCTGCGCTGCTTTATACGCCGTTCAATTATTCACAGGGGAAGATCTATGGTGTGGAGCTGACGCTGAACTATCGCAAGGACGATCTGGCGGCCTATTTCAACCTGGCGCGTGCTACCGCATTGGGCAAGAACATCTCATCGAGCCAATACAATTTCGGCCAGGATGAACTCGACTACATTGCCAACCACTGGGTTCATCTGGATCACGATCAGGCGATCACGGTATCGGCCGGGGCGTCCTATGTTTATCACGACACCACCTATAGCGGCAGCGTGGTATCGGGCAGCGGCTTGCGCAGCGGGTTTGCCAATACCGATCATCTGCCTTATTACACCAGCGTCAATCTGTCGGTGGCGCATGAGTTCAGGGATTCTCCGATTGGTCATGCGACGGTGCGCCTGAGTGCCATCAACGTGCTGGATGCGGTGTATGAAATCCGCGATGGCAGCGGGATAGGTGTGGGGGCGCCGCAATATGGGCAGCGGCGGGGGGTGTATCTGGCTGTAACGAAGCACTTCTGATCGCGGGCGAAGTTACTCGCGCTGCGCTGCACGCAGAAGAATCGGAAGTCTACAAGGCTGGTAATGAACGGAAAACAAGCCGCGTGTTGCGGCTTGTTTTCTTTTGCACCGAGTGGTTGCAAAAGGTTGTAAAAGGTTGCATATGGAAATAAAATCAAACGCCGATATCAAGGAGGTTATATGGCAACCGCAATGAAGCTTTCAGATGAACTGGTCGATATGGCGAAGCCGCGAGCTCTGGCTGAACATCGCTCCGTTCCGAAACAGATTGAATACTGGGCGCGTCTGGGTAAAGCAGTTGAGGATAATCCTGATTTGCCGATTCAATTCATTAAAGACACTCTGATTGGCATTGCAGAAGCGGATGCTGGTCAACTCTCTGAATATCGCTTTGGTGCGTGATGGTGTTGAGAATTCTGGGTACGCCATCGTTCGATCGTGTTGTGAAAAAAATGCACGCGCGAGATAAAAAGGTGGTTGATCAGGCCGTCATGGATATTGCCGCCCATCCAAAGACCGGTGAAGAGAAGAAGGGGGACTTGGCTGAGATGTTCGTCTACAAGTTCAAAGTGAACAAACAGGAAACACTGCTTGCTTATCGGTTGCAGCCAAACAAGAAGAAGCCGAGGGAATTGGTTTTGCTGAGTATCGGGTCACATGGGAACTTCTACGCTGCGATGAAGCGTTGACATCCAGGGAAAGACGCCTGGTGCCAGTGGTCGGGCGCACTGCGGAGCTACCTGTCAGGGGGGCGGTTCCGGCAAGATTCCGGCAAAGGCCGGTTTTTGAAGGAGCAGCCCATAACAATGGACGAAAAAAAAGCACTCCGATTTCTCGTAAGTGCTTTCTTTTCTACTGCAAATTCCTGGTAGGCCGTGCGGGACTCGAACCTGCGACCAACGGATTAAAAGTCCGCTGCTCTACCAACTGAGCTAACGACCCGAAAGACCGCTATTATAGGCAAATGCTATCGCCGGTGTCAACACCCTGGCGTCACAAACGACCATCGGTCGCATGTCACGCCAGAACAGACAGCCGAATGCCTTACTTGAGCGAGGCCATCCTGTCCTTGCCGGTCTGCGCGGCAGGGGTGTTCGGATACTTGGCGATCAACTGTTCCAGGGTCTTCTTGGCCGCTGCCTTGTCCTTCAGTTCGGCTTGCGAACTGGCGATGTTGAGCAGGGCGTCAGCAGCCTTGGGGTTGTCCGGATAATTCTTCACCACCACCTGCTGCGCAGCAATGGCTCCCTTGTAGTCGCGCTGGGCGTACAAGGCATTGCCTTGCCAGTATTGCGCCGAGGCGGCATAGGCCGATTGCGGATAGCGTTTGAGGAAGTCGGCAAAGGCATTGGCCGCCCCCTTGTAATCGCCACCCTTGAACTGCGACAGGGCCGCATCATAGGCCTGCTGTTCGGACACGCCCACAGCGACCGTCTGGCCATCCACCTGCACCTGTTGCGGCTCCAGCTTGCGCAGGCGGGCATCCAGGTCGACGTAGAAATCCTTCTGGCGTTGCTGGGCGTTGGTGATCTCGTTGGTCAGCACCTCGATCTGGCCACGCAGCGCCGCAATCTGGGATTGCAGATTGTCATTGCGATCAGAAAGGGTCAGGACACTGTTCTTGTCAGCCTTGTTGGCGACGTCACGCTGCAGGGCCTCGATCTTGGAACGCATGTCCAGGATGGCCTTGCGCGCCTCGTCATCATCAAACAGGCCGGCACGGGCGGTAAGCGGTAGGAAAGCCGTGGCGGCCAGCATGGCCGCCACGGTTACCGATTTCAGTTTGAAAGCGGTATACATGACGATTATTGGTAAGCGATGTCAGCGCGACGGTTCTCGGCGTAGGACGCTTCATCCTGGCCCAGTGCCTTGGGCTTTTCCTTGCCGAAGGAAACCGCTTCCACCTGGGCATCCGACACGCCCAGCAGGACCAGTGCCTTGCGGACGGCTTCAGCACGCTTCTGACCCAGGGCCAGGTTGTATTCGGCGCCGCCGCGATCATCGGTGTTGCCCTGGATGATCACCTTGCGGTCCTTGTGGGCCACCAGGTACTTGGCGTGGTTTTCGATGACGGTACGATATTCCGGCTTGACGGTGTAGCTGTCATAGTCGAAGTACACGCTACGCTTGGCCAGCACGCCTTGCGGGTCGTTCAGCGGATCGACGGAACCAGCGTTGACAGTGCCCACGGCGCGGGTGTCAGCGCCGTTGCTGGCGCCGTTCTGCACGGGAGCGTTGGCCTTGTCGTCCAGCTTGGTCGACGAGCAGGCGGCCAGCAGAACAGCGCTGGAGACGATGAGGGCGAAGGTACTGATAGTGCGCATTTTGGATTTCTCCTTGTCGTGATGAAAGTGATATTGGATTTCTTTATTTCATGAACGGACCCCAGGTCGGTTCCCTGATATCACCGGCCTGCGTCGTCAGACGCTGTTTGACTCGGCCATCAACAGAGACGACGGCCAGGGATCCGCGACGACCAGATTCCGTCGCGTACATGATGTATTTGCCATTGGGCGCAAAGCTGGGCGACTGGTCGCGGCCACCGTCGGAGAGGCGAATCTCCTGGCCATTGGTCAGATCCAGCGCATACAGCTGGAACAGACCGTCGCGACGCGAGATGAAGGCCAGCGTCTTGCCGTCAGGCGAAATGCGCGGGCTGATGTTGTAGCTGCCATTGAAGGTGACGCGCTGGGGCGTACCACCATCCAGGCCCACCTTGTAGATTTGCGGGCCGCCGCTGCGATCGCTGGTGAAATAGATGCTGCCGCCATCGGGCGAGAACTGCGGCTCGGTATCGATGCCGGAACTGTTGGTCAGGCGACGCAGGCCCGAACCGTCGGCATTGATGAGGTAGACCTGGGTCAGACCATCGCGGGTCAGGGCTACGGCCAGGCGCGAGCCGTCCGGCGACCAGGCCGGGGCCGAGTTGCTGCCCTTGAAGTTGGCAACGATGGAGCGCTGGCGGGTGACCAGGTTCTGGATGTAGACCACCGGCTTCTTCATCTCGAAGGAAACATAGGCGACCTTGGTGCCGTCCGGCGACCAGGCCGGCGAGATGATGGGCTCGTTGGAGCGCAGTGCCACTTGCGTACCTTCACCATCGGCATCGGCGACTTCCAGGCGGTATTCGTTGCCCGACTTGGTCACGTAGGAGATGCGGGTGGAGAAGATGCCGGGAATGCCGGTCAGTTTCTGGTAGATGTCGTCGGCGATCTTGTGTGCGGTCAGGCGCAGCAGTTGCGGCTGGGCACCGATGGACAGGGCCGAGAGCTGGGTCGACTGTACCGTATCGAAGAGACGATAACGCACGTCGAAGCGGCCATCGGCCAGGCGCGTGACGCTGCCCACGGCCAGCGCATTGGCGCCGCGCTTTTGCCAGTCGGCATAGTTGATGGCCGAGGAGTCCGAGAGCGCATCACTGTTGTCGATCAGCTTGAAGATGCCGCTCCTGGCCAGGTCGGCCTTGACCACCGAGGTGATCTGTTGCGGGGCCGACTCCTCGCCGGGGAAGGCGGCAATGGCCACCGGAATCTGCGAGGCACCCACGCCGGTGATCTCGAAGCGGATCTGCGCCTGCGAGGCCGGGGCGAAGGACAGGCCGGCCACGGCCACGGTGGCGGTGGCGATGCGGGTCAGGCTCAGGGTCAGGTAACGGGCTTTAATCATCGGTTACTGATCTTTCGGATAATGGGTGAATGTGAAGCTGGACGGTACTTTGCCATCCGTGTCGGCCGGGAACGGCTGTGACTTCATGATGGCAGTGCGCACGGCATCGTCGAAGCCCGGGACACCTGAAGGCTTGTTCACACGTACGCTGCGCACCGTCCCGTCCGGGAACAATTCGACAGTGTACTCCCCGGCAGGGTTTCCACTGACGCCGCTATTGTCGAAGACCGTGTTGCTCCTGATGACCGCGCGCAACTTGTTGGCGTAGTTGGGGCTGCCCTTCGGACCTTGCGACTTCGCAGCCGTGCCGTTGCCGCCGGTGGCACTGGTGGCCTGGCCCATCATGCGTTTCAAGTCTTCCTGGCGACGCTGCTCGGCCGCCTTGGCGTCGGCTGCGGCTTGCTGCTTCTTCTTCTCGGCAGCCTGCTTCTCGGCGTCGGCCTTCTTCTTGGCTTCTTCTTCCTTCTGCTTCTCTTCCTTCAGCTTTTTCTGCTTGTCGGCTTCCAGTTTTTCCTTCTTCTCGCGATCAGCCTTGTCCTTTTCGGCCTGTTCCTTCTTCTCGCGGTCGGCCTTTTCCTTCTCGGCCTTGAGCTTGTCGGCCTTTTCCTGTTCCAGGCGCTGCTGCTTTTCCTGCTCTTCCTTGCGCTTTTTTTCCTTCTCCTTCTGCAAGGCGATATCGGGTTTCTCGACCTTGGGTTCGTCGATCACCTTGGGCGCAACGGGCTTGGGTTCAGGTTGCGGCTGCGGCTGGGGTTGCGGCGGCTCGACCACGACCGGCTGCGGCTCCGGTTGCGGCGGCGTGGGCAGCGGTGCGGCTTCCTTGTATTGCGGATCCCAGATCTCGGCTTCCACCGTCAGCGGCGTTTCGCTCTGCCAGCGGATGCCGATCCAGAAGAACAGGAACAAGGCCACGTGCATCACCAGCGCCAGCGTGATGGCGCGCCAGCGGCCGGGCGGCTTGGGGATGGTGTAGTGTGCGTTATCGCTCATATCACTCGGCTGTGCGCTTACTTGGTGGCCAGGCCGACCCGCGCGATTCCTTGTTTCTTGGCTTCCGAGATGACCTGCACCACATCGTCGTACTTGATGTCCTTGTCGGCCGAGATCATCACGGCCAGGTCCGGATTGTCTTCATGCAGCTTGCGCAGGCGCTCGGCCAGGTCGGTCTTGCCGGTCACGGTCTCGGCCTTCTTGCCACCGCTCTTGGGGCCATTGATGCGGATGCTGGCCTGGGCGTTGGGTTTCAAGGCAATCTCGATGTAATCCGAGGGCGGCTGCGTGGACTTGCCTGCCGTGGGCAGGTTGATCACGCTGGGATTCGTAATGGGGGTGGCCACCATGAAGATGATGAGCAGCACCAGCATCACGTCGATGTAGGGCACGACGTTGATCTCGGACTTGAACTTGCGGGGACGCCCCCCGCGCATCGATGAGCCAGCCATTAGCGTGCCTGACGTTGCAAGATGTTGGAGAACTCTTCGATGAAGCTCTCGAAGCGGATCGCCAGACGGTCGATATCGTGCGAATAGCGGTTGTAGGCCACCACCGCCGGAATCGCCGCGAACAGGCCGATGGCGGTGGCGATCAGGGCTTCGGCAATGCCGGGGGCCACGGCGGCCAGGGTGGCCTGCTGCACGTTGGCCAGGCCACGGAAGGCGTTCATGATGCCCCAGACGGTACCGAACAGGCCCACGTACGGGGAGACCGAGCCGACCGAGGCCAGGAAGGCCAGGTGCGATTCCAGCGCATCCATCTCGCGCTGGTAGGCCGCACGCATGGCACGGCGGGCACCGTCGAGCAGCAGGCCGGGATCGACCGCACCACCACGCGCTGCCACCGACGCCTTGGCCTTGGTGAATTCACCCATGCCGGCCTGGAAGATGCGCTCCAGCGCACCACCGGCGCCACCGGCCTTGCGGCGGTTGGACAGGGCATCCTGGTACAGCGCCGAAAGGTTGCCGCCAGACCAGAAGACGCGCTCGAATTCCTCGGTCTGCACACGGGCCGAGCGGATGGTGAACATCTTGCGGAAGATGTAGGTCCAGCTGGTGACCGAGGCCGACAGCAGCAGCAACATCACCAGTTGCACCAGGACGGACGCGTTTGCGATCAGTGAAATGAAGGACAGGTCTTGTGTGACATTCATGGGAAAGTGTGGCGGCTTGGAGGCGGCGTTTGAAAGGAAAGTCGAGAGTTAAAAATCTTTTGTTTTGTTTGGTTCAGTTGGCGTGCCAGCAATACGAAACAAAAGACGGCAAATACGGACAGAAGTTTTCCCTGAGGCAGATCATCCCAGCCGGTGAGAACATGCTGCGAGCAGGCATGGATCCCTGAGCCATAAAGGCGCGGATGAGCTTTTCCGTTGACATCATGTGCTCTTCTTGATGCAAGTCAGCACTTCGTCAGGAATTGGGCGTGGACGGAAAGTGGTCTGGTCCACGCAGGCGACGGTGATGCTGCCACGCGCCAGCAACTCGGGCTGACCGTCCCCCGACGGCAGGCGCCAGGCTTCCTGCACGAACTGCATGGAAGCATTTCGACATTTTTCGACCACCACGGTCAGGCGGAGTTCATCGTCCAGACGGGCGGGCGAGAGATAGTCGACGCTGGTATTCCTGACCACGAAGAGGGCGCCGGTGGTCTCGGCCAGGTGTTGCTGCTGGAAGCCCAAGGAGCGCAGCCATTCCGTGCGGGCGCGCTCGAAGAACTTCAGGTAGTTGGCGTAGAAGACCACGCCTCCGGTGTCGGTGTCTTCGTAATAGACCCGGATGTTCCAGTGGAATGGACTACTGGCGGCACTCATATGCTTCTTGTTATTGGAAAGTCTGCTGTGGCAGCGGCAAAAGAATCAGGGAAATCAAGCAATCAAGGTATTGCCGGTAGGCAAGCGGACAGGGTGCATACCGACCGCTGCCCCGGGAACGGGTGAAAATGGCGTTCCTGCGGCGCCTGGGCGCCTTCGGCAAAAACGCCATTTTACTCCACATCCCTTATTGTTTGCGCTTGATGTTGAAGGGGCTGAAGCCCTGGCAGGTCGGCATCAGTTCCATGTAATTGATGTTCACATGGGCGGGCATGGTAGCGACCCAGAAGGCCGCTTCGGCGATATCTTCAGCCGTCAGCGGGGTGGTTCCTTCATAGACCTTGGCCGCCGCGCCATCATCGCCCTTGAAGCGCACGTTGGAGAACTCGGTGCCGCCGCACAGGCCGGGGGCCAGGTTGGTGGCGCGTACGCCGGTGCCCACCAGGTCGGCGCGCAGGTTCAGGGTGAACTGGTCGACGAAGGCCTTGGTGGCGCCGTAGACGTTGCCGCCCGGATACGGATAGGCCCCCGCCACCGAGCCCAGGTTGATGATGGTGCCGCTGCCGCGCTTGACCATCTCCGGCAGCAGGGCGTGGGTGATGGTGACCAAGCCCTTGACGTTGGTGTCGATCATGGTTTCCCAGTCCGACAGCGCCACTTCGTGCGCCGGGCCCAGGCCCAGCGCCAGGCCGGCGTTGTTGACCAGCACGTCGACCTGCTTCCACTCACCCGACAGGCTGGCCAGGCCGGCGTTGATCGAGTCCTTGCTGGTCACGTCCAGCACCAGCGGCAGCACCCTGTCCGCCCCCAGTTCCTTGACCAGCTCATCCAGGCGCTCCTTGCGGCGACCGGCGGCAATCACCTTGTGGCCGTTGCCGGCAAATTTGCGCGCCATGGCGGCGCCGAAGCCTGCGGTTGCTCCTGTAATCAACACGACCATCTCTTGATTCTCCTGTTGTGTGGCGGTGGTACCGGTGCCGGGTCGGGAAACGGGATAAAGCTTCACACCGACAGTCCGGAGGTAAAAACGAACGAAGCGAAATTGTAGCCCAAAGCCGCTTTTTACGAGGACGGGCTCGCTTTTTCCAATGGTTCTCTCGCTTTTTCTTTCATATCGGCCTTGGAGCGGGGGGCTGTTGCGCGGCCACCATGGTTCTTGCCCAAATCGCCCCGTTTCACTACAATGCGCTCACCATTTCGTCTCACGTGACTGGCGAAACGCCGTGTAAAAGCGGCCAAGATGGGGATCCATCGGGAAGCGTGAGATTTCAACAGCCGTGCGCCTGGGCAGCCGAATGGACAGTACGACTGAGGCTGCCCGCAATCCCACTCTTTTTTTCAGGCCCTCATTCGATTTCGGAAGTCGAGCACCCGGCATGTCCGCATGCTGCCGGTGACGCGATCTTCGGCCGCAGCTCATCAATTTGGAGAAACACCATGTTTGACAAGAACCAGACTCTCGCGAAAGTCGATCCCGACCTGTGGTCTGCCATCCAGAAGGAAAACACCCGTCAGCAGGATCACATCGAGCTGATCGCCTCGGAAAATTACACCTCGCCGGCGGTGATGGAAGCGCAAGGTTCGCAGCTGACCAACAAGTACGCCGAAGGTTATCCGGGCAAGCGCTACTACGGTGGCTGTGAATTCGTGGACGTGGCCGAGCAGCTGGCCATCGACCGCCTGAAGGCCCTGTTCGGCGCCGAAGCCGCCAACGTGCAACCGAACTCCGGTTCCCAAGCCAACCAGGGCGTGTTCTTCGCCATGTTGAAGCCGGGCGACACCATCATGGGCATGTCGCTGGCAGAAGGCGGCCACCTGACCCACGGCATGGCACTGAACATGTCGGGCAAGTGGTTCAACGTGGTCTCCTACGGCCTGAACGAAAAGGAAGAAATCGACTACGACGCCATGGAACGCCTGGCCCGTGAGAAGAAGCCCAAGCTGATCATCGCTGGCGCCTCGGCTTACTCGCTGCGCATCGACTTCGAGCGCTTCGCCAAGATCGCCAAGGAAGTCGGCGCCTACTTCATGGTGGACATGGCCCACTACGCCGGCCTGATCGCAGCAGGCGTGTACCCGAACCCGGTGCCCTTCGCCGACTTCGTCACCTCGACCACCCACAAGTCCCTGCGCGGCCCGCGCGGTGGCGTGATCCTGATGAAGGCCGAGTACGAGAAGGCCATCAACTCGGCCATCTTCCCCGGTATCCAGGGCGGCCCGCTGATGCACGTCATCGCTGCCAAGGCCGTGGCCTTCAAGGAAGCC
Source organism: Herbaspirillum sp. FG34 (assembly GCF_057809315.1). Classification (NCBI taxonomy): domain Bacteria; kingdom Pseudomonadati; phylum Pseudomonadota; class Betaproteobacteria; order Burkholderiales; family Oxalobacteraceae; genus Herbaspirillum; species Herbaspirillum sp. FG34. The sequence goes on along the minus strand of NZ_JBMDJS010000001.1, from coordinate 448,978 downwards.
GCTTCGCCCGAATTCAAGGCGTACCAGCAGCAAGTGGTGAAGAACGCCGACGTGCTGGCCAAGACCCTGATCAAGCGCGGCCTGCGCATCGTCTCCGGCGGCACCGAGTCGCACGTGATGCTGGTGGACCTGCGCCCGAAGGGCCTGACCGGCAAGGAAGCCGAAGCCATCCTGGGTTCGGCCCACATGACCTGCAACAAGAACGGCATCCCCAACGACCCGGAAAAGCCATTCGTGACCTCCGGCATCCGCCTGGGCAGCCCGGCCATGACCACCCGTGGTTTCAAGGAAGCCGAAGCCGAGAAGGTCGGCAACCTCATCGCCGACGTGCTGGACAACCCGCACGATGCCGCCACCATTGAGCGCGTCAAGGCCGAAGTGAAGAAGCTGACCGAAGCCTTCCCGGTCTACGGCTGATTGGTGTTGGCAGGGCCGGCCCGTTGCGGGCCGGCATGAAGTTTCCTGCCAACCTCTGAAAAGTTGAAAAGTTGGTCCTGACGGCGCCCGTTCCTGCGGGCGCCGTCGCTTATCTGCACTACCATACGATGGTCCTGGCGGCACGGCGATGCCACACTGCGGGGTTCGCCCTGACCGCGCAGCACCGAAGTCCCGAGGGGCAGCCCTCATTGTCCAGCTTATCCAGCTCAATCACATCACAGCCACCATGAAGTGCCCATTTTGCAATCACGAAGACACCCCGGTGCTGGATACGCGCCTGTCCGAGGACGGCCATTCGATCCGCCGCCGCCGCCGCTGCGGCAATTGCGACAAGCGCTTCACCACCTATGAGCGCATCGAGCTGACCATGCCGGTGATCGTCAAGAAGAACGGCAGCCGCACGGAATTCGATCCGGCCAAGCTGCGTGGCAGTCTCATGCTGGCGCTGCGCAAGCGCCCGGTGTCGGCCGAGGCGGTCGACATGGCCATCCAGAGCATCCAGGACAAGCTGCTGCAAAGCGGCGAGCGTGAAGTGGTGTCGGGGCAGGTGGGGGAACTGGTGATGCGCGAACTGAAGCGCCTGGACAAGATTGCCTACATCCGCTTTGCCTCGGTCTACAAGAGTTTCGAGGACGTGACCGAATTCCAGGATGCCATCGATGAAGTAGGGATGGAGCGCAAGGCCGCGAAGAAGCGCGAGAGCTGACCCGAGCGGAAAGGGCATAAAAAAACGGCTGCAGATGCAGCCGTTTTTCTTGAATCAAGTCCCGCCTGTGCCGCTGTGCCGGCATCCTGAACCTGACGGTTCAAGTTGGCTGCAGTAGTTCAATTTCGGGTTCATCGGACTAGCGACGCTCACGCCCATCGAACAATCCCACAGCCTATGCTCGTAAATGGTTCAAGGAATATATGGCAATCGCGAACACGGCAGGAGTACGAAGTCTAACCGATTCATGTTCGTCCTCCAAGAGCTCTGTCGAAAATAAGTCGACGATTTTGTAACCGGATTTTGGGCAGGTGTTGCGGCGGCGGCAATAAAGCGAAATGGCTGCCCGGGGCAGCCATTTTCTTGACGCGGACGTAAAAGATTTCCGCTGCGAGGTGTCACCGCGCCGTTACGCTCAGAACAGTTTTTCCTGCGGCGCCAGCGCCTGGTCCACCACCTCGGTGAGCGCCGTGATCTGTTGCTGCCACTGGGCAATGGTCAGACCGGCAAAGGGACCTTCGGCGCGCTGCATGCTCAGCAACTCGGCGGCGATGCCCAGCCCGGCCATCACGGCGATGCGGTCGGTACCCTTGATGCGGCCGGCGTCGCGGATGGCGCGCATCCTCTGGTCGAGGTAGGCCACGGCATGATGCAGCGCGGCCTGTTCGCCTTCCTGGCAGGCCAGGGTGTAGGACTGGCCCATGATGGTGGCGTTGATCTGGATGGTGCTCATGCGGCCTCCTCATCGGCCGCAGCCGCTTCTTCCACTTCGGCCACCGGCAGTTGTGCCAGAACGGCGGCCACGCGCTCGTAAGCGTGGTCCACGCGCGAGGCGAGGGTGGTGTTGTCTTCGGAGAGCAGTTTGACTTTCCGGCGCAGCTCGGCATTTTCTTCGCGCAGGCCTTGTGCCAGCTTGGCGAGCTGAGTGACTTTTTCAGCCAGTTGCAGGAATTCGGAACTCATGTGTTGATTTGTTCGCAGAGATGGGATGACGCCGGACGCCGCCAGCGCAGGTCAGAGATGTTCAGGATCACGACGCTTCAATCGCACAATTATAAGCGCATTGCCACGCCACCTGAACAAGAACGGCCGCACACGGCGGCCGGATGGGTTGGTCAGCGCCAGCGGGGTTTGGTTCCCGGCGTCGCCCCGCCCCGCTATTCCTTGCGCCGCGTGGCCTGGCCGTGCATGCGCATGTAGCCCTGCTGTAGCACGAAGTTGTCGAAGGCCGTCAGCAGCGGGTGATATTTCTCGCTGTTGCGTTCCAGCTGCATCAGCGCATAGCCGGTCGCTTCCAGGGTGGCCAGTTGCTCGGGCTTGTGGGACTTGCGGATGGTGTAGCGCGAGGTTGGCGTATCGATCAGCATCATGCGAGGCAGGGCCTGCAGCATGGGGTTTTCGAAGAGCATCTTGCGGCTCTTGCGCCAGGTGCCGTCGAGAATCACCAGGCGGATGCGCTTGAGCGTCTGCTTCTTGTCCACCATCATGGTGCGCGCATCGAAATAGCGGGTCTCGGGTGTGCAGACGTCGTCCGTGTAGAGCAGCACCGGATGCACGGTCTCGCCGGCCGGGACATTGCGCAGGCGGGACGGCGCATGCAGCATCGCTTCCAGTTCCTCCGGATCGAACACCGAGCCGACCACCAGCTTGCTGTAGGGCAGGCTCAGGTGCAGCAGCCTGACGCTGTTCTTGGCGTTGCTCACTTCAAGCGGGTGCTGCAGGATCAGCACATCGACGGCGTGATCAATGGGGGAGGTCCAGTGGCAGATACATGCCGTCAGCGCGCGTTGGCAGATGGGGCAGAGCAGTCTGCGGGCCAATTGTTGATCGTGGTTGGAAACCAAAATGTTCAGCCTTCTGTAGTTTAGCGATGGTCACCGTGCAGGGCGGCAGGGGTGCGCGTAGCTTTCTGCGCAGTCCGCTGCCGTTTGATGAACCCGTTCATCGTGGGCCGTAGATTGGACTTTGTACTGCCATACGTCAATCGACATAAAGCGAAGAAATTCTCGATTTTTGGGGAAAAGTGGTTGGCATTTTGCTGATTTCGGTTTGCAGCCCTTGCGCTCACCCGTCGCGTGGGAGATTCTGGAAAGCTTTGCTGCTCGTCGCTACCAGCATGGGCCGGCAAGCCGTGGAGGCTGCCCCGCGTGTGTCACACCTTCAGGAAATCTTCACGTCCGCCGAGCCAGCGGGCCAGATGGCGGTCGACGATGTCCGGTGCATGTTGCAACAAGGCCTGGGCGGTATCGCGGGCTTTTTCGACCAGCCATTGATCGGTTGCCAGATCGGCAAAACGCAACATGGCTTCACCCGACTGCCTTGCCCCGAGGAATTCTCCCGGGCCGCGAATATCCAGATCGCGCCGGGCGATCTCGAAACCGTCGGTGGTTTCGCGCATGGTGGCCAGGCGCTGCTTGGCGGTACCACCCAGCGGGCCCTGATAGAGCAGCAGGCAGACGCTGGCCGCCGACCCCCGTCCCACCCGTCCGCGCAACTGGTGCAGTTGCGACAGGCCGAAGCGCTCGGCATGCTCGATCACCATCAGCGAGGCGTTGGGGACATCCACCCCCACTTCGATGACGGTGGTGGCCACCAGCAGGTGAATGGCGCCACGGCTGAAGCCTTCCATCACGATCTGTTTTTCCACCGGTTTCATGCGCCCGTGCACCAGCCCGATCTGCAGGTCCGGCAGGGCCGCCGAGAGGGCGGCATGGGTGTCGGTCGCGGTCTGCAATTGCAAAGCCTCGGATTCCTCGATGAGCGGGCAGACCCAGTAGATCTGCTTGCCTTCCAGCGCCGCCGCATGCACCCGTTCGATGACTTCATCGCGGCGGTTCTGGTCGATCACGCGGGTGACGATGGGCGAGCGCCCCGGTGGCAATTCATCGATCACCGACACTTCCAGGTCGGCGTAATAGGTCATGGCCAGGGTGCGCGGAATGGGCGTGGCCGACATCATCAACTGGTGCGGCACGGCGGCCACCTCGCGGTCGGTCGGGTTGAAGCTCTTGTTGCGCAGGGCCAGACGCTGACCCACGCCGAAGCGGTGTTGCTCGTCCACGATCACCAGCCCGAGGTTCTCGAACTGCACCGTGTCCTGGATCAGTGCATGGGTGCCGATGACCAGGCGCGCGGCACCGGATTCGATGTGGGCCAGGGCCTCGGTCTTTTCCTTTTTCTTCTGGCTGCCTGAAAGCCAGGCCACACCGACATTGAGCGGCTCCATCCAGGCGGCGATCTTGCGGAAGTGCTGTTCGGCCAGGATTTCGGTCGGTGCCATCAGCACCGCCTGGCAGCCGCTGTCGATGGCCTGCGCGGCGGCCAGCGCGGCCACCACCGTCTTGCCGCTGCCGACATCGCCCTGCAGCAGGCGCTGCATGGGGAAGGACTGGCGCAGGTCGGCGCGGATTTCGTCCAGCACGCGCTGTTGCGCGCCGGTCAGCTGGAAGGGCAGGACCTTGGTCAGTTCCTCGGTGATGCGACCGGTCACCGGCAGCGCGCGCGAGGTCTTGGCCCGGCGCGCGGCCTGGGCGCGCTTGAGCGAGAGCTGCTGGGCCAGCAGTTCATCGAACTTCATGCGGATCCAGGCAGGGTGTGAACGTTCGATCAGGGCATGTTCATCCACGTCCGGCGGCGGATTGTGCAGCAGCCGCACCGACGGTTCGAAGCCGGCCAGGTTCAGGGTCTCCAGCATCGAAGGGGGTAGCGTATCGCTCCAGTCCAGCCGGCTCATGGCATTGGCGATGGCCTTGCGCAGGTAGGCTTGCGAGAGCCCTTCGCCAGCCGGGTAAACCGGCGTGAGCACGTCCGGCAGCGGAGCGCCTTCATTGACCACCTTGTAAGAGGGATGGACCATCTCGGCGCCGAAGAAACCATGCCGCAATTCCCCGCGCACCCGCACCCGGGTGCCTTCGGCCAGCTGCTTGGTCTGGCTGCCGTAGAAGTTGATGAAGCGCAGGGTCAGTTGCCCGCTGTCGTCGCCGACTGTCACGATCAACTGCCGACGCGGGCGGAACTGCACCTCGCATGCTGTCACGACGCCCTCCACCTGCACCGTCTGCAGGCCGCGCAGGGAGGCCTCGGCGATGCTCATGAGAGTGGTTTCATCCTCATAGCGCAGCGGCAGGTGCAGCACCAGGTCCATGTCGTTGTGCAGGCCCAGCTTGGCCAGCTTGTTTTCAGGCTTGGCGGCGGCCTTGGAAGCGGGAGCGGCTTTTTTCTTCGGGGCCGGCGGGCCGGTTTTCTTCGCGGTAGCGGGCATGCGGTCGGCGTGGGTTGGACGGAGGGCCATAATGGTTAGCCGCACGCGCATATGGGAAAAACGCGCAGACAGCGTAAAATAGCGGGTTACGCTATTTTACTGTGAATATTTACAGTATCAATCCCGCCGGCAACAGTTCTTGCCCGGGAACGCCCGGCGCCAGCCCGTCTGCCGCCGCCGCGCGCATCGCCTCCATCATTATTTTGCAAGCTTGTACTCGCGCATGTACTCATTATCCGACTTCGATTTCGAGCTCCCCCCCGAGCTCATCGCCCAGACCCCGCTGGCCGAGCGCAGCGCCTCGCGCCTGCTGCAGGTGCAAGGTGCGCAACTGACTGACCGCCGCTTCTCCGACATCGTCGACCTGCTGCAACCCGGCGACCTGCTGGTCTTCAACGATACCCGCGTCATCAAGGCGCGCCTGTTCGGTGTGAAGGAAACCGGCGGCAAGATCGAGGCCCTGGTCGAGCGCATCCTCGATGCGCGCACCGTCCACGCCCAGGTACGGGCTTCCAAGTCGCCGCCACCGGGTACCCGGATCCGCCTGGCCGATGCCTTCGATGTGACCGTAGGTGAACGTTTCGGCGAATTCTTTACCCTGCATTTCCCGGCCGATGCCTTTGAGTTGCTGGAGCAATACGGCAGCTTGCCGCTGCCGCCCTACATCGACCACGAGGCCGATGCCTATGACGAGACGCGCTACCAGACCGTCTACGCCAAGGAACCCGGCGCCGTGGCCGCACCGACTGCCGGCCTGCACTTCGATGAAGCGCTGCTGCAGCAATTGACCGCACGCGGCGTCAAGCAGGCCTTCGTGACCCTGCACGTGGGTGCCGGCACCTTCCAGCCGGTGCGGGTGGAAGACCTGTCGCAGCACAAGATGCACAGCGAGTGGTACACCATCTCGCCCGAGACGGTAGAGGCCGTGCGTGCCACCAAGGCGGCAGGGCGCCGTGTCATCGCAGTCGGCACCACCAGCATGCGCGCCCTGGAATCCGGTTCGCAGAGCGGTGAGCTCAAGGCCGGCAGCGATGACACCCAGCTCTTCATCACGCCCGGCTACACCTTCAAGACCGTCGACCAACTGGTGACCAACTTCCACCTGCCCAAGTCGACCCTGCTGATGCTGGTGTCAGCCTTTGCCGGCTATGAACACATCCGCGCGGCCTATGCGCACGCCATTGCACACCAATACCGTTTCTTCAGCTATGGCGATGCCATGCTGCTGACCCGTACCTGAGAAACCCGGAAAGAAAACAGAGAGCACCATGCTGGAATTCACCCTGCTGAAAACCGACGGAAAGGCCCGCCGCGGCCGCGTCAAACTAAACCACGGCACCGTCGAGACCCCCATCTTCATGCCAGTGGGCACCTATGGTTCGGTCAAGGCCATGTCGCCCTTGGAACTGAAGGAAATCAACGCCCAGATCATCCTCGGCAATACCTTTCACCTGTGGTTGCGCCCGGGGCTGGAAGTGGTCAGCAAGTTCGGCGGCCTGCACAAGTTCATCGGCTGGGACAAGCCCATCCTGACCGACTCCGGCGGCTTCCAGGTGTTTTCCTTGGGCGAGATGCGCAAGATCACGGAAGAGGGTGTGCATTTTGCTTCACCCATCAACGGTGACCGCCTGTTCCTTTCGCCAGAGATATCCATGCAGATCCAGCGCGTGCTCAATTCCGACATCGTCATGCAGTTCGACGAATGCACGCCCTACGAGATCGATGGCCGTCCCGCCACCCGTGAAGAGGCCGGCAAGTCCATGCGCATGTCGCTGCGCTGGGCCAAGCGTTCCAAGGATGAATTCGACCGCGGCGAGAACCCGAACGCACTCTTCGGCATTGTCCAGGGCGGCATGTTCGAAGGCCTGCGCGATGAATCGCTGGCCGGCCTGGAAGAACTGGGTTTCGATGGTTTCGCCATTGGCGGTCTGTCGGTGGGCGAGCCCAAGGAAGACATGATGCGCGTGCTGGAACACGTCGGCCCGCGCCTGCCGGCCGACAAGCCGCATTACCTGATGGGCGTGGGCACACCGGAAGACCTGGTGGAAGGCGTCTCCAACGGCGTGGACATGTTCGATTGCGTCATGCCGACCCGCAATGCCCGCAATGGCTGGATCTTCACGCGCTACGGCGACGTCAAGATCAAGAACGCCAAGTACAAGAACGACGACCGTCCCTTCGACGAGAGCTGTGACTGCTACGCCTGCAAGAACTTCTCGCGCGCCTACCTGCACCACCTGCATCGCGCCGGTGAAATCCTGGGTGCGCGCATGAATACCGTGCACAACCTGCACTACTACCTGCAACTGATGCAGGAAATGCGCGACGCCATCGACGCCGGCACCTTCCAGGAATTCGTCAGCAAGTTCAAGGAAGATCGGGCGCGCGGCGTCGACTGACGGGCACATCCGCGCTCGGGCGCATCCGGTGCATCAGGCGCATCAGGCGGCCTCCTCCAGACAGAGCGTGAAGCGACTGCCGGTACCGACCTGGCTTTGCACGGTGATCGCGCCGCCCATCAGGTTGGCCAGCTTCTGGCTCAGGTACAGACCCTGGCCCATGCCCTCATGCCTGCGCGAGGCCGTGGCATCGAGCTGGGTGAAGGCGCGAAAGAGTCTTTGCTGGTCATCTTCGCTGATGCCGCAGCCGGTATCACTGACTTCGATCCAGCTGGTCAGACCGGCCGCGTGGTGCTGCTGGCGCAACTGCACCTGCACCTGGCCGCGTTCGGTGAACTTGATGGCGTTGCCGATCAGGTTCAGCAGGATCTGCGCCAGTGCACGCCGGTTGGTGTGGATCCGGACTTCACCCGCATAGGGCGCCAGGTCCAGCTGCAAGCCTTTTTTGATCGCTGCCGGACGCAGTGTCGCCACGGCATGCTCGATCAGTTCCGAACACAGCAGGTCCTCGGGAATCAGATCGGCGTCCTCGGTTTCCAGGCGCGAGACATCCAGCAGGCCGGTGATCAGCGTGAGCAGGTGCTGGGCACTGTCGTGGACGGTCTGCAACTGTTGCTCCTGCTCGGGGGTGAGCGGCCCGCCCATGCGCGCGAGCAGGATTTCGGTGAAACCCAGGATGGCATTCAAGGGGGTGCGCAGTTCGTGCGAAGTGTTGGCCAGGAAGCGGTCGCGTGACTGCGCGGCCTCTTGCAGGGCGCGGTTCTTCTCGGCCAGGTCCCGTTCGATGCGTTTGCGGTCGCTGATGTCGCGCACGGCGATCATGAGGAAGGTCTCGCCCTCGATGACCAGCGGGCTCAGGCTCACGTCGACCGGAAATTCGCTGCCATTGCGCTTCAGGCCGCACAGCTCGGGCGTGGGATTGCTGGCCGGTCCGGCCTGGCCGCTGAGATAGTCGGCCAGGTTCTGCGCGTGCATGGCCAAAAAGCGCTGAGGGATCAGGACATCGATGGCCCGCCCGGTCAGCTCGGCTACCTCCCAGCCGAACAGCTCGCCGGCGCGACGATTGGCCAGCACCACGCGGTCCAGTGCGTTGACGACCACGATACCGTCGGGCAGCCAGTCATAGAGCCCGTGAACGCTGGCCGCAATCAGGCTGATGTCGCGCAGGACGGTGGCCTCGCTGATGTCGCGCTTGCAGGACAGGACGAACTGCGGTGCCCCGCGTTCATCGCGCAACAGCTTGTTGGAAACCGACAGGTGCAGCAGCGAACCATCCTTGCGCCGGCGGATGGACTGGCAATCGGCCCGGCCCAGCGCCACCGTATCGGCAAACACCCGCTCTTCCTCGGCGCGTCGCTCGGGCGGCACGATGAAGTCCGACAGATGCTGGCCCAGCACTTCCTGGGCGGCATAGCCGAAGATCTGCTCGGCGCAGCGGTTCCAGTAGACTACGCCGCCCTGCATATCCATCAGCACATAGGCGTCCGGCGCTTCGCTGAGCAGCAGTTGTTCAAGTTGCTGCATCGCCGCCGCCGACGGATTCCTGCAGACGCAGCAGTTTGTCGTGGACCTGGCCGGGCAGACCCTGCCACAGGGTCTTGGCGCTCAGGTGCATGGTCTGGGTCCAGTCCTGCCAGTCTTCCCCCGTGGCCTGATACAGGGCCGGGAAATCATGCGGCGCCAGTTGCAGTTGCGGCAGCGCCCGCGCGATCTTGGGCAGGGCCGCCTCGGCCACCTGCGGCGTGCCGCAACCCAGTTCGGCCATGGCCGCCGAGAGGTACAGGGTCCAGATGATTTCCTGTGGGCGAGGCACCGGCCAGTCGTCCGGCAGCGCCGGTGCTTCGTAGTGCAGTACGGCATCACAGAACAGATCCGGAATCTTCCAGTCCTGCATCAGCGCCGCCGCGATATTGAGGTGGTTGAAGCCGAACAGCGACTGCTCCATCGCCAGTTGCGCCGAGGGCTCCAGCGGGCGCGTCAGCAACGAGGAGTAGCCCCCGGGGTGGGCCGAAGCCAGCGTCAGCCTGCCGATGTTGGCCAACAGACCCGTGGTGAACATTTCGCCCAGCGGTGCCACGCGCGTATGACTGCTGATGGCCTGGGCGCTGCAGGCCATGGCGAAGCTGTGCGCCCAGAAGGCCGGCAACTTGAAGTTCACACACGAGGCCGGTGCCGTGGTCTCTGCCAGCGACAGCGCCAGGGCCAGCTGGCGTACCGCTTGCAGACCGACCAGCAGCAGGCTGTCCATGCTGACCGAGGCGATCGGACGCACGCGCTCGGCATTGAGTACGTTGACGATGCGGATGATGCGTCCGGACAGGGCCGGATCGGCCTGCACCAGATGGATCAGTTCGTGCATGTCGGGATCATCCTGCGCGCACAGGCGCATGATGGTCAGGCGCACCCCACCGGGCGAGGGCAGGGCTTGTGCACTGCGGAGCTTCTCGAACAGGGTGGGTTCAATGAAGGTGAGCATCATTTGCCGTCCTGGTTGCGGTTGTAGATATCGACCACTTCCTCCCAGCCGGCAAAGAAGGCTTCCACGCAGCGCGGATCGAAATGGCTGCCGGCATTGTCGCGCAGATAACGCGCGGCGTCTTCCAGGCTCCAGCCTTTTTTGTAGGGGCGCGACGAGGTCAGTGCGTCGAATACGTCGGCCACCGCCACGATACGGCCATACAGCGGGATCTGGTCAGCCTTGAGTGCATTGGGATAGCCGCTGCCGTCCCATTTCTCATGATGCGTCTGGGCGATCTGCGAGGCCGTCTGCAGCAGTGCCGACGGACTGCCGCGCAGAATGTCGGCGCCGATCTGGGCGTGCAGGCGCATGACCTTCAGTTCTTCCTCGTCCAGCCGTCCGGGTTTGAGCAGGATGTGGTCGGGGATCCCCATCTTGCCGATGTCGTGCATGGGCGATGCCGCCAGCAGCAGGTCCTGTTCTTCCTTGGGCAAGCCCAGGTGGGCGGCAATGACGCGGGTGTAGTTGGACATGCGCACCAGGTGTTCGCCTGTTTCCGGATCGCGATAGCCGGCCGCGCGCGCCAGCAGATCCATGGAGTTCAGGGCCATCGTCGAGCTCTGTTGCGTCTTCTGTTGCACCTCCTCGGCCAGATGCTCGATCTGCTGACTCATGGCCAACTGCGACTTGCGCATGGCCAGCATGTTCTTCACGCGCGCCAGCAGCTCCACGCGGTTCACCGGCTTGGAGAGAAAATCATTGGCCGTCATCTGCAGCGCCTTGTGGCGCACCTGCAGGCCCATGTCGGCGGTGATCATGATGACCGGCGTCATCTCCTGACCCGGCATGGCGCGAAAACGCGAAAGGAAATCCAGCCCGTCCATGCCCGGCATCATGTAGTCCAGCAGGATCAGATCGGGATCGTGGCTGCCGCACCAGTCCAGCGCTTCATACGCATCGGGACAGGTACTGATGCTGGTATCGGGCAATTGCGCCAGCATGTGCGTAAATAGCGACAGATTGGTCTTGTCGTCGTCGACGATCAGAATCTTCATATGTTCCCCCGGCCCCTGTCTTGAAGGTGTTCGCGCAAGGCTGCGAAGGCGTTTGCGCACTCCTCGGCCAGCGTGCGGACCTGCGCCAGGTCGCCCTGGCGTGCCGCCGTTTCCATCTGTCTTCCACATTGTCCCAGTGCCTGGATACCCAGATTCAGGCAGCTACCGGCCAGCCGGTGGCCCAGTGCCTGGATCTCGCCCAGGAGCGGATCGGCGGCCTGGCAATGCCGTGCCAGATCGTCCATGACCGGTGTGGTGTGTTCAATGAACATCTCCAGCATCTGGCCGGCCAGTGCGGTGTCGTCACCGAAGAGTTCCTGCAGGCGGGCTTCGTCCACCACCACTGCTGCGGCGCCGGAGCCGTCTGCCGACGCCTGCGCCGGCGGCAGGTAATGCTCCAGCATCGTCGCCAGTTGCGAGCGCAGCAAGGGCTTGGTCAGATAATCGTCCATACCCGCCTCCAGGCATTGTTCGCGATCCCCCGCCATGGCATTGGCGGTCATCGCGACGATGGGGGTATGGGCCAGCTCACCCTGCAGGCGCCGGATGCGGCGCGTGGTTTCGTAGCCATCGAGCACCGGCATCTGGCAATCCATCAGGATCAGCGCGTACTTGCGCCGTGCCAGTTTCTCCAGCGCCTCCGCACCATTGGAGGCGATATCGACCGCGTAGCCCATGGCGTTGAGCTGGTACACCGCCACCTTCTGGTTCATCACGTTGTCTTCCACCAGCAGGAGTTCGTGCTGTTCGTGCTGTTCCTGCTGCCCCGCCCGGGGCAGTGTCCTGCCCGGACGAACTGCCGGCGTCTGCATCGGGCCCGGTGCCTTGTCCTCCGGCAGCAGTGCCACTGCGCGCAGCAGCTGTTGCTTGCGCAACGGCAACTGCAGTGCTGCCGCTGTTGATTTTCCGTCTATATTAAGGCCGTGTACGCCGTGGTCAAGCAGTACGCACGTCACTGCGGGGCGTTCGGCATGCAGGCGCGCCAGCACCGCAGCCGGCGGGATGTCCTGGATCTCGCTGCTGACGATGAGGGTGTCGATACCGCTGGCCGTGGCCGCCGGGCCGGTCAAGGCCGCCAGGGCGTCGCTGGCGCTGCTGTAGCGCACCGTTTCCAGTCCGGCGCCACGCAGATATTCGTGCAGCATGGCGGCGCTGGCGTCATGTGTTTCCAGCAGGGCCACCTGTCGCTTTTTGGCTGCATGCGGGCTGCTGGCGAAACCGGGCGCTTGCGCCACGGGAATGCCCAGTTCGAACCAGAAGCAGGAGCCGCTTCCGGGCGTGCTCTCCACCCCTATCCTGCCGCCCATCAGTTCCACCAGGCGTTTGCAGATCGACAGGCCCAGTCCGGTGCCGCCGTATTGGCGCGTGACCGAGCTGTCGGCCTGCGAGAAGGGCGAGAAGAGCCGACGCAGGGTTTCCTCATCCATACCGATGCCGCTATCGCGCACCTCGAAACGCACCCGGCAGTGGTCCCCCGACACATGCAGCGCCTGGACCCGCAGCAGCACTTCCCCCACATGCGTGAACTTGAGCGCATTGCCCAGCAGGTTCAGCAGAATCTGGCGGATGCGCCCGGGGTCGCCCAGCAGCCGCACCGGCAGGCGCGGATCGACGTGGGCCAGCAGCCGCACGCGCTTTTCGCGCGCCTTGAAGGACAAGGCCTCGGCACTGGCTTCCACCACTTCCAGCAGATCGAATTCGACCACTGCGATATCCATCTTGCCGACATCGATCTTGGAGAAATCAAGCACGTCGTTGACGATGCCCAGCAGGGCCAGCGAGGAATCCTCGATGGCCTTGGCAAATTCCGCCTGCTGGGTATCCAGGCGCGTGGTGCGCAGCAGTCCGGCCATGCCCAGCACGGCATTCATGGGCGTGCGGATTTCATGGCTCATGGTGGAGAGGAAGGCGCCGCGCGTGAGCATGGCATGGTCAGCCGCCTCCTTGGCCAGGACCAGGTTGCGTGCAGCACGATGGTGGTCGCGCAACAGGCGCAGCAGGATCAGCGCGCGGATCAGCCACAGGGTCAGCAGACCCAGGATCAGCCAGGCCGGCAGGTCCGCCCGCCACAGTGCAGCCACCACCAGCACGGCAAAACCGGCCTCGGCCAGGCCCAGCAGCAGTCGCCCGTCGCGCGAGGTGGGGGCGCCTTGTGGCTCGCCCTGAGGGCTGACTGGCATCACGAGATTGTCTCCATGGGTCCCGACTCCGTTTCGATGGTGCCGGCGTACAAGGGGATGTTTCCCTTCCCGGCATAGATGGAATCAATTATAACGAATTGACTAATAAATCGCCGGAATTGTTTTATTTGCTCGCTGATTGTACGGTGAGTGTGGTCAAAATGTGGCACATCATTGTACTTGCCTGCTATTCAACTTTAGGGGTTCTGCCACGGCGCGTCTGCCCGGACGGTATGCTGATGAGTTTGCAAAATAATTAATATTATTATATTAATCATATAAATTAATTTTATTGATTTATTCGATTAATTTATTTAAGATGTCTACATAAGGAAGCAATGCAGTGGCCCAACCCGAAAGGAGCCGCAACATGCGTCATCCCCCCTTGATGGCACGCGCCCGCCTGGCGCGCCCCGATCTTCAGCGCTGGACCTGTGCGCTGCTGCTGCTCACGCTGGGCTGTTGGGCCTGGCCGCACCTGTACGCGGCCACCACGGCCAGGCTGTCCATCTCGGCGCTGGTGGCCACGCGCTGCAATGTGGTGGTCCATGTCGTCAACGGCGTGGCCGCCGTTTCCAATACCTGTGGCGCGGTGCCTGCGGGCAGCCCGGACGGTCGGGCGCTGCTGCTGGTGAACCAGCAGGAACGTTCGGTGGTGGTAGTGTATTGAGCCGGGTGTATCCGGATCAGACGCCTGCCAGTGCGGACAGGCTGGTCGCCAGGACAGCCAGCAGTACGACCGCCCAGGACGGCAGCCGCAAGCGCACCAGGCCGACGAATGCGACCAGCGCGATGAGCAGGTCGCGCGTACTGAAAATGGCACTGGTCCACACCGGCCGGTAGAGCGCGGCCAGCAACAATCCCACCACGGCCGCGTTGACGCCCGCCAGCACGGCCTGCATTGCGGCCTGGCGACGGACCTCATCCCAGAAGGGCAGCAATCCGGTCACCAGCAGGAAAGACGGGGCAAAGATCGCCAGCAGGCACAGCACGCCCCCGATCAGGCCACTGGGCCCGGCCGACATCACCACGCCCAGATAGGCCGCCAGCGTGAACAGCGGGCCGGGGATCGCCTGGGCCGCCCCGTAGCCGGCCAGGAAGACGTCCTTGTCTACCCAACCCGAGGGCACCAGTTCGGCCTGCAACAGCGGCAGCACCACATGACCGCCGCCGAAGACCAGCGAGCCGACGCGGTAGAAGATGTTGATCTGCTGCAGCCAGGGGGCGGGATAAAGCGCGGCCAGCAGCGGGATACCCGCCAGCAGACCGACGAACAGCAGCAGGCAGGCGCGTCCCGTGCGACGGCTGACCACCATGGGCAGTTGTTCCTGTCGTGCAATCCGGGGACCGTGCAGCAGCAGCCGTCCGGCCACGCCGGCGACCACGATCACCCCCAGCTGTACCAGACTGCCCTGCAAAGCCCAGGCCGCCAGCGCCGCCAGCGCCATGATGAGCAGGCGCAGCGGACCACGGCACAGCGTCTGCGCCATGCCCCACACCGCCTGCGCCACGATGGCCACGGCCACGATCTTCAGGCCGTGCACCACCTCTCCGGAAAGCCAGTGCGCATCCTCCAGCACCGACAGCGCCACCACCATCAGCACTAGCGCCGAGGGCAGGGTAAAGCCCAGCCAGGCCGCCAGCGCACCGCGACAGCCGCCCCGGAGCAGGCCGATGGCCAGCCCCACCTGACTGCTGGAAGGGCCCGGCAGGAACTGGCACATCGCCACCAGGTCGGCATAGCTCTGTTCGGACAGCCAGCGCCGACGTGCCACGAATTCGTGACGGAAATAACCGAGATGAGCAGCCGGTCCGCCAAAGGAGCTCAGTCCCAGTCGCAGGAAGACCAGGAAGATGGCCCACGCCGGTTGGCGCGGCGTGGCAGGCAAGGCGGGCAGACCGGTGGGATCGGGAACAGGGGAGGCGGGCATGCGGCAGTCAGCGTTCGGATGGGGTTGCGCGATGGCGCCTATATTAGGCGGCTTGGGGGCGAAATGAAGCTTTTTTCATGTGCCTTGCCATTTCTCGCGGCCTGCGGGGATTTTCCCGTCTGAGCAGGTGATAAAAAAGCCCGATTTTGCCTGGCTTCCCCTTGATCTGAGGCAATACATCCCGATTTGGCGGTTTGGTGCCTGCGCAGTGCTAGAATGCAGGGCTATTTTTCAATCAACCTTTGGAGCCTTACGTGTTTATTTCCGACGCATACGCGCAAACGGCCGCAGCAGCCCCTGGTGGCGTGATGGGCAACCTGGCCAGCTTCCTGCCGATCATCCTGATGTTCGTGGTCCTGTACTTCCTGATGATCCGCCCGCAGATGAAGCGTCAGAAAGAACAGAAAGCCATGATGGACGCACTGGGCAAGGGCGATGAAGTCGTCACCTCGGGCGGTCTCTTGGGTCGCATCACCAAGGTGGCCGATGGTTACATCACCATCGAAGTCGCCGAAGGCACTGAAGTCGTCGTGCAAAAGGGCGCCGTGACCACCCTGCTGCCCAAGGGCACCATCAAGGGCCTGTAATCCGGCCGTACCGGTTGGCCGGCCTGAACCGGCGAACCCATGGGCGCATCGCTGATGCGCCCATGTCGTTAGAACGGCGCGCGGCATCCTCCGGTTGCGCGCGCCGGTTCTGAACAGGGCGGCAGGTCCCTGCCTCCCTCTCCCGCAAGCAAGAAGCACAAGACCATGAATCGTTACTCTCTCTGGAAATACGCACTGATCGTCCTGGCCCTGCTGTTCGGCGTGATCTATACCGTCCCGAACTTCTTCGGCGAATCTCCCGCGGTGCAGATCAGCAGCGGCAAGTCGACCCTGAAGGTCGAGCCGGCCCTGGCCGGCCGCGTCGATCAGATCCTGAAACAAGGCAATCTCGGCGCAGAGAGTGTGGCGTTCGACAACAGCGGTTCGCAGCCCTCGGTGCGCGCCCGTTTCGCCAGCACCGACATTCAGTTCAAGGCCAAGGCCCTGCTGGAAAAGGAACTCAATACCGACCCCAGCGACCCGACCTACATCGTCGCCTTCAACCTGTTGCCCAATACCCCGCAATGGCTGCAGAGTCTGCATGCCTTCCCGATGTATCTGGGCCTGGACCTGCGCGGTGGCGTGCACTTCCTGATGCAGGTCGACATCAAGGCGGTCTTGAACAAGCGTCTGCAAGGCTTGCAGGCGAGCGTGCGCAGCCTGCTGCGTGACAAGAACATCCGCCACAGCGGCATCAACCGCGTGGGCGACAGCATCGAGATTTCCTTCCGCGATGCCGATACCCGCGACAAGGCCCGCGCCGCCCTGGGCGAGCTGCAGGAAATGCTGCTCACCGACGCCGGCAGCGGCGATGATCTCAAGCTCATCGCCACCCTCCGTCCGGAAGCCCTGAAGCAGACCCAGGAAGATGGCGTCAAGCAGAACATCAGCACCCTGTCCAAGCGCGTCAACGAGCTGGGCGTGGCCGAACCGCTGATCCAGCGCCAGGGCGCCGACCGCATCGTGGTCGAGCTGCCGGGCGTGCAGGACGTCTCGCGCGCCAAGGACATCATCGGCCGTACCGCCACCCTGGAAGTGCGCATGGTCGATGAAAGCGTCGTGCGCGGCACCGAGGAAACCTCGGCCATTCCGTTCGGCTCCGAACTGTTCAAGGTTGGCAAGGGCGCGCCCGTGGTGCTCAACAAGGAACCGGTGCTGACCGGCGACTACATCTCCAACGCCTCGGCCAGCTTCGATGAAAACCACCAGCCGGCGGTGAGCATTGACTTGAACGGCGACGGCGGCCGCAAGATGCGCGAAGCCACCCGTGACAAGGTGGGCAAGGCCATGGCCATCGTGCTCTTCGAAAAGGGCAAGGGCGAAGTCCTGACGGTGGCTACCATCCGCTCCGAGCTGGGTTCGCGCTTCCAGATCACCGGCATGGGTTCGCCCGAAGCCGCCAGCGACCTGGCCCTGCTGCTGCGCGCCGGTTCCCTGGCCGCACCGATGGAAATCATCGAGGAACGCACCATCGGCCCGCAACTGGGCGCCGACAACATCAAGAAGGGCTTTGATTCGGTGCTGTATGGCTTCGTGGCCATGGCCATCTTCATGGTCATCTACTACCAGTTGTTCGGTTTCTTCAGCGCCCTGGCACTGTCGGTGAACGTGCTGCTGCTGGTGGCGCTGCTGTCGACCCTGCAGGTGACGCTGACCCTGCCCGGTATTGCGGCTATCGCACTGGCGCTCGGTATGGCGATCGACTCCAACGTGCTGATCAACGAACGCATCCGTGAAGAACTGCGCGCAGGCAATTCGCCGCAGGCAGCCATTGCTGCCGGTTTCGATCGCGCGTGGGCGACCATCCTGGACTCCAACGTGACCACCCTGATCGCCGGTCTGGCGCTGCTGATCTTCGGTTCCGGCGCCATTCGCGGCTTTGCCGTGGTGCACTGCCTGGGCATCCTGACCTCGATGTTCTCGGCCGTGTTCTTCTCGCGCGGCGTGGTCAACCTCTGGTATGGCCGCAAGAAGCGTCTGTCCAGCCTGGCCATCGGCCAGATCTGGAAGCCGCAGGGCGAGGCGCTGACCACCTCCGGCAAGGCATCGGCCAAGCGCAACGCCAAGTAAGCACGGCCACACCACGACATAGCAGCACAGCCAGATTTTGAGCCGGCCTCCCCGATGACGACGGGGCCGGCACCGAAAGGATAGTGATGGAATTTTTCCGCATCAAAAAAGACATTCCCTTCATGCGTCATGCCCTGATCTTCAATGCGATCTCGGCACTGACCTTCGTGGCCGCGGTGTTCTTCCTGTTCTCCAAGGGATTGCACTTCTCCATCGAATTCACCGGTGGCACGGTCATGGAAGTGGCCTACAACAAGCCGGCCGACCTGGAGAAGATCCGCAAGTCCATCGAAGGACTGGGTTACCGCGATACCCTGGTGCAGAGCTTCGGCACCGCCCAGGACGTGATGATCCGCCTGCCCGCACAGGCCGGCGTGAACGCCAGCCAGCAGAGCGAGAAGGTCAACGCCGCCCTGCGCGCCGATGATCCGGACGTGCGCCTGCAGCGCGTGGAATTCGTCGGTCCCCAGGTCGGTGACGAACTGGCTCACGACGGCCTGCTGGCGCTGGCCATGGTGGTGCTGGGCATCGTGATCTACCTGGCCTTCCGCTTCGAATGGAAGTTCGCGGTGGCGGCGGTGATCGCCAACCTGCACGACATCGTCATCATCCTGGGCTTCTTCGCCTTCTTCCAGTGGGAGTTCTCGCTCACCGTGCTGGCGGCGATTCTGGCCGTGCTGGGTTACTCGGTCAATGAATCGGTGGTGGTGTTCGACCGTGTGCGCGAAGCCTTCCGTGACCGTCGTTTCGGCAAGCTGTCCACGCCGGAAGTACTGAACCACGCCATCACCAGTACCATGTCGCGTACCGTCATCACCCACGGCAGTACCGAAATGATGGTGCTGGCGATGTTCTTCTTCGGTGGCCCGACGCTGCACTACTTCGCTCTGGCGCTGACCATCGGCATCCTGTTCGGCATCTATTCCTCGGTGTTCGTGGCAGCCGCCCTGGCCATGTGGCTGGGGGTGAAGCGCGAAGACCTGATCAAGCCGGTCAAGGTCAAGGACGAGAACGGCGGCGCGGTGGTCTGATTCAAGGATTGTCGTACGACGCAAAAAGGGCCGCCGCGTTGACGCTGCGGCCCTTTTTCATGAGAGGCCCTTCCGGAGTGGACAGGTCCGATAACACTGCATTGAAGTTTGAACATGAGCACATCCATCGATCTGAACGATATCGACCATGAACGCCGCTTCGGCGGCGTCGCCCGCCTGTATGGCGCCGCCGCCCTGCAACGCTTCCGCCAGGCGCGCGTCTGCGTGGTCGGGGTAGGAGGGGTGGGCTCGTGGATCGTCGAAGCGCTGGCGCGCAGCGCCATCGGCCACCTGACCCTGATCGACCTGGACAACCTGGCCGAATCCAACGTCAACCGCCAGATCCATGCCTTGACCACCACGCTGGGCCAGGCCAAGGTGACGGCGCTGCATGAACGCATCCGCCTGATCAATCCAAGCTGCGTGGTCACCGAGGTGGAGGATTTCGTCGATCCGGAGAACGTCGAGCAGATGCTGGGAGGAGGTCGTTTCGATTACGTCATCGATGCCATCGACAACGTGCCGGCCAAGGTGGCCATGATCGCCTGGTGCCGCAGCCACGGCATGCCCATGGTGACCATCGGCAGTGCGGGCGGGCAGATCGATCCGACCCGGATTGAAATCCGCGACCTCTGCCGCACCGAGCAGGAACCGCTCTTGGCCAAGGTGCGCAAGCGTTTGCGGTCACAGCATGGTTTCCCGCGCGGGACCAAGAACAAATTCCACATCGACGCAGTGTTCTCCACCGAACCGCTGCGCTTTCCGGAACTGGCCGAAGGTGAAGCCTGTGAAGTTCTTCCGGCAGCAGACATGGATGTGGGCGAGGACGCCGCCGACAGCACGCAAGCCGGCGTGACCGGTCTGAACTGCGCCGGCTTCGGCTCGGCCATGGTGGTTACGGCCACCTTCGGCCTGGTGGCCGCGGCACACGTCTTGAAGAAGCTGGCCGAACAGCCTGCCGTGCAGCCGTAGCGCGGGCAGGGCCCTAGTGCCCGCCGCCCTCATCGACCCGGTGCGCCGACACGCACAGCAAGACGCTCACGCTCACCAGCACCATGGCCGCGATCTCCAGCAGCGTCGGCCAGCGCTGTTCCCACAGGAAGCCGTAGAGCAGGGCGAACAAGGTCTCGAACAGGATCATCTGCCCGATCATGGTCAGCGGCAGCAGGCGGCTGGCCTTGTTCCAGCAGGCATTGCCGAAGAGCGAGGCGAAGATCGCCACCCCGGCCGAGACCGCCACGAAGTGCATCCACTGATCGCCCGGATGCGGCTGCAGCATCACGGTAAAGGCCGGTACGGCGATGAACAGCGACAGCAGCCCGGTGACCACGCCGATCAGCAGATTCCAATCGTGTGCAGAAACTTCATGCAGGCGTCCAAGCCAGCGGCTGTTACCCACCGCATAAGTGGTCCAGGACGCCAATGCGGCGAGGGCGCAGAAGAAGCCGATGACACTTTCCTTCATATCGCCCCCAGCCGCCCCGGCCAGCGACTGCCAGGCCACGCAGGCAATGCCTGCCAGGCCCAGGGCCAGTGAGGGGGCCAGCTTGCGCAGCGAGACGGCACCGTGACTACGGCTGCCGATGATGCTCACCGCCACCGGCAGGAAGCCGATCACCAGCGAGGTCATCGCCATGCCGCCCAGTTGCACGGCACTGGCCAGGAATACGTAATAGACCACATTGCCCAAGAGGCTCAGCCACACCAGCGCGCGCCATTCGGCACGGCCCAGATGGGGTAGCAGTTTTCTGATGCGCGGGGCGATCAGCAGGGCGGCGAACAGGCCGTAGGCGAGATAGCGCCCGGCGGTCAGTTGCCAGGGAGAGAAGGCGCGGGTCAGTTCAGGTGCCAGGAAGACCAGGCCCCAGGCGGCGCCGGCCAGCGCGCCATAGAAAATGCCTTGCAGAATCGGGTTGGAACGCATCGGGATCAACGTCTGCCATGTTGCAAAGGGAGGCAGTATGCCGCAGCCGCACGGCCAAGGATTGTTGCAGGCTACGGTTTTGTTGCGATCGGGTACGAAAGAAAAAAACGCCGACACGTGGCCGGCGTCTTTGCCTGCAAACGGTCCAGCCGTTCAGACCACGGAGCCGAACAGTCCTGCACCGATAAAGGCCAGCGCTACCACGCCGATACCCATGGACAGATAGGCCAGTACCGCCACCCCCGTGATGATGGTGGCCGAGGCCAGCACGATGGCCACTTGCAGCATGCCGGCGGCCATTTCCATCTTCTCGTATTTCTCCATGTAGGCATGCGCCTCGTGTTCGGCTGCGCGCGCCTTGTGGGACAGCTCCTTCTTGCCTTCACCGCTCTTCTCGTCACTGTCGTAATGGGCGATGGCATCGTCGAGCTTGGCGACGGCCGCATTGATGCGCTCATCCTTGGGATTGCCCAGCAGCGTGAGCTGCTGCCTGGCCAGTTGCGCCGCATTGCCACGGACCGACTTGGCCTGGAAGAAAGACCACAGGTTGGCCGCCTCCTGGTGTTTCAGGATGACCTCGGTCTGGTAAGACTTGGAGAGGGTTTCGGTAACGGCCAGCACCAACGCCAGGATGGCGATGAGCAGGGCCAGCTTCTTGTTGCCGGAAGCATGGGCGTGCTCGGCGTGTTCCAGGTTTTCGGTGGCTTCCGTCATGATGGTTCTTGTAATGTGGGAAAAATGAGGGCAGCCCGGTGCCAGGGCAGCGACTCAACAACGATTCATATTCGTATCGGTTGACCTGAATCGTCATGAAACTCGTATTTTCCCGTGGCGCGGCTGCGTCTGCTTGGCTTGAAAGGATTGCACTCAGGGGCAATGTTCATCGCGAACATTCGCATTTCCTCACGGTGCATCCTGTTCCGAGTGCAAGCCTCAGGATGGGCGGTTGGGTGCGTGTGCAAATGGCGTGCCCTGCAGAAGGGTTTGCCTTTGGCTACACTGTTGAGTCACAAATTCTGAAGGATTGGGATTGGATTTATTGACCGGCGTTATACAAAAAGACAATCACATAATTGTTTTTGATGAATTACATTAATGGTTCTTCGCAAGCATGACCGGGACAAGGCGAAGCTGGCCCCGCAGTACGGCGTCATGGTGCCGTAGCAGAACGCAGCCAGTCTATTGCCGAATCATCAAGCCGCCATTTGCCAGTCAGTCTGGTAGTGGCCACAGGATGCCCGTTCCCCGGTCCGGGCGTCATGACCATCGGGTCGATCAACAGGAGAGAACGCAATGTCCAACGAAGCCAAGTGCCCCTTCAACCACACCGCCGGCGGCGGCACCAGCAACCGTGACTGGTGGCCCAAGCAGTTGCGCGTGGATCTGCTGGCCCAGCATTCTTCCAAGTCCGACCCCATGGGTGAGGATTTCAATTACGCCGAGGCTTTCAAGAGCCTGGACCTGGCGGCGCTCAAGGCTGACCTGGCCAAGGTGATGACTGATTCGCAGGACTGGTGGCCGGCTGACTTCGGTCACTATGGTCCGCTGTTCATCCGCATGGCCTGGCACAGTGCCGGCACCTACCGCATCGGCGATGGTCGGGGCGGTGCCGGCCGTGGCCAGCAGCGTTTTGCGCCGCTCAACAGCTGGCCTGACAACGTCAACCTGGACAAGGCGCGCCGCCTGCTGTGGCCGGTCAAGCAGAAATACGGCAACAAGATTTCCTGGGCCGACCTGCTGATTTTGACCGGCAACGTGGCGCTGGAAACCATGGGTTTCAAGACCTTCGGTTTCGCCGGTGGTCGCAAGGATGTGTGGGAACCGGATCTGGACGTCTACTGGGGAACCGAATCGACCTGGCTGGGTGGCGATGACCGCTACGGCCGTGGCAAGGCCGGCGCTGCCCACGGCGAAATCACCGCCGACGCCGACCGTCACGGCAATGAGCAGAGCCGCACCGCCCCCACCGGGCGCAACCTGGAGAACCCGCTGGCAGCTGTGCAGATGGGCCTGATCTACGTGAACCCGGAAGGCCCGGAAGGCAACCCCGACCCGGTGGCCGCCGCCCATGACATCCGCGAAACCTTCGCCCGCATGGCGATGAACGATGAAGAAACCGTGGCCCTGATCGCCGGTGGCCACACCTTCGGCAAGACCCACGGTGCAGGCGATGCCAAGCACGTGGGTCGTGAGCCGGAAGGCGAGGAGATGGAAAGCCAGGGCCTGGGCTGGAAGAGCAGCTTCGGCAGCGGCCTGGGTGGCGACACCATCAGCTCCGGCCTGGAAGTGACCTGGACCCAGACCCCGGCCCAGTGGAGCAATTACTTCTTCGAGAACCTGTTCAACTATGAGTGGGAGCTGACCAAGAGCCCGGCCGGCGCGCACCAGTGGGTGGCCAAGGGGGCCGATGCGGTGATCCCGCATGCCCATGGCGGTGCGCCGGTGCGTCCGACCATGCTGACGACGGACTTGTCGCTGCGCTTCGATCCGGCCTATGAAAAGATCTCGCGCCGCTTCCTGGAAAACCCCGACCAGTTCGCCGATGCCTTCGCCCGCGCCTGGTTCAAGCTGACCCACCGCGATCTGGGCCCGCGTTCGCGCTACCTCGGTCCGGAAGTGCCGGCCGAAGAACTGATCTGGCAAGATCCGCTGCCCAAGGCGGAGGCTGCACCCATCGACGCGGCGGATGTTGCGGCATTGAAGGGCAAGGTTCTGGCGTCGGGCTTGTCGGTGAGCGAGCTGGTCTCGACCGCCTGGGCCTCGGCCTCCACCTTCCGTGGCGGTGACATGCGTGGCGGTGCCAACGGTGCCCGCATTCGCCTGGCCCCGCAAAAGGATTGGGCCGCCAACCAGCCGGCCCAGCTGGCCAAGGTCTTGAAGGTGCTGGAAGGCATTCAGGCCGGGTTCAACCAGGGTGCCAAGAAGGTCTCGCTGGCTGACCTGATCGTGCTGGCCGGTAGTGCTGCCATCGAAAAGGCGGCCAAGGATGCTGGTGTGGCCGTATCCGTTCCCTTCAGCGCCGGCCGCGTGGATGCTTCGCAGGAACAGACCGACGTGGCCTCCTTCGAGCCGCTGGAACCTGTCATCGATGGCTTCCGCAACTACCAGAAGCAGCGCTATGCCGTGCGTGCCGAAGACATGCTGATCGACAAGGCACAGCAACTGACCCTGACCGCCCCGGAAATGACGGTTCTCGTCGGTGGCCTGCGCGTGCTGGGCAACAACGTCGGTGGCAGCACCAAGGGCGTGTTCACGTCCAGGGTTGGTGTGCTGTCCAATGACTTCTTCGTCAATCTGCTGGACATGGGGACCGAGTGGAAATCCACCTCGCCCGCCCAGGAAGAGTTCGAAGGCCGCGACCGCAAGAGCGGCGCCGTCAAGTGGACCGGTACCCGCGTCGACCTGGTGTTCGGTTCCAATGCCGTGCTGCGCGCCCTGGCCGAGGTCTATGCCAGCGCCGACGCCAAGGAAAAGTTCGTCAGGGACTTCGTGGCGGCCTGGGTCAAGGTGATGGATCTGGATCGCTATGATCTGAAGAAGTAAGCAATCAAGCAATCAAGCAGTGAAGCGATGAGGGACGGCGGGCCGCAAGGCTCGCCGTTTTTCTTTGCGTATTCGCATGTCATGGAGATGTCATGGAGTACGCCCTTGCAGCGTCTATAGTGGCGTTCGGACTTTTCTTCACCTGCGAGGCGCATGATGGCTCTGAGCCTGGACGACATCGCCGTGCTGTTCACGCGGCACGGTCACACCCAATACACCGGCGAGCCGGTCACGCAACTGGAGCATGCGTTGCAATCAGCTTGGCTGGCAGAGCAGGAGGGTGCGGCCCCCAGCCTGATCGTGGCAAGTCTCCTGCACGATCTCGGCCATCTGCTGGAAGACCTGGGCCAGACGCCTACCCTGGCCGGTATCGATGACCTGCACCAGTACCGCGTTCTGCCCTTCCTGCGCGGCCTGTTCGATGACGCCGTGCTGGTCCCCATCGCGCTGCATGTGGATGCCAAGCGCTACCTGTGCGCCACCGATCCGGATTACTTCGCCCAGCTCTCCGCCGATTCGGTGCGCAGCCTGCAATTGCAGGGCGGGATCTTCGATGTGGAACAGGCTGCGGCGTTCATTGACCGGCCCTATGCAGAGGAGGCGGTCAGGTTGCGGCGCTGGGATGATCGCGCCAAGACGGCAGGGTTGACTACGCCCGATTACGCCCACTTTGCCGGCTACTTCAGCCAGTGCCTGCGGGCCTCGGCCAAGAGCGGCCGCCCTCAGGACAGGCAAGCCTTCCGATAGGCCGACGGGGTGGTGCCGCGCAGCTTGCGCAGCGCATGGGTCATGGCGCTCTGATCGCCATAGCCGCAGCGCTGGGCAATCAGGGCCAGCGGCAGGCTGCTCGTGCGCAGCAGCTGGCAAGCCCGGGCTACCCGCACTTCGGCCAGCCAGGCGCGCGGCGAGGTGTGCAGTTGAGCACGAAACCATTCATGCAGGCGGCTCGGCGAGATCGCCGCCAGCTCGGCCATCTGTGCCACCGTCCACGGATGTTCTGCCCGCGCCTCCACGCGCGCCAGCATCAGGTGCAGTCGCGAGAGCGTGCGGGGTGGCTGCTGCGTGAGCGTATCCAGCAGCAAAGGCACCCAATGCTGCAGCACCGTGTCGGCCGGGCGCGTATGTGCCAGCGAGACGGCCATGAATTCCACCAGCCTTCCCGCTGCCGCCGACAAGGGCAGGAAAGGGCGTTGCGCCAGCACCTCCAGTTGCAGGCTGCTGACCGTGGCCGGGGCCAGGTCCAGCACCAGCGAACGATTCTCACCGCCCGCACGGGTGGCATGGCGGGCTCCGGGCTCGACGAAGGCGGCCGTGGCGGTATCGGCCAGACCTTCGCGGCCGGCGATGTCCATCGCCAGGCGGCCCGCCAGCGGGAGCACCAGTTGCGCAAAATCATGCCGGTGCGCCAGCGATTCGTCGCGATAGCTGCGCAGATGCAGCTGCGCCAAGGAGGCGGCAGTGTCAGCAGGCGGCAGAGAGGGCTGGGTCATGGTGCGGACGAGGACGGGCAATGCTCGCATGATAGCGGACTTCGATAGCCGGATTTACGCTATTGCTTTCATATGGCTTCGATGTGAGCTGAATAGATTTGCCTGACATCCGTGTTTGCGGGCAGCAAGAAAAAGCCGCCGGGCTGGTGCGACGGCGGCTTCGAGAGGGGCGTCAGGGCGGGTGAACTTTACTGCATATGCCAGCCATGACTGACTACCACGGACTGGCCGGTCAGGGCATTGGTCGGGAAGGCCGCCAGGAAGACAGCGGTCTGGGCCACGTCCTGGGTGGTGGTGAATTCGCCGTCCACGGTGTCTTTCAGCATGATCTTCTTGATGACTTCCTCTTCGCTGATGCCGAACTCCTTGGCCTGCTCGGGGATCTGCTTTTCCACCAGCGGGGTGCGTACGAAGCCGGGGCAGATCACGTTGCTGCGGATCTTGTCCTTGGCGCCTTCCTTGGCCACCGTCTTGGCCAGGCCCAGCAGGCCGTGCTTGGCGGTGACGTAGGGTGCTTTCAGCGGCGAGGCCAGGTGCGAGTGCACCGAGCCCATGTAGATGATGGAGCCGCCACGGCCCTGCTTGATCATGGCCTTCATGGCCGCGCGCGTGGTCAGGAAGGCGCCATCGAGGTGGATCGCCAGCATCTTGCGCCAGTTCTCCAGCGACAGTTCGGTCACCGGGCTGATGATCTGGATGCCGGCATTGCTGATCATGATGTCCAGTCCGCCATAGGTGTTCACGGCATCGGCCACGCCCTTGTCGACCTGGGTTTCATCGGTCACGTTCATGGCCACGGCCATGGCGGTGCCGCCATTCTTGACGATCTCTTCAGCCGTGGCCTTGGCCGCTTCCAGGGCCAGGTCGGCGATGACCACCTTGGCGCCCTGCTTGGCGTATTCGAGCGCGATTTCCTTGCCGATGCCGCTGGCCGAACCGGTAATGAGAGCGACTTTATCCTTGAGTAGCATGATCTTCCTTTATGTTTCGAGTTGACGGACATTGCAAAGCTCGGCCGCCACGACTGCCCGCGCTGCTGCGCTCGACACTGCATGGCGGCCATCAATCCCTGGTTTCGATGAACTGCGCATCGAAAGATTCCACGGGTGCCGAATCGTCCTTGCACCCGTTTTCCTTGCCCTCGCGCGTACGCCTGCTCCCGACAGGGAGGTCTCCCGGCGCCGCTTTGTCATGCCATTGTAACGCCGGGCAGCTTCTTGTTGCTGCACCGCCAAAAGAGCCGCAAAGGTCATGTGCGTGAAACATTCGCTGGTTAGTCTGTGCAGCGTTATCCCGGGGACATCGGCTGTTTCTCGAAAATTATCAATCAATTCTTCGTCTTCATTCGAGACAGCCGCAATTCTGAGGGGGATACCGGAAGCAGGTCGGTCGAGCTCGCTTATGTTGTTTGACTGACCTGGCTGAAGTCTTCCAAGGTCTCCTTCAAACATCACCACAAAGGACAATGCATGAGACTGCTTACCATTCCTGCCGATGCCAATCCGAGTTTTGCCAAGCTCAATCTGAGCCTGGCGAGCACCCCGGAAGAAGTGCGCGAAGTACAGCGCCTGCGCTACAAGGTCTTCATCGAAGCGATGAACCTGTCGGCCCTGGCCAACCCGGAAGGCCTGGACAAGGATGAGTTCGACGACTACTGCGATCACCTGATCGTGCGCGACAGCAAGACCCTTTCGGTGGTCGGCACCTATCGCGTGTTGAGCCCGCACGGTGCGCGCCGCATGGGCAAGTTCTACTCGGAACAGGAA
Organism: Herbaspirillum sp. FG34; assembly: GCF_057809315.1. Lineage (NCBI taxonomy): Bacteria > Pseudomonadati > Pseudomonadota > Betaproteobacteria > Burkholderiales > Oxalobacteraceae > Herbaspirillum > Herbaspirillum sp. FG34. The sequence continues at coordinate 421,139 of NZ_JBMDJS010000001.1, read as the reverse complement.
TTCGATCTCTCGCGCCTGGACAACATCCGCGGCGTCATCGCCGAAGCCGGCCGTGCCTGCATCCACCCGGACTACCGCAGCGGCGGCGTCATCATGATGCTGTGGGCGGGCATTGCCGCCTACATGCGCAAGGAACGCTGCGAATACCTGATGGGTTGCGCCAGCGTGAGCCTGGCCGATGGTGGCCACAATGCTGCTGCGCTCTACCACGCTTTCCACGAGAAGAACCTGGCCCCGCCGGACTATCGCGTCACGCCGCTGTTGCCCTTCCCGCTGGAAGACCGCCAGGCCGGCGTCGAACCGCAGATCCCGCCGCTGCTGCGCGGCTACCTGCGCAGCGGTGCCTGGGTGTGCGGCGAACCGGCCTGGGATCCTGATTTCCACTCGGCCGATTTCTTCCTGCTGCTGCCGCTCTCCAAGCTCGACAGCCGCTATGCCCGCCACTACCTCAAGGATTCGAGGACCGCATGAAGCCACGCGAACAGTTCATGGAAAAAGCCCAGGGGCTGTTCGCCGACCTGGGTCCCGACCAAGACGCCGGTGATGACGAAGCCAAGCGCGATCCGCTGCGCTTTCGCACCATCTGGATTTCCGACATCCACCTGGGCACCACCGGCTGCCAGGCCGAGCGCCTGCTGGAATTCCTGCGCGCCACCGAGTCCGAGACACTCTATCTGGTGGGTGACATCATCGACGGCTGGCAGTTGAAGCGTCGCTGGTACTGGGACCAGTCCCACAACAACGTGGTGCAGACCGTGTTGAAGAAAGCCAAGAAGGGCACCAATGTCATCTTCGTCCCCGGCAACCACGATGAGGTGATCCGTCAGTTCATCGACCTCGATTTCGGCGGCATCAAGATCCGCGACGAACTGGTGCACGTGACCGCTGAAGGCAAGCGCATGCTGGTGCTGCACGGCGACCGCTTCGATGGCGTGATCGCTTGCGCCAAGTGGCTGGCCTATGTGGGCGACAGCCTCTACACCATGATCCTCAAGTTCAACCAGTGGTTCAATAGCTGGCGTGCCCGTGCCGGGCTGCCGTACTGGTCGCTCTCGCAGTACCTCAAATCCAAGGTCAAGAATGCGGTGAACTACATCACCTCCTTCGAAGACGCACTGGCCGACGAGGCCAAGAAGAAGGGACTGGATGGCGTCATCTGTGGCCACATCCACAAGCCCGAGATCCGCGACATCGGCGGTGTGGTCTACTGCAACGATGGTGACTGGGTGGAGAGCCTGTCGGCCCTGGTGGAAGAGCCGAACGGCGAACTGCGTCTGGTGACCTGGCAGGAAATCATGCAGAAGAAACGCGCTGGCAAGGAAGCGCGCCAGGCCGCACGCGAACTGGCCACCGCCTGAGGTTGGTCGGTTCATCGCGAATCATATCGTTTATATTGTTTATATAGTTTATGCGCATTGCCATCATCAGCGACGCCGGAGAGCCGCAAGTCAACGGCGTCGTCAACACCTTGCGCTCCACCGTGCGCTGCCTGCGCGGTTTCGGCCATGAAGTGCTGCTGCTCTCGCCGCGCGACTTCCGCACCTTCGCCTGCCCGACCTACCCGGAAATCCGCCTGGCCTACAAGCCCTATGCCCGCATCGCGGCAGCGCTCGAATCCTTCCAGCCGGACTGCATCCACATTGCCACCGAAGGGCCGATGGGACTGGCGGCACGTCGTTACTGCCTGCGCCACAAGCTCAGTTTCACCACCGCCTATCACACCCGCTTCCCGGAATATCTGGCCGCGCGCAAGCTGCTGCCCAAGGCCATCACCTATGGCCTGTTGCGCTGGTTCCATGGCCGTTCCGAAGCCATCATGGTGCCGACTCCGGCCATGAAGACGGCGCTGGAAGAAGAGGGTTTCCGCAACGTTGTCCTGTGGGGGCGGGGCGTGGATACCAGCCACTTTCGTCCGGCCTCGGAAGACCATGCCTGCATCGAACGCCCGCTGTTCCTGTACGTCGGCCGGGTGGCGGTGGAAAAGAATATCGAAGCCTTCCTCAAGCTGGACCTGCCCGGCACCAAGTGGGTGGTCGGCGACGGCCCGCAACTGGAAGACCTGACGGCACGCTATCCGGAAGTGCGCTTCCTGGGCGCCAAGGGGCATGATGAATTGCCGGCCTATTACAACTGTGCGGACGTCTTCGTCTTCCCCAGCAAGACCGATACCTTCGGCCTGGTGCTGCTGGAAGCCATGGCCTGTGGCATCCCGGTGGCGGCCTATCCGGTCGAAGGGCCCATCGATGTGGTCGACAACGGTGTCTCCGGTGTGCTGCGCCACGATCTCCATCAAGCCTGCCTGCAAGCCCTGAAGCTGGACCATGAAGCCGTGCGCGCCCATGCGGCGACGCGCTCCTGGGAGTCCGCGACCCAACAGTTCCTGCAGCATCTGCACCTGGCGCACCGCAGTGCGCCGGACCAGGCCGCCACCATCAAGCCGCTGCGCGAGAGCCGCTGATCCCTGGCGCAGATGCGGCTGCCCGAGGGCGGTTGCGTGTGCTGTCGACTCCTGATCTTCTCCTTTTTTGTCCTGCGTTTTCCTGCCGTCCGGCGTCGTCGCTGGCCAACCGGCAGCGCATGCTTCGCATCGTTGGAACGGTTTTTGCTCGACCTCAAAAGTCACGTGTACGGGTGGATTTACAGTGACGACGCCGAGGCATCGAGCAGACGAAAACAAACGAACAGGAGGGGGATATGAGGACATTGCTTGCCAATCTGAAACTGTGGCAGAAGTTTGCCTTGCTGGGCGGTCTGGGCATGTTGCTCTTTGGCGTGCCCACCGCTTTGTATCTACAGAGCAGCGAACGGGTGATTCGCTTCAAGCAGGAAGAGATCGCGGGTGTGCAGCCCATCCAGCGCCTGTTGCGCAGCCTGCAACTGCTGCAGCAGCATCGCGGCATGTCCGCCGTAGTGCTCAACGGTGCGCAGCAGACCGAAGCGGCGCGCCAGGCCAAGGCAGGGGAGGTCGACCAGGCCCTGCAGGCGCTGTTGCCGGACCTGCAGGGCTTGCAGCAGTCCGATCCGGCAGCCGTGACGCTGTTCATGGCGCAGCGCGATGCCTGGGTCAAGGTGCGCGATGCGGTGGCCGCCCGGCAACTGACGGCGCCCCGCAGTTTTGCCGCCCATAGTGCAGTGATCATGGCCTTGTTCGATCTCAACGATCGCATGCTCGATCATTATCGCTACACCGTCGATCCTGATTTCGACAGTACCCAGCTCATCAATGCGGCCTTCATCGCCATGCCGGGCGTGACCGAGGATCTGGGCCGCGCCCGTGCGCGCGGCGCCACCCTGTTGCTGAAGAAGGAAGTCCGTCGCGAGGACCGTCTGGAACTGGTGGCCCTGCTGGAGCGCGCCCAGGATCGCCTGGACATGGCCCGCAAGGCCTTCGCCAAAGCCGTCATCGCCAGCCCGGCACTGGAGGCGCAACTGAGCAGCAGCATGGCCAGCGCCGGCCAGCTGGGCCAGGAGGTCATCAAGCTGGCGCGCGAGCAGGTACTGCTGCCGCAGGAGCCGGGCTATGACGCGCAGACGTATTTCCAGCGCTTTACCCAGGCCATCGACGTGCAATTCAAGACCATCGCGGAGGTCACGGCAGTGCTGGCGACCCGGCTGGACCAACAGAACGCTGCCCTGCGCCGCGAGCAACTCACGGTGCTGGCCGCCATCCTCCTGCTGGCGTTGCTGGCGGCCTGGCTGGGCGTGCTGATCACACGCTCGGTCACCCGGCCGCTGCAAGCCTCGGTGGCGCTGGCCGGGCGGGTGGCCAGTTACGACCTGACCGCTCGCAGCCCGGTGCAGGGCCGCGACGAATCGGCGCAATTGCTGGGCTCGCTCAATGCCATGACCCGCAGTCTGGGCGGCATCGTCATGCAGGTGCGCAGCAGTGTTGAGCTGATGCAGCATGCCAGCGGCGAGATCGCCCTGGGCAATGCCGATCTCTCGCGCCGGACCGAAGCCCAGGCCTCCAACCTGGAGGAAACCGCCAGCGCCATGGAGCAGCTCACCTCGACAGTCCAGAACAATGCCGAGAACGCCCGCCAGGCCGATCAGCTGGCCGGTTCCGCCGCACGACTGGCCGAGCAGGGCGGTGTCGTGGTCGATGGTGTGGTCACCACCATGACGCAGATCCGGGAGAGTTCGCGGCGCATCGTCGAGATCATCGGCGTGATCGACGGCATTGCCTTCCAGACCAATATCCTCGCGCTCAACGCCGCAGTGGAAGCGGCCCGCGCCGGTGAGCAGGGCCGCGGTTTTGCGGTGGTGGCCTCCGAAGTCCGCTCGCTGGCGCAACGCAGTGCGGCCGCCGCCAAGGAAATCAAGGAACTCATCGGTGATTCGGTTCAGAAGGTCGATGCCGGTGGCCGACTGGTCGACCAGGCCGGTGCCACCATGGGCGATATCGTCGGATCGGTGCGGCAGGTGGCAGGCATCATGAGCGAGATCACCCAGGCCAGCCAGGAGCAGAGCAACGGGATCACCCAGATCTCGGATGCCATCGCCCAGATGGAAGCCATTACCCAGCAGAATGCCGCCCTGGTGGAGCAGGCTGCGGCCGCTTCGGAAAGCCTGCAGCAACAGGCCGAGGTGCTGCGCGAGGCGGTGGCGGTGTTCCGCACCGAAGGGGCATGATCGGCTGAAGACAAGGGTTCTCTGGTATTTTCTTTAACTATGCAAAACAAACATGCCGACATGCTCACAAAGCATTGGCATGCCGACCAGCGCCTCTTCTAAGATGCGCCACGTTCGCGTGCGCCTGTTGCCGCGTCCATGACAAAAAGACCATGAGGGACCATGCCTGCTCCGCCGTATGCGGCAGGGCAGGCATGAATCATGCTCCTGCGTGAGCGCAAGAACACGCAATTAAAAAGAGCAACGTGCGCGGTGCCTCTGTGCCCGTGCCGACATCTGCAGCATTGTCGACGTTTGCGTTACCAGGAAGAGAGCATCCATGATCCAACATCTCAAGATCGGCAGTCGCCTGGCCTTCGGCTTCTGCCTCATCCTGCTGCTGGCCACCGCCATCCTGCTGATCGGTCTGTGGCGCATGGCCGAGCTGGAAAACAGCAGCGAATACGTGATTGACCAGAAGGTCAGCGCCATGACCGCCGCCATGAACATGCGCGAGGCCGGCAGCCAGCTGGCCCTGGCTCTGCGCAAGGTGGTCACGCCCACCGACGCCGCCGAGGGCAAGGCCGAGGATGCCCACCTGGGGCAGATTCTGAAGGCCTATGCCGGTTATGAACAGCAGATCACCGCGCTCTCTACCGAGGGGCAGGGCAAGTCATTGCTGGCGGCCACCAATGATCAGAGCAAGAAGCTGTTCCCGCTGGTCGAGCAGATCCGCCAGCAGGTGGCCAGCAACAATTACTTCGATGCCGCCCAGCAGTTGAAGAGTGATTTCCTGCCTGCCCACGACAAGTGGATGGCCAGCGTGGCCGCGCTGGCCGCGTTCCAGCAGGAGGACATGAAGCAGGCCCACGCCGAGGCCAAGGACAGCTATCGCAAGGCCCAGATCGGCATGCTGGCCATGGGAGGGCTGACGCTGGCGCTGGGTTTCTTCCTCACCTTCGTCATCACGCGCTCCATCGTCAATCCGCTCAAGCGTGCCGGACAGATTGCGGAAACGATTTCCCGTGGCGACCTGAGTCACGACTTCCACGACCGGGGCCGCGATGAAGCCGCGCAACTGGTCAATGCCCTGGATGCCATGCAGGGCAATCTGGCTAGCACGCTCAACGAGGTCAAGGAAAGCGCAGCCGTCATCGCCGTGGCTTCGCATGAAATCGCGCGCGGCAACGTCGATCTTTCCAACCGCACCGAGTCGCAGGCCTCCAGCCTGGAAGAGACCGCCAGCTCGATGGAGCAGCTCACCTCCACCGTGCAGCAGAACGCCGCCAACGCGCAGCAGGCCAACCAGCTGGTGCTGTCGGCCTCGGACTACGCCACCAAGGGCGGCCGCGTGGTGGGCGATGTGGTGGCCACCATGGGATCGATCAAGGAAAGCTCGGGCAAGATCGTCGACATCATCGGTGTCATCGATGGCATCGCCTTCCAGACCAACATCCTGGCCTTGAATGCCGCCGTCGAAGCCGCGCGGGCGGGCGAGCAGGGCCGCGGTTTTGCGGTGGTGGCCTCCGAAGTGCGCGGGCTGGCCCAGCGCAGTGCCGCCGCCGCCAAGGAAATCAAACAACTCATCAGTGACTCGGTGGACAAGGTCGATGCCGGCGGCAAGCTGGTCGACGAAGCCGGCGCCACCATGAGCGAGATCGTGGCCTCGGTCAAGCACGTGGCCGACATCATGGGCGAGATCACGGCCGCCAGCCAGGAGCAGAGTGCCGGCATCGCCGAGGTCAACAACGCCATTGCCCAGATCGACGAGATCACCCAGCAGAATGCCGCCCTGGTCGAGCAGGCCGCCGCCGCCGCCGAAAGTCTGCAGGAGCAATCCGATGTGCTGGCCCGTGCGGTGGGCGTGTTCAGGCTGAAGACGGCGCAGCAGGTGCCACCGCAGAAGTCGGCGTTCGTACCGACCATGAGCGGTCCGCCAGCGACACGCACCATCAACCCGGCAGCGGCGGTGAGCGCGGCGAAGAGTCCGCCGGTGGCTGCTCTGCCGGCTGCGGCGAGCGCGGCCAAACGCAAGCCTGCCGCCGTGACGCGGGATGATGATTTCGAGGAATTCTGATCGGCTGTGCGGTGGTCCGACTGTATTGGTCGGTGAATTCATGATGTAACTTCAGTGAACCATCAATCAACAAAAAATCAACAGCAATGCAGCTCAGCGTGCAAGCGCTGCTACCCGTGAAGGTGGCGGCGCTTTTTTATTTTCAGTGGGTGGCAAGCACGTTTCGTGAGAATTCAAGATAATTGCGAAGTTGCCGTAAAGCTATATCAAACGTTGCAGACGGATCGTTCCGGCAAGGGGCGGGCGGTCAACTGCAGCACCGGGGGGAAAGAGCGCGACGTCGCGCAAGTGGCCACACAGGCCCTGCGACGATCACGCCAGTTGCGCGCAGCCCGCTGCCCCCGGGGATCCGCAGAACGGCATCTTTCCCTTCATCCACCGGAACCAGTCCATGTCCCTCAAGAACCTCTCGATCAAGGCGCAGCTTGCCATTGCCGTCCTTGTGCTTTCCCTCCTGCTGCTGGCGCTGGGCCTGTCGGGCCAGCTGGGCATGTCTGCGGCCGTGAGCATCAACCGCCAGCTTTCCGAAGAACGCATTCCCAAGACCGTTGCCGCCGACAATACCCTGATCTGGATCGGTCGCCAGCGTACCTCGCTGGACCAGGCCGCCATGACCAATGACCCCGCCTGGGCCGAGCGCATGATGGGCATGGATGCCAATGCGCGAAAGGAAGCCCAGCAGTGGTGGGGCAAGTACACCGCGCTGCCCCAGACCGAAGACGGCAAGGCGCTGGTCAAGAAGGTCTCCGACGGCATCGAGAAGACGGAGCAGGAACTGGCCCGCTTCGCCGAGGTGATCAAGGGCGGTGACCGCCAGGCCATCGCCGACCAGGCGCGCAAGGTCGGCACCATCTATACCGTCATGCAGCTCGACGGCCAGGCCCTGAGCAAGTATGAGACCGAGCAGGCGGCCCAGAGCGTGGAATCGACCATGGCGCGCTTCGAAGCCTCGCGCCTGTTCTCCATCGTGGCCATCGTCGCCGGTCTGCTGCTGGCTTTCTTCAGCTGGTGGTCGCTGCGTCGTGCCATCGGCGAGCCGATGCAGCGCGCATTGCATCACTTCGATGCCATTGCCGGCGGCGACCTGACCCAGCCGGTGCATGTGCATTCGAAGAATGAAATGGGGCAGTTGCTGCAAGGGCTCTCACGCATGCAGGAGAGCCTCACGCGTACCGTGCACGCCGTGCGCGGCGGCAGCGATGCGATTGCCACGGCCACCCGCGAGATCGCCTCGGGCAACCTGGACCTGTCCGCGCGTACCGAGCAGCAGGCCGCCGCGCTGGAGGAAACCGCTTCCAGCATGGAAGAGCTGACCAGTACCGTGAAGCACAACGCCGACAATGCCCGCCAGGCCACCACACTGGCAGTCAATGCTTCCACCATCGCCGCCGACGGCAATACCGTGGTGGGCCGCGTGGTGCAGACCATGGAAGAGATCCGCGAGAGTTCGGCACGCATCACCGACATCGTCAGCATCATCGACGGCATCGCCTTCCAGACCAATATCCTGGCCCTCAATGCGGCGGTGGAAGCCGCGCGCGCCGGTGAGCAGGGGCGCGGTTTTGCCGTGGTGGCCACCGAGGTGCGCGCGCTGGCGCAGCGCTCCTCCAGCGCCGCCAAGGAAATCAAGGAACTGATCATGCACTCGGTGGAGCGCGTACAGGCGGGCTCCGAGCTGGTCGGCCAGGCCGGCGACACCATGAATGACGTGATCCAGGCGGTGCAGCGCGTGACCGACATCATGAGCGAGATCTCGGCAGCCTCCAACGAGCAGAGCGCCGGCATCGATCAGGTCTCGCGGGCGGTCACGCAGATGGATGAAGCGACCCAGCAGAATGCTGCCCTGGTGGAACAGGCCAGTGCCGCCGCCAAGTCGCTGGAACAACAGGCTCAGGCGCTGATGCAGGAAGTGGCGATCTTCCGTGTGGGGCAGGGCGAGACGGCAACTGCGCGGCCCCCGGTCCAGGCACAGCGCCCGGCGCCCAAGCCGGTCGCCACGCCAGTCAAGCCTGCAGCACCAGCACCAGCGTCGTCGGCGCCGCCCAAGGTCGCCCCGGTGCTCAAGCGGGCGGCCTTGCCGCCGGTTGCGGACAACAAGGCCAAACCAGCCTCACGCGTCCCGAGCGGGGGTGATGACGGCGACTGGGAAACCTTCTGAGGCCGTCCGTTTTTTTTTGCACTTTACTTCACCTCTCTGCATGAAGCATCGCCGCAGCCCGCCTGGACGGGGTGCGGCGATTTTTTTGTTCACTTTGGGGCTATGGCGGCTTGATCCAGCCATCCGGTGCGGCTTTCAACGGGGAGGATGCTTGCCGGGACTGTTCAGCAATTCGGGTGCGACCACGGCCTTGAGATAGTTGGTGGTGATATCTCCACGCTCGCGCTGGGCGATCCACCATACATTGCCCTTGCGCAGGGACCACTCCTGTGGCTGGCCCGAGATCAGGCGCGCGGCCACCTGTCCCAGCGTCGGCTGGTGGCCCACGATGAGCACCGGTTCGCGGCTGTCGGGCCAGTTGGCCGCGCGCAGCAGGTCGTCGGCGCTCATGTTGGGGGCCAGGTCGGCCACCACCTTGTACTTGCGCTTCAAGGCTTCCACCGTCTGCAGGGTACGCGTGGCCGGACTGACCAGGATGCGGCAGCTTTCGGGCAGGTTGCGGTCCAGCCATTCGGCCATCTTGGCGGCCTGCTTGTGACCCTTGGGGGTCAGGGCGCGGCCCTCGTCGGGCTCACCCAGCTCGGCCTCGGCATGACGCCACAGAATCAGGTCCATCTCAGCTCCTTGAGGAAATCAGCAGGCGGCCACCGGCAGCATCACACAGGTTCTTCCGGTGGTGTCGCCGGAATGCCCAGCGTGGTCATCAGGTGCTGCTGGGCGTTGAAACACTGCTGCTTGTTGCGCGCTTTCTTGAGGGTGTAGACACCGTTGACGTCAAGGTGCCAGGCGTGGGTGTTGTCCTTCAGGTAGGGATTGAGTCCTTCGTTGATCACGCGCTTCTTGAGGACCTTGTCCAGCACCGGGAAGGCGACTTCGATGCGGCGGAACAGATTGCGGTTCATCCAGTCCGCGCTGGCCAGGTAGACATCGTGCTTGAGGTCGTTGCGGAAGTAATAGATACGCGAGTGTTCCAGATAGCGCCCGATGACGGAACGCACCTTGATGTTTTCCGACAGCCCCGGCACGCCCGGACGCAGTGCGCAGGCGCCACGCACGATCAGGTCGATCTTGACGCCGTCGGCCGAGGCCGCATAGAGCGCGCGGATCACGGATTCATCCAGCAGCGCATTCATCTTGGCAATGATGCGGGCAGGTCGTCCCTCGCGGGCGATCTGGCTCTCGTTGCGGATGGCACGGATGATTTCCTTCTGCAGCGAGAACGGCGCCAGCCACAGGTGCACGAGATTGCGCGGCTTGGTCAGGCTGGTGAGATGGATGAAGACTTCGTTGACCTCGGCCGTGAGCTCCTGGTTGGAGGTCAAGAGGCCAAAGTCGGTGTAGAACTTGGTGGTGTTGGGGTGATAGTTGCCCGTGCCCAGGTGCGCATAGAAACGCAGGTTCTGGTCCTCGCCACGGCGGATCACCAGCGCCAGCTTGGCGTGGGTCTTCAGACCGACCACGCCGTAGACGACCTGGGCGCCGGCCTGCTCCAGCTTCACCGCCCAGTTGATGTTGGCTTCCTCGTCGAAGCGCGCCATCAGCTCCACGATCACCGTCACTTCCTTGCCGTGCTGGGCGGCGTAGATCAGGGCTTCCATCAGGTCCGAGTTCATGCCGGTGCGGTAGATGGTCTGCTTGATGGCCAGCACCCGTGGATCATGCGCAGCCGTGCGGATGAAGTCCACCACCGGCTGGAAGGACTGGAAGGGGTGGTGCAGCAGCACGTCCTTCTTGTCCAGCGCGGCGAAGATGTTTTCATTGGCCAGCTGCGGCGGCAGGGTGGGGGAGAAGGGCGGGAAGCGCAGCTCCGGCTGGTTCACCAGGTTGGCGATCTCACCCAGGCGCACCATGTTCACCGGACCCTGCACCGCATAGAGACGGTTGCGCTCGATGTTGAACTGGTTCAGCAGGAACTGCGCCAGGTGTTCCGGGCAATTGGCCGCCACTTCCAGGCGTACCGCCACGCCGAACTGGCGACTTTGCAATTCGGTCTCCAGCGCCTGGCGCAGGTTCTTGACCTCTTCTTCATCGACCCACAGGTCGCTGTTGCGGGTGACGCGGAATTGCGAATAGGCGGTGATGTCGCGGCCCGGGAAGAGGTCCGCAATATGCGCATGGATCACCGAGGACAGCAGGCAGAACGACGACTGCCCCTTGGCCGACAGATGGTCCGGCAGCTTGATCACGCGCGGCAGCACACGCGGTGCCTTGACGATGACCACCGCCGTGCCGCGTCCGAAGGCATCCTTGCCGGAGAGCTCGATGATGAAATTGAGGCTCTTGTTGTGCACCTGCGGGAAGGGGTGCGCCGGATCGAGCCCGATGGGGGTCAACAGCGGGCGCACGTGCTGTTCGAAATAGTGCTTCACCCAGGCGCGCTGGGCATCATTGCGGTCGTCATGGCGCAGCAGGTGGATGCCATTGGCGGCCAGCTGCGGCAGGATCTCATCGTTCAAGAGTTCATATTGGCGCGTGACGATGCGGTGGCATTCTGCGCTGGTACGTTCCAGTGCGGCGCGCAGTTCGGGCGGATCGATGTTTTCGCCCTCGATGCGATTGGCCAGCAGGCTGGCGATGCGCACTTCAAAGAATTCATCGAGATTGCTGCTGCAAATGCACAGATAGCGCAGGCGCTCCAGCAGCGGCACGCTGTCGTCTTCGGCCTGGGCCAATACGCGGCGGTTGAAGGCCAGCTGCGACAGTTCACGGTTGAGGTAAATCGTATTGGCAGGAAGTTCAGGTTGGGTACTGCTTTCCGGCTTTGCTTTTCTGGTCATCAATGGTCCCTGTCCATCCACTTTGAGCGGGCAGTGTATTTAGGAGGTATGACGAGTTTATGACAACACCTGAGAGGCCTTGTCACACTTTCCCAGTATAAATCCATCTCAATATGATGACAAAATCATATTTGTCAGATGGCAACCCTGCCTGCTGCCCGCCCTGGGGCAGGACATCAAACTGTCAGGAAAGCCGCATGGCGCCTGGCAAACTGGGTTTTCGGGCGCTTGCCAGAGTTCGCCTGAAGTGATCTTTCTGATAGTTATCGACCTGCTGCGATCTGATCTGGATGACAAGTTCGGGTCATAAACTCGTCACAATAGCTGGTTAAAGTTCGCCCTGTCTCGAAAGTCATCCCTCTCGATGTGATGTTTCTCGGTGACTATCCTCTCTTCAAAATCATAGGAGTAGCAGAAATGGGGTTTAACCATCTGATCAAGTCTGTTGCAATCGCAGTAGCTGGCGCGTTCGCCTTCAGCGGTGCAGTGCATGCAGCAGAAATCACTGGCGCTGGCGCCTCCTTCCCGTACCCGGTCTACGCCAAGTGGGCCGAGCAGTACAAGGCCGCCACCGGCAACAGCCTGAACTACCAGTCCATCGGCTCTGGCGGCGGTATCAAGCAGATCAAGGCCAAGACCGTCGATTTCGGCGCTTCCGATGCCCCGCTGCCGCAAACTGAACTGGCTCAAGCCGGCCTGACTCAGTTCCCCGCCGTGGTGGGTGGCGTGGTCCCCGTGGTCAACCTGGACGGCGTGACTCCCGGCCAGATCAAGCTGTCGGGCCAGGTCCTGGGCGATATCTACGCCGGCAAGATCACCAAGTGGAATGCACCGGAAATCACCGCCCTGAACCCGGGCGTGAAGCTGCCGGCTGAAGACATCACCGTCGTCTACCGTTCGGACGCTTCGGGCACTTCCTACGTGTTCACCTCCTACCTGTCCAAGGCCAACGCCGACTTCAAGAGCAAGATCGGTGCCGGTACTGCCGTGAAGTGGCCCACCGGCGTGGGTGGCAAGGGTAACGAAGGCGTTGCCGCCAACGTGCAGAAGGTCAAGGGCGCGATCGGCTACGTCGAGTACGCCTACGTCAAGAAGAACAAGCTGAACTACACCCAGCTCAAGAACAAGGATGGTCACTTCGTCTCCCCGGACGACACCTCCTTCAAGGCCGCTACCGCCCACGGTGACTGGGCCAAGACCCCTGGCTTCGCCGTTGATTTCACCGACGCTGCCGGCAAGGATTCCTGGCCGATCTCCAGCGCCACCTTCATCCTGCTGCACAAGCAACAGGATGGCGATGGCGCCAAGGGCAAGGAAGTCCTGAAGTTCTTCGACTGGGCCTACAAGAACGGTGGCAAGACTGCTTCCGAACTGGACTACGTGCCCCTGCCGGAATCGGTCACCAAGCTGGTGGAAGAGTCCTGGAAGAGCAACTTGAAGGACAGCAGCGGCAAGGCCATCTGGTAATTCCGGCCAAGCCGTGCCGGGCTTGAGGGCCCGGCCAATCAAGCCTCTCCCCACGGAGTATTCGGGTCATCGCAGCGAAAACGAGCAACTCTGGACAACAGAGCATTCGCGGCGATGGCCCGTTTTAATGGTGAATTCAAATGAGCGCTAATTATTCCACCACGGCAATGTCGAACACCGAAGTCAAAAAATCCCCGACAGAGACTGAAAGTGCGCAAGCCGCGCGCGAGAAGTTGATGGCCGTCATGCGCCGCCAGCGACTGCAGGACTTCCTTTTCCACAAGATCACCCTGATCTTCGCCCTGTCCGTGCTGCTGATGCTGGGCGGGATCATCGTTTCCCTCATCATCGGCGCCGCGCCTGCCTTCCAGGCATTCGGACCAGGCTTCATCACGCGTGTCGAATGGGATCCGACCAACAACGAATTCGGCGCCATGATCGCCATCGTCGGCACGCTGTCGACCTCGATCATCGCCCTGCTGATCGCCTTCCCGGTCAGCTTCGGTATCGCGCTCTTCCTGACCGAAATCTGCCCCGCCAGGCTGCGTCGCCCGCTGGGCACCTGCGTGGAACTGCTGGCCGGCGTGCCCTCCATCATCTACGGCATGTGGGGCCTGTTCGTGTTTGCGCCGCTCTTTGCCGAATACGGCCAGCCCTTCCTGAAGTCCACCCTGGGCCAGATCCCCGGCGTTGGTGTGCTGTTCTCGGGCCCCACCATGGGCATCGGCATCCTCACCGCCGGCCTGATCCTGTCGGTCATGATCATCCCCTTCATTTCGTCGGTGATGCGCGACGTCTTCGAAGTCGTGCCCGCCGTGCTGAAGGAATCGGCCTATGGCCTGGGCTGCACCCGCTGGGAAGTGGTGCGCAAGGTGGTGCTGCCCTACACCAAGACCGGCGTGGTCGGCGGCGTCATGCTGGGCCTGGGTCGTGCGCTGGGCGAGACCATGGCGGTCACCTTCGTGATCGGCAACTCGCACCGCCTGTCCTGGTCGCTGTTCTCGGCCGGCAACTCGATCGCCTCGACCCTGGCCAATGAAATCGCCGAAGCCTCCAGCAAGCTGCACGTGTCCTCGCTGTTTGCGCTGGGCCTGATCCTGTTCGTCATCACCTTCATCGTTCTGTCCGCTGCCAAGATCATGCTCATGGGCATGACCCGCAAGGAAGGAGCCAAATAATGAGCCAGACCGCACAAGCCGGCGTCAAGAGCGCCGATCAGGCGCAAGCCGTCAATCCCGTCTATCGTCGCCGCCTGCTGCAGCATCGCATGGGCATGCTGTTCTCCTTCCTGGCCATGGGCCTGGGCCTGTTCGTGCTGGCCTGGATCCTGCTGACCCTGGTCTTCAAGGGCGTGGCCGCCCTGAACCTGGGCCTGCTGACCGAAAACACGCCCGGTCCGGGCGATGCTGGCGGCGGCCTGTTGAACCCCATCGTCGGTTCGCTGATGATGGTCGGTCTCAGTACCGTCATCAGCACCCCCATCGGTATCCTGGCCGGTGTCTACCTGGCCGAATACGGTGAGGAAAGCAAGCTGGCCCAGGTGACCCGCTTCGTCACCGACATCATGTTGTCGGCACCGTCGATCGTCATCGGTCTGTTCATCTACGCCATCTACGTGGCCAACGTGAACCACTTCTCGGGCTGGGCCGGTACCTTCGCCATCTCGCTGATTGCCATTCCGGTGGTGGTGCGCACCACCGACAACATGTTGAAGCTGGTCCCCAGCGGCCTGCGAGAAGCCGCCTTTGCCCTGGGCGCGCCGCGCTGGAAGGTGGCCATCATCGTGCGCCTGCGCGCCGTCAAGGCCGGTGTGGTGACCGGTGTGCTGCTGGCCGTGGCGCGTATCTCGGGCGAGACCGCTCCGCTGCTGTTCACCGCCCTGAACAACCAGTTCTTCAGCACCAACATGAACCGTCCGATCGCCAACCTGCCGGTGGTGATCAACCAGTTCGCCATGAGCCCGTATGACAACTGGGTCTCGCTGGCATGGGGCGGCGCCTTGCTGATCACCTTCAGCGTGCTGCTGCTCAACGTGCTCTCGCGCACCCTGTTCAAACAACAAATCCCCGGCTAATTCTCCAAGTGACCGACATGACTACTGCTCATCAAATGGCAAGCCACGCTCCGACCGCACCTTTGAACGCCGCTGCGGCCCAGAAGGCCACGCTGGAAGTCTCGCAACTGAACTTCTATTACGGCGGATTCCAGGGTTTGAAGAACATCAACCTCAACATCTATGAAGGCAAGGTCACCGCCTTCATCGGTCCCTCGGGCTGCGGCAAGTCGACGCTGCTGCGTACCTTCAACCGCATGTACGACCTGTACCCCGGTCAGCGCGCCGAGGGCAAGATCCTCTATGCCGGCAACAACATCCTCGAACCTGGTCAGGATCTGAACATGCTGCGCGCCAAGGTCGGCATGGTGTTCCAGAAACCGACGCCGTTCCCGATGTCGGTCTATGACAACATCGCCTTCGGTATCCGCCTGTATGAAAACCTGCCCAAGGGCGAAATGGACGAGCGCGTCGAATGGGCGCTCAACAAGGCCGCCCTGTGGGGTGAAGTCAAGGACAAGCTGCACAAGAGCGGCCTGTCGCTCTCCGGCGGTCAGCAACAACGCCTGTGCATTGCGCGCGGTGTGGCAGTCAAGCCGGAAGTGCTGCTGCTGGATGAACCGACCTCGGCACTGGATCCGATTTCGACGGCCAAGGTGGAAGAACTGATTGGTGAACTCAAGAACGACTACACCATCGCCATCGTGACCCACAACATGCAGCAGGCGGCGCGTTGCTCGGATTACACGGCGTACATGTACCTGGGTGAGCTGGTGGAGTTTGGTGAGACTGACCAGATTTTCATGAATCCGGTGCGCAAGGAAACCCAAGACTACATCACCGGCCGCTTTGGCTAATAGGGTACGGCCTGGGCTACTGCGCATCCCGATCTCTGCGCTGCGATGCTCGCCGTACCCCAGTACGGCTGCGCTTCTCCCGCAGACCTCGGGATTGCTCGCTACGCCCATGCCGCACCCCGAACCGTAGTCATTGCACTGTATATATTATTTATAGAATTTCTTTTTAGGGACGTCACATGACCGGCGATCATTCCTCCAAACAGTATGACCAGGATCTGGAGCAGATCCGCTCCAAGGTGCTTGCCATGGGCGGCATGGTGGAACACCAGTTCCAGGATGCGATTGCGGCCTTCCGCAACGGCAACCTCGATGTCGCCCATCGCGTGATGAAGGACGACGAAGCCGTCAATCGCCTCGAAGTCGAGCTCGATGACGCCTGCAGCCATCTCATCGTGCGTCGCCAGCCGACCGCCAATGATCTGCGTACCGTCATGGCCACCATCAAGATCATCACCGACCTGGAACGCGTGGGCGACGAGGCGACCAAGATCGCCCGTACCGCCATCCACCTGCACAAGCGCGGTATCGGCCTGGTCTCGCACTACGAAACCGTGAGCCTGATTGCCGAACAGGCCATGGACCAGCTGCGCAGCGCCCTGGATGCCTTCGCCCGCCTCGATGACCAGCAGGCCGCCGAACTGATCAAGCAGGATGAACGCATCGACCACGGCTTCCGCTCCATCACCCGCAGCCTCATCACCTTCATGATGGAAGACCCGCGCACCATCTCCGGTTCCATCGATACCCTGTGGGTGGCCAAGGCCATCGAACGTATCGGCGACCATGCCAAGAACATCGCGGAATACGTGGTCTACGTGGTCGGTGGCAAGGATATCCGCCATACCGACTTCGCTTCGGCCAAGACGACCCAGGAAGAAGACTAAGCACGACGGCACCGGCGGTGGCAGCGGGGGAACGGCAGCCACCACCGGATTGCGGAGGGGAGACCCGCGATACTGCTAACAAGCCTGACTATCATGACTACTATCCTCATCGTCGAAGACGAACCCTCCATTGCCGAACTGATTGCCTTTACCCTGAAGGAGGCAGGCTGGTCCAGCTTCGTGGTCTCCAATGCGGCGGCGGCCTGGGACTTCGTCCAGCATCGTGCGCCGCAACTGGTGCTGCTGGACTGGATGCTGCCCGACCGCAGCGGCCTGCACCTGCTCTCGCGCATCCGCGCCGACCGCCAGCTGCACCAGCTCTCGGTCATCATGCTCACTGCCAAGAGCATGGAAGAAGACAAGATCGCCGGTCTCGACAACGGCGCCGATGACTACATCACCAAGCCCTTCTCCCCGCGCGAACTGACCGCGCGCATCAAGGCGCTGTTGCGTCGCAAGAGCCCGGAACATGCGCAGGAGGTGATGTCGGCCGG
Organism: Herbaspirillum sp. FG34; assembly: GCF_057809315.1. Classification (NCBI taxonomy): domain Bacteria; kingdom Pseudomonadati; phylum Pseudomonadota; class Betaproteobacteria; order Burkholderiales; family Oxalobacteraceae; genus Herbaspirillum; species Herbaspirillum sp. FG34. Next base: position 403,758 of record NZ_JBMDJS010000001.1, on the reverse strand, counting down.
TCCCGTCACGCTCGATCCGGCCAGTTGCTCGGTGAGCCTGTCGGGGGCGCGTATCGATATCGGCCACGCCGAATACAAGCTGCTCAAGTTCTTCCTGGCCCATCCTGACCGCGTGTTCTCGCGCAGCCAGTTGCTCGACCGCGTCTGGGGGGACCACGTGGTGATCGAGGAACGTACCGTCGATGTACACGTGCTGCGCCTGCGCAAGGCCCTGCGCGATGCCGAGCACCTCATCAAGACGGTGCGCAGCGTCGGCTATATGCTCTCGACCAAGTAAGATCAAAGACCAATCCGCCCGCGTCAGTCATAATCAGGACAATTACAAATTCGGCGCGCGGGCGCTTCCAAGATTTATCTGTCAAATCAATGAGTCCACAACTTCTGTTCTGGATTCCTGCTGTATTGCGCCTGGTGTTATGCCTGGCCGGAGCGGGAGTCGTCGCTTTCTTTTTCGGTCCCATCATCGGACTGGTCACGGCGGTACTGAGCGTGGGCGCGATGATGATCGCCCACCTGCATTACCTGCTGCGCCTGTCCACCTGGCTGGACGATTCCGGCCAGTCGCGCCTGCCCGATGGCTGGGGCGCCTGGACCGATGTGTATGCACGCCTGTACCGCATGCGCCGTGACGACGAAAGGAACCAGGCCGAACTGGCCGAGTGGCTGGCGCGCTTTCGCCAGGCCATGAGCCTGCTGCCGGACGGTGTGGTGATCATGGATGACGTGCTCTTCCTGGAGTGGTGCAATCCGGCCGCGCAGTCGCACCTGGGCCTGAAGCTGGATCGCGACAAGGGCATGCGCGTGACCAACCTGATCCGCAATCCGGCCTTCATCGATTACATCATCCTGGGCCGCTACGAGCAGCCGCTCACGCTGGCTCTGCATGAGCGCAAGCTGATCATCCAGATCATTCCCTTCGAGAACCGGCGCCAGATCCTGGTCACCCACGACGTGACCGAATCCCAGCGCATCGACATGATGCGCCGTGACTTCGTGGCCAATGCCTCGCACGAGCTGCGCACGCCCCTGACGGTCATCAACGGTTTCCTGGAAATCGCCCTGGCCCAGCCCAACCTGGAGGAAGCCACCCGCATGGCGCACCTCAAGCTCATGACCGAGCAGGGCCAGCGCATGCAGAACCTGATCGACGACATGCTCACGCTCACGCGCCTGGAGTCGATCGACTACCCCTTGCGCTCCGAAGTGCTGCGCGTGCGTCCGCTGCTGGAGCGTATCGCCGAGGAAGGGCGGGCCTTGTCGGCGGGCAAGCACGATATCCGTCTCGTCGTCGAGGGGCCGGATCTGAAGGGCAATGCCGAGGAATTGCGCAGTGCCTTCACCAACCTGGTCACCAACGCCGTGCGCTATACCCCGGAAGGCGGCACCATCACCCTGCGCTGGCAGAGCGACGAGCAGGGCGCGCATTTTGCGGTGCAGGATACCGGCATCGGCATCAGCCCCGAACACATCTCGCGCCTGACCGAACGCTTCTACCGCGTCGACAAGAGCCGCTCGCGCGAGACCCAGGGCACCGGACTGGGCCTGGCCATCGTGCGTCACGTGCTGCTGCGCCACCATGCCACGCTGGAGATCGCCTCGGTGCCGGATCACGGCAGTACCTTCACGGTGCACTTCCCGACGACCCAGACCATTGCCGATTATGCTGCGCAGCAATGAGCGCTGCGCGGCGCTCAAACCAAATGGAAAGGATGCTTCGGCATCCTTTTTTTCTCTTTGAATTCGCCCTCCCGGCGTACCATGGCGCCATAGCTCATCGCTGACGCGACGTCAGTAAGTGAAACTACGAATGCCTGTCACTCTGCCTTGCTGGTGACAATGTCGCCTCGCGATCCGGTGCGCTTGCGGGGGCGTCTGCCCGGATAGGCCGTGATGCAAGCCTGTGATCATTGCCGGAGAAAGTGCATGTGCGAATCTCGCGCGGGCTTTATCTTGCTTGATGCCACACGGCCCATGGTGCTGTGTGCAAGTGGCAACCTGAAGCGGCTGTGGTCATTCCTTAGCCGTGTCGGAAGCTTGTTGTCAGGAAATTCCTGATCGCGTTGCGGTGCTATTGGTTGCACCATGCAGCCGAAGCGCCCGAGGCCGGTATGCGTCATGCCCGGTCTCTCCCTCCATCCACTGCGCAAAAGAGAAAACGATGAGCTATTTCGCCAACATGAAGATAGGTCGCCGCCTGGGCCTGGGTTTTGCCGTCATCCTCGCTGCTGCCAGCGTTGTGGTGGCACTCTCGATCTGGCGTCTGCAAGGCATTGCCGAAGCCACCAGGGAGATGATGCAGGAGCCGCTGACCAAGGAGCGCCTGGTCTCGGACTGGTACCGCACCATCCACACCAGCGTGCGCCGCACCACGGCCATTGCCAAGAGTGCCGATCCCAGCCTGGCCGCCTTCTTTGCCGCAGACGCGGCAGAGGCCAGCCGCATGTCCACCTCGCAGCAGAAGGCTATCGAGGCCCTGATCGAGTCGCCGGAAGAGAAGGCCGTCTTCGCCAGGCTGGGCCAGGTGCGCAAGGATTACATCAAGTACCGTGACGCCATTTCCAAGGCCAAGGCCGATGGCCAGCCTGAGGAAGCGGCCAAGATCCTGGCCGGCCCCTTTGACGCGGCCGCCAAGGGCTATATCGATGAGTTGCAACAATTGCTCAACTTGCAGCGTGCCAACATCGACCAGGTGGCCGCCCGCATCCAGAGCGTCTATCAGGAAAGTCGCAACCTGATGATCGGCCTGGCCATCCTGCAGGTGGCACTGGGCTGGCTGTTTGCACGCAGCCTGGCGCTGGGCATCACGCGACCGCTGGAAAAGGCGGTCAATGTGGCCGAATCGGTCGCCGCCGGGGATCTCACCACCCGCGTCGACGAAACCCTGGTCGCCCGCAAGGATGAAACCGGCAAGCTGATGCACGCGCTGGAGGCCATGACCGGCAACCTGGCCCGCATCGTCGGCCAGGTGCGCAGCGGCACTGATGCCATCGGCACGGCCTCGCGCGAGATTGCCACCGGCAACCTGGACCTGTCGGCGCGTACCGAACGCCAGGCCGGTGCCTTGGAAGAAACCGCCTCGGCCATGGAAGAACTGACTTCCACCGTGGCCCAGAATGCCGACAACGCCCGCCAGGCCAACCAGCTGGCAGCCTCCGCTTCGTCGGTGGCGCAGCATGGCGGGGAGGTGGTGTCGCAGGTCATTTCCACCATGGGGTCGATCAACGAATCCTCGCGCAAGATCGTCGACATCATCAGCGTCATCGACGGCATTGCCTTCCAGACCAATATCCTGGCACTGAACGCGGCGGTGGAAGCCGCGCGCGCCGGTGAACAGGGCAGGGGCTTTGCGGTGGTGGCTTCCGAAGTGCGTTCGCTGGCCCAGCGTTCGGCCTCGGCCGCCAAGGAAATCAAGACCCTCATCGATGACTCGGTGGCCAAGGTCGGCTCCGGCAGCGAACTGGTCAGTCGCGCCGGCACCACCATGGACGAAGTGGTGACCAGCGTGCGCCAGGTCGCCGATATCGTGGCCGAGATCACCGCCGCCAGCAGCGAGCAGAGCGACGGCATCAGCCAGGTCAACCTGGCCATCACCGACATGGACCAGACCACGCAGCAGAATGCCGCCCTGGTCGAACAGGCCGCCGCCGCAGCCGAAGCCATGCAGGAACAGGCCGCGCGCCTGTCCGACGTGGTCAGCCAGTTCAAGGTGCATGCCCAGGACCAGGTCGGCTACGCCAGCGCCGAACCGGCCAGCCGCGCACCGGTGGATATCACGCCGCCGCGACCGGCCTTGCCCTGAGGGGATGGTGAGGTCACAAACAATTAACCAGGAATCGCCCTTCATATCCGGGCGGGTTCCTGGTCTTGGGTAGGCCGAAAGTACGGAGGCTTGCAGCGCAACTGAAGCAATCTGCTTCAGATTGGCCGGGCATGTCCGCCAGCCCGGCCCGGCGCCATCAGTAGGTGGCCCGACCGCCCGAGAGGTCGAACACGGAGGCGGTGGTGAAGGAATTTTCCTCGGACACCAGCCAGGCCACCATCGCCGCCAGCTCTTCCACCTTCACGAAGCGTGCGCGCGGGATCTTGGAGAGCATGTAGTCGATGTGCGCCTGGGTGCATTGCTCCAGGATGCGGGTTTGCGCCGCAGCCGGGGTGATGGCGTTGACGGCGATGTTGCGGGTTGCGGTTTCCTTGCCCAGGCTCTTGGTGAGGGCGATCATGCCGGCCTTGGCCGCGCTGTAGGCGGAGGCGGTGGGATTGCCTTCCTTGCCGGCGATGGAGGCGATGTTGACGATGCGCCCATAGTTTTGCGCGATCATGCGCTGGACCACCACCTGGTTGACGTAGAAGGCCCCGTTGAGATCGATGTCGATCACGCGGCGCCATTCTTCGGGCGAATAGTCCGCCACCGGATTGTTCTGGCCGGCGATGCCGGCGCTGTGCACCAGGATGTCGATGGACTGGGTCAGTTTTTCGGTGGCTTCGATGGCTTGCTGCACGTCGGCCTGGCTGGAGATATCCACGCGGATGGTCTCGACATTGCCCAGCGGCTCCAGCCTGGCGCGGGCCTCGGCCAGGGCTTTTTCGTCCATGTCCCAGAGGACCACCTTGGCGCGGCCTTGCAGCAGGCGTTCGGCCACGGCATAGCCGAAGCCCTGGGCACCGCCGGTGATGATGGCGCTGCGGCCCTGGAAATCGTAGTGATTCATTGTGTCTTCTCCTTCCCTGTTGCGGTCGATTGGATCGCGCAGGCGCAGTCGTGCCCGCGCTTGGTCATTCTTGTTCTTGTACCTGGATGGGATACTGCCGCGCTGCCGACGGGCAGCGCGGGGTGACGCGGTGAACCGTGACGGATCAGGCGTCGATGGTCTTCTGCTGCTGTTCGCCCAGGCCGTCGATGCCCAGGCGCATGGTCTGGCCGGCGCGCAGGTAGACCGCTTCCGGCTTGACGCCCATGCCCACGCCCGGCGGCGTGCCGGTGGAGATGACGTCGCCCGGCTGCAGGCTCATGAAGCGCGACAGGTAGGAGACGATATGCGCCACACCGAAGATCATGGTGCTGGTATTGCCGTTCTGGTAGCGCTTGCCATCCACTTCCAGCCACATGCCCAGCTTCTGCGGGTCGGCGATTTCGTCGCGGGTGACCAGCCAGGGGCCGATGGGGCCGAAGGTATCGCAGCCCTTGCCCTTGTCCCAGGTGCCGCCGCGTTCGATCTGGTATTCGCGTTCGGAGACGTCGTTGACCACGCAGTAACCGGCCACGTGGGACATGGCATCCTTCTCGTCGATATAGGTGCCGCCCTTGCCGATGACCACGCCCAGTTCGACTTCCCAGTCGGTTTTCCTGGAGCCGCGCGGGATCTTCACGTTATCGTTGGGACCGACCACGGCGGAGGTCCACTTGTTGAAGACGACCGGTTCGGCGGGGATGGGCAGGTTGGATTCGGCGGCGTGATCGGCGTAGTTCAGGCCGATGCAGATGAACTTGCCGATGTTGCCCACGCAGGCGCCGATACGCGGCGAGCCCTCGACCACGGGCAGGCTGTTGATGTCCAGCTGGCGGATTTTCTCCAGCGATGCGTCATCCAGTACGGCGCCGTTGACATCCTTGAGATGGGCGGACAGGTCGCGGATCTTGCCGGACTGGTCGAGGATGCCGGGCTTTTCCTGCCCCACCGGGCCGTAACGCAGTAATTTCATCGTGTTTCCTTTGAGAAAGAATTGTCTCTGATTGACACCGTGGCGCCGTTGCGCGGCCTCAGATTGCCGAGGGCGGGCGACAGGCCGGTGGCTTTCGTTCTTGGGAAACTGGATATTACCAGTTTATTGGTAAGACCAATAGGTGGTTGATGGGGGAGGGGGGCTGCAGCTCTCCCTGCGGTGAAACATCCCTCGCGCACTACAACGAGCGCGCTGGCAGGTCAAATACAAAGCAGCTTGTCGTTGCGTGGGCGTAGCGCTTGCCTTGCTCGTCCTCGATACGCGCATCGGCCGTGGCCAGGCGGTCGCCGCTGTGGATCAACCGGCCAGTCACGCGTAACGGGCCGGTTTCGTGCGAGGCCGACCGCACGATGTGTTCACGATCAGGCAACTGGCCGCGGTGCCTGACAGCGATGGTATGGTCCCGCTCTCGGACGGGCAACGACTGGCTCAGGCCAGTCCAAACGTTTTTCTCAGCCCCTTCTCGACCGGGCCGGCAGGCATGAAGCGGCGCAGCTTTGCCAGAAGGGACGCTTCACCCTTCGGCGTGCGGCGCATTTTCCAAGGTCCCAAAGCGGCATCGACAATCGTATCGGCCACGCCACCAGGATCGGGCGCGTTTTTGACGTTCTTCTCAATGGCCTGTGAGACGGCACTGAACTCTTCGCCGTACTCAGGAATCTTGCAAAGGGTTTGTGGTGCATTGAGATCCAGGTTGGTCCTTGTGAACGATGGTTCGACCAGTGCGACGCGAATGCCGAACTGGCGCACTTCGTGGTCGAGTGTCTCGGAGAGCCCCTCGACGGCATGCTTGGATGCGGAATAGAGCGCCATGTAAGGTGCGGGCAGAAAGCCCAGCACCGAACTCACGTTGACAATGCGGCCGGAGCGCTTCTCGCGCATGTGCGGAAGCACTGCCTTGATCATGCGCAAAAGGCCAAACAGATTGGTATCAAACAGCGTCTTGGCTTCATCGGTTGACGTTTCTTCGGTCGCGCCCACCAGAGTCACGCCCGCGCTGTTGACCAGAACGTCGATACGCTGGGCCTGAGCAATGATGGTCTGGATTGCGTGTTCAACGGAGGCTTCATCGCGAAGTTCCATCTCCACCAGCGCGACACCGGGTATGGCCTGAGCCTTTTGCAGGTTGCGCACGGTCCCAAATACCCGGCACCCGCGTTGCGCGAATTTGATTGCAGTGGCGCGGCCTATGCCGGATGAAACGCCAGTGACGACAACGACCTGGGAGTTCGACATGGTAGTTCCTTTTATTTTGGTGAGTTGGCGATAGAGGGTGCTGAGCTTTGCAAAGGAACCGGTCTGATCTTGAACCAGATGGAATACATGGCCGGCAGAAACACCAGAGTCAGAATCGTCCCGGCGAAGGTGCCACCGATGAGTGTGTAGGCCAGCGTCCCCCAGAACACCGAATGCGTCAGCGGAATGAACGCCAGGATAGCGGCCAGTGCCGTCAGGAGCACGGGCCGTGCACGCTGTACGGTTGCTTCGACAACCGCATTGAAGGGGCTCAAGCCCTCCTGTTCATTGTGGTGAATCTGTCCAATCAAGATCAGCGTGTTACGCATCAGAATGCCGGACAGCGCAATCAACCCGACCAGAGCATTGATGCCGAATGGTTGCTGGAACAGCAGCAGCGTGGGCACTACGCCGATCAATCCGAGCGGGCTGGTCAGAAATACCATGACCATGGCCGACATCGACCGCACCTGCAAGATAATCACGAGCAGGGTCAGCGCAATCATGACAGGAAACAGTGGCAGCATTGCCGTGGTGGCCTTGCCGGCTTCTTCGATGGAACCTGCCAGTTCGATGCGGTAGCCAGCAGGGAGCTGTTTGATGATCGGTTGCAATTGCTGGTAGATGGCTGTGGAGACATCCGGCGGTTGCAGTCCGTCAGCGATGTCACCCCGCACTGTCATGGTGGGCGTGCGGTCACGGCGTCGCAGAATGGGATCTTCCATGCGCACTTCGACGCTACCCACCTGTGACAGTGGAATGCGTTGCCCCGCCGAACCGATCAGCGTAAAGCCTGCGATCTTTGCCGGATCAAGACGAATCTCGCCAGCCGCACGCCCAACCACCTGCACCGAACGGATATCCTCTCGTACTTCTGTAATCGGTACGCCACTCAACAGGAATTGCAACTGCAAGGCCACGGAGCTTGACGTTAGTCCCACGGCCTGGAGCCGGTCCTGATCAAGCGCAAAGTGCAAGGTGGGTACGCGCGAGCCCCAATCCGTGTTGACGGTCCGCATCATCGGACTGGCGCGCATGACCTGCTCGACCTGCGCTGCGATCATGCGCAGCTGGTCGGGGTCGGGCCCCATCACGCGGAAGGCCACCGGGAACGGAGAAGGCGGGCCGAAAACGATCTGAGTCACGCGTACCCGCGCCTGCGGTGCCAGGCCGTCGGCGATTACCTGGCGCAGCCGGTATTTGAGCGACTCGCGCTCTTTTTCGTTACCGGTGAGTACTACAATCTTGGCGAACGACGGATCAGGCAATTCTGGCGACATCGCAAGGAAGAAGCGCGGAGCGCCCTGGCCGATGTAGGATGTAACAACCTTCGCTTCCGCCTGCTTGGCCAGCCAGGCTTCCACCTTCGCCGTCGCCGCACTGGTTTGCTCAATCGAAGTGCCATACGGCATCTGCACTTCGACAAGTACCTCGGGCCGGTCTGATGTCGGGAAGAACTGCTTTTTGACCAGTCCCATGCCGACAACGGCCAGTACGAATGTCCCCACCACTGCACCGGCCACCCACCATTTGCGGGCGATGACACGCCTCAGTACCTGCCGGAAGCGATTGTAGTTGCGGGTGTTGTAGATGGCTTCATGTCCACCCTCTACGCGCTTGATGTCAGGAAGCATCTTCACGCCAAGATATGGCGTGAACGCGACCGCAACTACCCAGGAAACGACCAGCGCGATGCCGACAATCCAGAACATGTTGCTGGTGTATTCGCCAGCCGTGGAACGTGCGAACCCATTGGGCATGAAGCCGATGGCCGTGACCAGCGTACCGGAGAGCATGGGCGCTGCCGTATGACTCCACGCATAGGCTGAAGCGGCGATTCTGCTATAGCCTTCCTCCATCTTCACGACCATCATTTCGATGGCGATGATGGCGTCGTCCACCAGCAGGCCCAGCGCCAGAATCAGCGAGCCCAGCGTGATGCGGTCGAAGTTCTTTCCGGTAGCCGCCATGATGATGAACACCGCCGCCAGCGTCAGAGGTACCGCGGCCGCGACCACGATACCCACGCGCCAGCCCATGCTGAGGAAACAGACCACCATCACGACAAGTAGCGCGACGAAGAACTTGACCATGAATTCGTCCACTGCCGAACTGATATTGACCGACTGATCGGTCACCTTCGTCAGAGACATGCCCAGGGGGAGGCTTTTGTTGATCTTGGAGACTTCCGATTGCAGTGCCTTTCCGAGCTCCAGGCCGTTCCAATCATCGCGCATCACGACCCCGAGGAGCAGCGCCGGTTCGCCGTTGCTGCGCACCTGGAAGGTGGCGGGATCCTCATAGCCGCGCTCGACCGTAGCCACATCCGCAAGCTTCAGTGTGCGCCCCCTGGCGCTGATCGGTGTTTGCCGGATCTTCTCCAGCTTGTCGAATGCGCCATCGACGCGCAGGAAGACTTGCGGCCCCTTGGTTTCAATTGCCCCGGCGGGAGTCAAAACGTTCTGCGCATTGAGTGCCGCAAAGATGTCCTGAGGCGTGATCCCCAAGGTGGCAAGACGATCATGCGAGAACGACACGAAGATGCGTTCGGACTGCTCTCCAATGATATTGACTTTCTTTACCCCGGGAACATGCAGCAGTTGCTGCCGCAAGGTTTCCGCATCACGCACCATCAGACGCTGAGACTCGCCTTTGGCCTTGAGTGCAAAGAGCGCGAAGGTCACATCGGCATATTCGTCATTGACGATCGGCCCGATGACCCCGGCCGGCAGCTTCTTGGCCTCATCGGCGAGCTTTTTGCGCGCCTGATAGAACTCCTCCTGTACTTCAGACGGTGGGGCGCTATCGCGCAGCACAACCATGGTGAAGGCCAGACCGGGACGGGTGTAAGTCTCCGTCCGATCGTACCACCGCAGCTCTTGCATCCGCTTTTCCAGCGGCTCTGCAACCTGATCCTGCATTTCCTGTGCGGTTGCGCCGGGCCATGCCGTGATGACCGTCATCTGCTTGATCGTAAAGGGCGGATCTTCTGCACGCCCGAGCTGAAGGAATGCAAGGATGCCGGCACCAGTAATGAGCAAAATCAGAAACAGGGTAATGGAGCGCTCGCGCACCGCGAGTGCTGACAGGTTGAATCGGCCTTCGCTCACGGACGCTCTCCTTGCGCAGCCATGTCCGGTTGAGCACTGACTCGAACCTGCACACCTTCCTGCAAGAGGTGTGCACCCAACGCCACGATCTGGTCGCCCAATTTGAGCGGCCCGGAAATCTGGGCACTGTCCTCACCCAGATGCTCGATCCTTACAGCCCGCCAAGACACCTTTTCGGGCTTGCCACTGATGAGCCAAACGCCCGGCCCCTTGCCCCCATCGAAGACGGAGCCGATGGGGACCTGCAGACGGCCTTGTGTGGAGGCTAGCCCATTGGCAATCTGGATGGTGACCGTACTGCCCAGCGGCGCTTTGCCCAATTCACCGTCGAGCACATATCTGGCCTCGAAAGTTCGGGTAAGCCGATCAGCCGCATCGGAGAGCTGGCGAAGCCTGGCCGGAACGCCTGGCCCCGTTTTGCCAAAGAGCCTGGCCTGCGCGGTCGAGCCGATTGCCGGGCGCAGGGTCTCGGGCAGCTGGATCACGGCCTCGCGTTGCCCGGCGCGCGCCAGGCGCACGACAGTCTGCCCGGCGCTGACTACCTGCCCGGGCTCGGCGAGCGTTTCCATGACCACCCCATCGCTATCGGCAATTAATTCCGCATAGCCGCTCGCATTGCGTGCAACGACAGCCTGCGCTTCGGCAGCGCTCAGTTGGGCTTTCGCTGCATCCGCCGCTGCCTTGATTTGATCGTAGCTTGAGGCCGAGATTGCCCCCGTTCCCCGCAAGTCGCGGTAACGCGCCTCATCTTGCGCGCTCTGCTCGGCGCGTGCCCGCGCAGCAGCGACGGCTTCTCGTTGCGCCTGAGCTGCAAGTTTCAGATCGACGGGGTCAAGGCGCATGAGCGTCTGGCCGCGCTTGACGGTTTGCCCGGCGTCCACAAGTCGTTCCAGCACCTTGCCGGAGACACGGAAGCCCAGATCGCTCTGTATCCGTGCAGCGACGGTGCCGGTGAATGAACGTGATGCCGGAGTAACACCTGTGACCGTGGCGGCGCGCACCAAGGGCGCCTCGGTGCGCGGGTCAGATGCCGCTTTGTCGCCGCAGGCGGCCAGCGCAAAGGGGAATGCACAGAGAAGGGTGGAGGTAACGAAGCGGCGCCGGAGCATGAAAGTCCCATCGACGAAGTAATTGGACCTTCATTTTGATACTTGTGACCAATTCAGTCAATGGTCACAAAAGAATGTGGAAGATATGTCACGGTGACAAACTTCGCAGCACCAAACTGGACAGGTGTAACGGTGCCGCCTCGACATAATCGAAGCTGTGTTGCAAGAGCAAGGGGTTCAGGTAGGGGCGCATCACCAGGTAGATCGCCTTGACGATCTCGTCCAGAGGCGTTTTGCGTTCGAATTCACCGCTCTGTCGCCCGGCCTGCAAGACGTCTTGCAACAGCTTTTGAATGCGTTCTTCGTAGGCAATCACTGACTGCCAGTTCTCCGTGGCGGCGGCCGCGGCAATCTCGTAGAGCTTGCGATCCTGGAAAAACAGCTTGAGGCTTGCCTCTGTGGAGGTTTTGAACATGCGACGCAGCTTTTCCGGCGCAAGATCTGTCTGCGCCACGGCTTCGCGGATCTCGGCTTCGATCTGACGCAGGCAATTGGCGCAGATCATCTCGCCGATGGTCTGCTTGGACTCGAAGAACTTGTAGATGTATGCCTTGGAGAAGCCAATGGCCTTGGCCAGGTCGGATACTGTGGTTTTTTCGTAACCATAGCGGCTGAAGTGCTCGGTAGCAGCGTTAACGATTTGGTCCCGGACTTCATGGTCCACGGGCCCCCGGGCGGACACCGGGTAGGTATGGGGCTTGTTCATGGCGATAGCTTACGCCAAGATTCGTGATTGAACAAAGTGTGACCAATTGGTATTATGGTCACAACACATCACTTCCACGGATACTGGATCATGTTGCTCAAGCGTTCCCTTTTCGCACTGCTGGCTGCGGGCACGGTGTCAGCCTGCTCTGTCGGCCCGGATTATGTCCGACCTGCCACCGCATTGCCGGATCACTATCAGACCCGGAGCCTGTTGCAAAAGCCCAGTGGCAGCGCTCCGAGCCTGGCGGATCTGGGTCAATGGTGGACCCGTTTCGGCGATCCGCAATTGACGCGCCTGGTGTCTTTGGCCTTGCAGCAAAACCTCGATCTGGCGCAGGCCAGGGCACGCCTGCAGCAAGCGCAGGCAGCCGTGGGTGCTGCCAATGCGGCGCTGTTGCCTTCGGCTGGAGTGAGCGCTCAGGCTGCGCGGGCGTACCAGTCAGTCCAGACGCCACTGGGACAGATCCTCAACTCCCAGCCCGGTTTTGACCGCGATGGCCATGCGTATTCTGCGGACCTCGATGCCAGCTGGGAACTGGACATCTTCGGCGGCCTGCGTCGCGGCAAAGAGGCCGCGCTGGCCGACTACCAGGCCTCCGAGGCCGCAATGGCCGCTGTCGAGCTGGCGGTGGCGGCTCAGGTCGCCGATACCTACATCAGCATTCGCGGCTTGCAGGAGCGCCTGCAGAATGCGCGCGAGCAGGTACGTACCCAGCAGGCATTGCTGGATCTGAGCCGACGACTATTGGAACGTGGCTTGCTGGCGTCGATGCAGGTCAGACAGATCGACGCTGGCCTGGCCCAGTCGCAGGCTGCCGTCCCGGTACTGGTCACCGCGCTGGATGTGGCGATGAATGCCATGGATGTAATGCTGGGCGCGCCGCCGGGTACGTATGGCTCCGAACTGAAACAAGCGGGGAGCATTCCGCAGTCCCCGCAGCTTGGTGATATCGGCGCCCCCGCGCAACTGCTGCGACGCAGACCGGACGTCATCGCCGCAGAGTATCGACTGGTCTCTGCCAATGCCCGTATCGGCGTCGCCATGGCGGAGTATTACCCCAAGCTGTCGCTGTCGGGCCTTATTGGCAGCGCCACCTCGGTTTCCAGTGGCAACCTCTTTAGCTCCGGCGCAAGCCAGGCCAGTGGCGCGTTGGGATTGCGCTGGCGCTTGTTTGACTTTGGTCGCATCAATGCCCAGATTGAGCAGGCAAAAGGACAGGAAGCTGAAATGCTGGCAGCTTATCGTCTGACAGCGATCAAAGCCACAGAGGACGTCGAGAACGCCATTTCCACCTTGACCCGCAGGGAAGAGCAGGCAGCGTTCTTGCTCCAGAGCGTGCACTCACTTGAGCAATCTCGTGCCTCTGTCATTGCTGCCTACCACAGGGGCAGCGTGAGCATGATTGATGTGTTGCAGGCCGACCAGAGCGTGCTGCGCTCCGCCGATGCGCAAATCCAGGCACGTGCTGAAGCCGCGCGCGCGGTCGTGCTGACCTTCAAGTCCCTGGGAGGAGGCTGGCATCCACCTGCCAGCGCCAGCAGAACGTGAGGCGCACACCACCGACCCATTTCGTTGGCGCAAGTCAGTAATTTGCCGTGTTTGCGACGCTCCCCCCGGTCGTCTGCAAACCTTTCACCCCGTCTTGGCTCCCCGGCCCGGCGGGGTGTTTTTTGCGGATATTGTTTCCCTGGCCGTCAAGCGTGAACAGGCTCCAAGGGCGACGGCGCATCTGGCAGATTGAATGTGAACCGGCCTCGGGATCCCAAAGCGGGCAGAAAAGTCTGAGAGTCCCCGGGATGCGGATCAATCCGGGAATCGCCTTCATGGTTCTCCGCAAAAAACGCCGCACAGCACCCGCTGATCAGAATTGATAACGCAAGCGCAAATCCCCGGTCTGGGCCGTATAACCTGGCGCGACTTCCATCGTGTAGCGTGCCGTGATCGTCAGATTCTGCCGATTGACGAGCGTGGCGCTCAAGGCGAATACTCCGCTGTCGCGCAGCGCCGTGGCGCCGCTGCTGACAAAGGTGGAGGTTCCGGTGGTGTCGTCAGCAAAGCTTGAAATCGTGCGCAGCGCATTGCTGCGGTACTCGTGGCGCCATCCAATCTGAATGGCTGGCGACAATTCTCCATAGGCTGTGTCGACCATGCGCTCCAGCTTGAGCCCCACTTCGCTCTTGAGCGAATTGGCCGATACCCCGTCTACCCGCAGCGCCGCACCGTTGCCGCCGGTTTCGGTATAGGCATCCTGGCGCAGATTGCTGTAGCTGATCTTGCCGATGGGGGTCAACGTGGTACGGGACCACATCTGGTCCAGACGCACAGGCAGACCCGCTTCCAATGACACGATGTTCTGCAGTCCCTGGAAACGCCCGCTGGCAATACTGGAGAAACCGGTGAAATCAATGACGCGTGCCGTATCGTAATGATGCTTGATGACACCGATGCTGGCATCGGCATACCACCGGTCAGCCGTGTAGCCGGCGTAGGCCATCGCCCCGTAGGAATCCACGTGAGAAGAACTGCCGGCGTTGTCATCGCGGCCCACGACCGAGTTGCTGACGTAGCTGGCCAGCGCGCCGACGCGCCAGCGCTCTTCCACGCTGCGATCCACGCCCATCAGAAGGCCACTGTAGCTGGCGTGAAATCCGCTGACGTTATCGCGCATGCTCTGCCGGGCGCTTCCGGCCAGTGCTTGCCCCCACCAGGCCCAGTGACTCGCGGATTCGCCGGTGGCGATGCCGGAGCCGCTGCCGGCTTGCGCCACGCGCAAACCATCAACGTGCGCAGAAATGACGTCGACAATTTTATTGGTCGCACTGGAGACCGCCTGGTTGGCCGCCACCGTCCCGGCCGCCGGACTCAGTTGCGCACCCGCCTTGTTGGCCTCGCTCGTCGAGCCCAGTGCCAGAGCGGCGTTGAGCACGTTGAGCAAACGCTGGTTGGCACCGCCGTAGTTGATCAGCCCGTTGAAGGCGGATTGCGCATTGCTGGTGGTGGCGGGATTGACGGCATCGCCCAGACTCAGCACCAGTGCCGTGCGGCCGTTATCGATGACATTGGCACCGCTGACCGTGAAGCCGCTGGCCACATAGTTCAGGTTGGCGGGATCATAGTTGGTGGTGCCACTGGTGGAGATGGCCACATAGCGCTGTCCGCGCGCAAAGGAATACGCGCTGTCCAGTTTCTTGAGCGAGATGGTGGTGCCGGCGGCCAGCGTCGTATTGCCATCGACCTGCAGGGAACCGTAGCCGCTATCACCGCTGTTGCCATTGGTGGTGGCGCCATTGGCCACGCCCAGGATCAATCCGGCAGCGGCCGCTTGCGTGTAGTTGCCGGTAATGTCCAGACGATTGTTGATCTGCAGCTGACTGCCGCTGTTGTTCACCGTATGTGTGCCGGCATTGATATGGTCATTGAGCAGCAGGTTGCCCGAGCTCAGTACCACGTCTGCGGCATTGCTGGTGATGGTGCCGATGCCGTTGTTGTAGCCCGTGAGCACGCCCAAGCCCGAACCGCTTGCCCCGGAAATGGTGAGCGCGGCGGCCGCCGTGTTCTCGATGTCGCCAGCCAGCGTGCCGGTATTGGCAATGGTGCTGGCGCCCCCACTGAGGATCAGCGATTTGCCCTGGGAACGGATGGTGCCGCTGTTGCTGATGTTGTTGGCGGAGGAATCCAGATAGGCAGCATAGTCCACACCGCTGATGGTGCCGCTGTTGGTCAGACTGGCATTGCCGGTGATCGTGTTGCTGGCCGATGCCGAGGTGTCGTTGATGCTGTCGTTGCCCAGACCGGCGCCGCTGGTCATGGCCACGCCGGCCTTGCCGCTTACCTGTCCGGCATTGGTGATGCTGGCATTGCCTTGGGGGGTGTGGGCGACGATGGCAACGTCACTGTTGGCTGTCGCCGTTGCGCCGCCGCTATTGGTGATGTCACCGACATAGTCCACCGCTGCCCGCATGGCGGAGAAACCCGCGGTACCGGCGGACCCCGAGACCAGCTTGCCCGCGGTGGCGGTGCCGCTGTTGCTGATGGTCGTATTGCCAGCCTGCGACCACGCAACCAGTGCCTGTGCCGTGGTCGAATGTGCGCTGCCGGCATTGCTGGCCTGCGCCAGGCCGTAGTAGTTGATGACGCGAATGGCCGCCTGATAGGCCTCCACTGTGCCTGTCGCGGTATTGTTGATGTTGACGGTGACTTCAGGCCCGCTGGTGCCGGTGATGTTGTAGCTGCCATCCACGGTCACCGCCCGTGAATTGCCGTCCGCATACAGACCCCGTCCATTATTCACTGGGAGCTCCGCACGTCAGGGGGGGCAATCGATGTTTCGTCAGGGCCGCACCGCCCGCCTTACTTCACGCCCGCCGCCACCGCCATCCGATCAAAATCTGCATCCAGCTTTTGCAGCGAGCCGGCAATGTGCTGCTGTCTCGCCTTGATCCAGGCGTCCTGTTGCGCCACTCTTGCCGTGGCTTCGCGCAGCATGCGATCCATCTCGGCCGGCTGCGGACCGCCGACGGTCGCGCGATTGCGCACGATGGCCACGGGATCGAGCGTGCTGCGAAATTCCTGTTCCGACATCGGCAGGCTCTGCGGGAATTCCGAATTGAGCACCGCTTCGTGATAGATGCGCTGCGCCTGGTCATAAGGGAAATCCAGCGGACGGATATCGTTGGCCTTGGCATACTCCACCACCTCCGAGGCAAAGTGGTGACCCACCCGGAACGGCAGCTTGTACTTGCGCATGAGCACATCGGCCAGCTCCTGGGATGCGGTCCAGTCACTGTTGAGTTCTTCCAGCGCGCGCTTGGGATCGATGACCAGCGCCCCCAGAATGCTCTCCCAGTTCTTCAGTACCTTGACCGTGTTGAGCACCATCTCCTTGTTGGGTTTGACATCCTTGGCATCGCTCATGCCGGGCGGCAGGTTGTGCGCCACGATGAGCACGCCCATGCCATCGGCAATGACCCGCGAGGCATCGCGCCGGGTGCCGTTGAGCAGGCCCGGATTGCGTTTCTGCGGCATGGCCGAGGACACGTAGGTATTGGCGCCGCCTTCCTGCAACAGGATCCATGGACGCGGCTGGGCATATTGCGTCATCACGTCCTGAATGTAGGCGCCCGCATGCAGGGCGATGGACGAGACCAGGGCGCCCACTTCCACCGGGGCATCCACCGGCGACAGCTGCGCGGCGTCATAGGCGTTGTCGACAATGGCCGCAAAGCCCAGGTAGTCCGCCATGCGCTGGCGGTTCAGCGGCCAGCTGGTGCCATTGAGGACGGTGGTCCCCATGGCCGAGCGGTCCAGGCGCACATAGGCTTCGCGCAGACGCTGGGCGTCGCGGTCCAGTGCGGCCGCGAAGCCCAGCAGGTAGTGACCGTAGCTGTTGGGTTGCGCGGCCACGCCATTGGTGTAGTTGGGCACGATGGTGTCGCGCTGGCTGGCAGCCAGCTTTACCAGCGCGGCGGTGGTGGCGTTGAGCTGGCTGGCCAGGGTCAGCAGGTCTTCGCGCAGGATGGCCGCGCGCAGGGTGGAAAGCATGTCCTGGCTGGAGCGCCCCGCATGCAGCAGCGTGATCTGCGGGCCGGCGGCCTGGATCAGCAGCGGCTCGAAGGTGATCACCAGTGTCGGCCGTTTGGCCCCGGGCAGCTCGCCATCGGCCAGCACCTTGCGGATACCCTTGACGAACAGCGGCGTCATCGACTTGTCCAGCAAGCCTTCGTCGGTATTGATGACCGCCGTGGCCTTGTTGATTTCACCCAGCCAGAAGAATTCATCGTGGCGCGTGTGCTGCTGCGCGTGCAACGGGGGCGCGCTGCCCAACAGGGCGGCGCACAGCGCAAAGGCGAGGGTAGAAGGCTTGGGCAAGGCGGTCTCCTGGAGCAATGTTGGAATGTGCAGCGCCCATGATAGCGGCCATCGGCCATTCGCGTGGAGGCAGCCGCGTCACATCCTTCATACGCAGTCACGCCAATCTGTAGCGATTTGTCAGGACACGATATACTGTGCATTCATACAGTCATCTCGCCACGCCATCTCAGCCGCAATGCCCGCCGTCTCCGATCACCGCTTCTACTCCCTGAGCAATTTCCAGCAGGCGGCATGAGCGAGTCCACCCTTCCCCCCATCGTTGTGGTGCAGGACAGGAGCGTGCCGCGCTATACCGTCTCGGTACGCGCCTTGTGCGAATTCACCGCCAAGGCGGGCGATCTGGACCTGCGTTTCACCCCCACGCCGACTGCCCGGGAAGGCATGGCCGGTCACCTCATCGTGGCGCAGCGGCGCGGGCAGGGCTACCAGAGCGAAGTGAATCTTTCGGCGCAGCATGGGGCGCTGCACGTGCGTGGACGCGCCGATGGCTATGACCCCATGCGCACGCGGCTGGAAGAAGTGAAGACTTATCGCGGTCAGCTCGCCAGCCTGCCGGACAACCACCGTCACCTGCACTGGGCGCAGTTGCGCGTCTACGGGCACCTGATGTGCGAGAAGCTGGGACTGGCGCACATCCATCTGGCACTGGTGTATTTCGATATCGGCAGCCAGCAGGAAACGCTGCTGGAAGAGACCCGCAGCCGTGAAGAACTTGCCGCACTCTTTGCCGCCCAATGCGAGCGCTTCATGCGCTGGGCCGAGCAGGAACTGGCGCATCGCCACGCGCGTGATGCGGCCTTGCAGGCCCTGCGCTTTCCGCATGGGGATTTTCGTCCCGGCCAGCGGCAACTGGCCGAGGCCGTCTTTCGCGCCCACACGGCCCGGCGCAGCCTGCTGGCACAGGCGCCCACCGGCATCGGCAAGACACTGGGCACGCTGTTCCCGGCGTTGAAGGCGGCACCGTTGCAGCGGCTGGACAAGATCTTCTTCCTCGCCGCCAAGACGCCGGGCCGGCAGCTGGCGCTGGATGCCGCGACCACCTTGAAGGAGCACGGCAGGCTGCCGCTGCGCGTGCTGGAACTGTGCGCCCGCGACAAGACCTGCGAATATCCCGACCGGCTGTGCCGGGGCGATTCCTGTCCCCTGGCCCAGGGTTTCTACGATCGCCTGCCGGCGGCCCGCGCGGCCTGTCTGACGCAGCCGCTGCTGGATCGCGACCAGTTGCGCAGCGTGGCCCTGCAACACCAGGTCTGCCCCTACTACCTGGGCAGCGAGATGACGCGCTGGAGCGACCTCATCGTCGGCGACTACAACTACTGGTTCGATGGCGGCGCCATGCTCTACGCAATGGCCCAGGCGCATGACTGGCGCGTGAGCGTGCTGGCCGACGAGGCCCACAACCTGGTCTCCCGCGCCCGTAGCATGTACAGCGCGCAACTGAGTCGCGCGGCCCTGCGTGCGGCACGCGCGGTGGCCCCGCCGGCGGTGGCCAAGCCGCTGGAACGACTGGGCCGCGCCTGGACCGCCACCGGCAAGAAGGCCGACTTGCCCTATCAGGTGCTGGAGGCGCCACCGGCCAGACTGGTCGAAGCGCTCGCCGGCAGCGTGGGCGCCATCAGCGACTACCTGGCCCAGGTGGCGGTGCCGCTGGAGGCGCCGCTGCGGGATTTCTACTTCGATGCCATGGCCTTCGTCAGGCTGGCCGAATCCTTCGGTCCGCATTCACTGTTTGACCTCACGCGGGAAGATGAACGCAACACCGTGCTGTGCATTCGCAACGTGGTGCCCGCACCCTTCCTCGGAGCACGCTTTGCCTGCGCGCATGCCACCATCCTGTTCTCGGCCACGCTGGCGCCGTGGAACTACTTTGCCGATCTGCTGGGCATGCCCGCCAGTACCGCCTGGGTCGACGTGGCGTCACCCTTCCAGGCCAGCCAGTTGCAGATACGGGTGGCGCACCGGATCGCCACCACCTGGCAGCGCCGCGCCGCCTCCATCGCGCCCATTGGCGAACTGATGGCGCGCCAGTATGCAGAGCGTCCCGGCAATTACCTGGCGTTCTTCTCCAGCTTCGATTATCTGCAACAGGCGCATGGCGCCTTCGCCCATGCGCACCCGGAGATTCCCACCTGGCAGCAGTCGCGCCGCATGTCCGAAACCGACCGCGATGCCTTCCTGGCCCGTTTCGAAAGAGGCGGGCAGGGTATCGGTTTCGCGGTCTTGGGCGGTTCCTTCGGGGAGGGCGTGGATCTGCCCGGCGAGCGCCTCATCGGTGCCTTCGTGGCAACCCTCGGGCTGCCGCAGTTCAATCCGGTCAACGAGCAGATGCGCCAACGCATGGAGCAATTGTTTGGTTGCGGCTACGACTACGCCTACCTCTACCCCGGCATGCAGAAAGTAGTGCAGGCGGCCGGCCGCGTCATTCGTACCGAGAGCGACTACGGCACCGTGTGGCTGATCGACCAGCGTTTTGGCCGACCCGAAGTGCAGGCCCTGCTACCCGCCTGGTGGCAACTCGATTCACCACCGGCAGCAACTCCCCGAGACCCTCGGTAGCCGCTGTGCAGCAGGGGCTGCACGGACTTGTCAGGTTTTTCCCGAGTGACAAGTTTTTTTGAATGGATAGCATAGGCGGTGTTGGTACGGGTAGGGCAAATTCGCCACATCTTCCTGCAAAGTGGGAGGTGCGGCGCTGACCGGCACAGGCTGGGCGATCTGGCCGAAAGGGCTAGGTGGCCGGTGTGTCAAATCCGCGTCGCGGCAGGAACAAATTGTCGCTGACAAGCGACAAGACGAGCCGCTGACATGTAAGATTCCGCCTCTTCCTTCATGTATTCCCGTCAAGAAATGAGTGTTGTGTCTTGTCGGCTTTTTACATTTTTGACAACGAAGAAGGTTGCGGTATCAGGATTTGTTTGTTTTAATGACAACTCGGAATGTGGTCGAAAATACAACATTCCTGCGCTTGGTCCGTACGGAGCATCACTCCGTAGGCAGAGGGGAACGCACCGCCGATAGAGCGGATTAACGAATATAGCAGGGGGATGGCAGCATATGGGGAAACTTACCGCTTTTTAACAAGGTTGCAGGCAGGTCGTGCGCACCAGGTCAAAAGCCGCCGGTAGCAGGACTGGGCAGGGAGTCAAGCATGGGAAACGATATCTCCAACTTGCTGAGCAAGTTCGGGGCAACGGTGGACGGATACCTCGAGATCGAGGCTGCGATCAACTACAAGGAGCCGTCGCGCAAGCCCAAGGCGCCGCTGGTGGTGGCGCAGCAGGGCGCCGCCGTGACGGCAGCCGGGTCGGTGGACGGCAGTGCCGGGGCCGAGCCGGCACCGGTAGTGGCGGCCAGCGCAGCGGCGCCCTTGCTGGCGGACCCTGTGCCTTCTTCTTTGCAACGCATTGAGCCCGTGATGGATCCCGTCACGGCACCGTCGCCCGTTCCCGTGGCCGCCAGGCTGGCTCCGGTTGCCCCGCTTGCCCGTCCGGCACCTGCGCCGACCGCCCCGACCGCGACCCCGGCTGCGGGCTCACCCGATGCTTCTGCGAGCGTTCCCGTCCAAGCTGCCTCCACCACCGAGCCCGCCGTTCCCACCCTGTTGCGCTCCATGCTGGGCGAGGCCGCGCGCGAACGCGAAGCCCAGCAGCGCGCCAGCAATGACGACACCGGCCAGCCCCAACTGGCCGTGCCGCCTACTACACCGGCGCAGGTGATTGCCGTGGTCTCGCCCAAGGGCGGGGTCGGCAAGACCACCCTGTGTTCGGCGCTGGCCTGCAGCCTGGCGCGTCATGGCCGTGTGGTCGCCATCGACCTGGACCCGCAGAATGCCTTGCAATATCACCTGGGCGTGAGTGCCGAGGCCGTGGCCCGGCAGACTGCCGCGGCCGCCAGCGGGGACTGGCGCAGCAGCCTGGCCGTCGGTACGGCCGGTACGCAGGTGTTGAGTCATACCGTGGTGGCTGCAGCCGGGGAAGCGGCGCTGGCGCGGCAGATGAGCGTGGATGGCCAATGGCTGCTGCGCCAGCTGCACGCGCTGCAATTGCAGGCGGGTGACGTGGTCCTGCTGGATCTGCCGGCCGGCCAGACCCCTTATCTGGAGCAGGCCCTGCAGGCGGCCGATCAGGTGCTGGCGGTGGTCACGCCCGATGCCGGTTCCTTCCTGGCACTGGAGCACATGCGCCAGGCCCTGCATGGCCGCAACAATTGCCGCTACGTGGTCAACAAGTACGACGGCAGCCGCAGCTTCTGCCAGGACATGCTGGAAGTCCTCAAGCGCTGGATGGGGCCGCGCCTGGCCGGTGTGGTCGCGCTCGATCACGCCATCAGCGAAGGTCTGGCCTACGGCTTCAATCCGCTGGTCAAGGCCGGGCATTCGCCGGTCTATGATCAGTTGCAGGGCGTCAGCGAAGTGCTGCGCGCCGCTGTGCTCAAGGCGGCCGCCGCAGGTGCACGCGCATGAACCATGGACCACAGGCAACATCGCCATCGCAACGCCAGCCCGACATGAAATCCCCCGCCACGCTGTCCCCCCACCCACCAGGACAGGAGCCCTCGGCCCGCCCGTCGGCCAATCGCCTGCAGCAATGGATACAGCGCGTCGGCGAGCGCCTCGAAGGTCTGCCACGCGGCCCGCGCCGCCTGGTGCAATGGGCCGTGATGCTGTTTGCCACGCTGCTGGCCCTGCTCATCATTTCGGTGCCGCTGGATTTCACCGCGCAGTGCGTCTTTGCCATCGGCTGCTTTGTCGCCGCGCTGGTGCTGCGCAAGCAGTCGGGGCGCTTCCCGGTACTGGTGCTGATCACGCTCTCGCTGATCGTCTCGATGCGCTACATGTACTGGCGCATCACCTCCACGCTGGCCTTTGAAAGCTGGCTGGACATCGTCTTCGGCTATGGCCTGCTGGCCGCCGAAATGTATTCCCTGCTGGTGTTGACGCTGGGTTACCTGCAGACTGCCTGGCCCTTGCGCCGCAAGCCGCAGATGCTGACCATGCCGCCCTCGCAATGGCCGACGGTGGATATCTTCATTCCCTCGTACAACGAATCGCTGGACATCGTCTCGCTGACCATCTTCGCCGCCCAGGCCATCGACTGGCCCCAGGACAAGCTGCGCGTGCACGTGCTCGATGATGGCCGACGTGAGCAATTCCGCGAGTTCTGCGACAACATCGGCGTGAACTATCTGGTCCGTTCCAACAACAAGCATGCCAAGGCCGGCAATCTCAACGAAGCGCTCAAGGTCACCGATGGCGAATTCGTCGCCATCTTCGATGCCGACCACGTGCCGACGCGTTCTTTCCTGCAGATCTGCATGGGCTGGTTCTACAAGGACCCCAAGCTGGCCATGCTGCAGACGCCGCACTTCTTCTTCTCGCCCGATCCCTTCGAGAAGAACCTCAACACCTTCCGCTCGGTGCCCAACGAGGGCGAGCTGTTCTATGGTCTGGTGCAGGATGGCAATGACCTGTGGAATGCCGCCTTCTTCTGCGGCTCCTGCGCCGTCATGCGCCGCACTGCCCTGACGGAAATCGGCGGCATCGCCACCGAGACCCTGACCGAGGACGCTCACACGGCGCTGAAGATGAACCGCGCCGGCTACAACACCGCCTATCTCGCCATCCCCCAGGCGGCCGGCCTGGCCACCGAGAACCTGGCGCGCCACATCCGCCAGCGCGTGCGCTGGGCGCGTGGCATGGCGCAGATCTTCCGGGTGGACAATCCCTTGAAGGGACGCGAGCTGCGACTGGGCCAGCGGCTGTGCTATCTCAACGCCATGCTGCACTTCTTCTATGGCTTGCCGCGCCTGATCTTCCTGACCGCGCCGCTGACCTACCTGTTCTTCGGTGCCCATATCTTCCACGCCTCGGCGCTGATGATCACGGCCTACGTGCTGCCCCACGTGCTGCACGCCAGCCTGACCAACTCGCGCATCCAGGGACGCTTCCGCCATTCCTTCTGGAACGAGGTCTACGAGACCGTACTGGCCTGGTACATCCTGGGGCCGGTGCTGCTGGCGCTGATCAATCCCAAGCTGGGCGGCTTCAACGTCACCGACAAGGGCGGCATCATCACCGACGATCATTTCGACTGGAAGCTGGCGCGTCCCTACATGTTGCTGCTGGCGCTGAACGTGGCCGGCCTGGGCTTCGGCATCTGGCAACTGATCCACGGCGACCCCAATGCCGTGACCACCATCCTCATCAACATGGCGTGGACGCTCTACAACGTCATCATCAGCAGTGCTGCCATGGCCGTCGCCTCCGAAACCCGCCAGGTGCGCAGCGAGCCGCGCGTGGCGGCCGAGCTGCCGGTGCGCATCAAGTGCGATGATGGCAGCCTCATCGAAGGCACTACGCTGGACTTCTCGCAGAAAGGCATCGGCCTGCGCCTGCCGGCCGGGGCGACCATCGCGCGCAATGCCCGCATCGAGGTCACGCTGTTCCGCAATGATCAGGAGAAAGTGTTCCCGGCAGTGGTGGTGTTCAGCCGCAACGACATGGTCGGTGCGCAGTTCCACGAACTGACGCTGCGCCAGCAAAGCGAACTGGTGCGCCTGACCTTTTCGCGCGCCGACATCTGGGCCAACAACTGGGGCAAGAGCCGTCCCGATACCCCGCTCAAGGCCCTGCGCGAAGTGGCCGGCATCGGCATGAATGGTATCCGGCAAATGTTCAAGGCGCTGGCGATCCAGCTGCGCCGCCGGCCCGCCGAAGCACGCGCGCCTGCCTCGGCAGCAGCAGCCTCCGCCTCATCGGCAGCTCCCGCACCTGCCATGGATAACACTCTGGAAAAACAATAATGAAAACGAAGCAGCCTCAAGCGCAGCGCGCCCTGTTGCGCCAACGCTCCCTGTGTCTGATGCTGGCGGCGGTGATGACCGCCGGCAGCCTGCCGCTGCCGGTGCTGGCGGCCTCTGCTGGCAGTCCCGCGAGTGCGGCCACGCCCGGCCTGCCCGCACCGGTTCCGGTAGCCGGCGACCCTTACGTGTTCACCTTCAAGCAGCTGGGGCGCAATGGCTCCATGAACCTGCATGGCGTGGACGCTACCGACAGCCTCAACTTCGACGTGCCGGTCTCGCTGGTGACCACCGGCGCCCACGTGACGCTGTATTACACCTATTCCCCGGCCTTGCTGCCGGACCTCTCGCAGATCAACGTGATGGTCAACGACGTGGTGGCCGGCAGCATCCCGCTGCCCAAGGAAGGCTCGGGCAGCATGCAGACCGCCAAGGTCGACATCCCGCCCAAGCTCATTACCGAATTCAATCGGCTGAGCCTGCAATTCATCGGCCACTACACCATGGGCTGCGAGGATCCCCTGCATTCCAGCCTGTGGGCGCGCGTGGCCAATGGCTCCACGCTGGACCTGCAGACCACGCCCTTGCCGCAGAAGGATGACCTGGCGCAGATGCCATTGCCCTTCTTCGACCGGCGCGACATCCGCATGCTGAGTCTGCCCTTCGTCTTCGCGGGGAACCCTGACAACGGTACGCTGGAAGCGGCGGGTACGCTTTCTTCCTGGTTCGGCGCGCTGGCCGCTTATCGCGGCGCGCGTTTCCCGGTGCAGATCAATGCCTTGCCGCCGCGCGGCAATGCCGTGGTGATGGTGGCCGGCGAGGCCCCCACCAGTGTGGCCGGACTCGAGGTGGCCGCCCCCAAGGGGCCGACGCTGACCGTGCTGCCCAATCCGAATGATGCCAATGGCAAGCTGCTGGTGGTGTCCGGTCGCAACGTGGGCGAACTCAGGCAGGCTGCCGCCGCGCTGGCGCTGGGCAGCAAGGGCCTCTCGGGCAGCTCGGCAGTGATCGACAAGCTGCAGCCGCTGGCGCCGCGCCAGCCGTATGACGCGCCCAACTGGTTGCCCACCGATCGCGCGGTCAAGCTCTCCGAACTGATCGATCCCAAGCGCCTCAACGTGTCCGGCTACAACCCCGGCGAGATCACCATCCCCCTCAATTTCCCGCCGGCTCTCTCCAACTGGCGCCAGGATGGCGCGAAGCTGAAACTGGTCTATCGCTATACGCCCCAGCCCAAGTCCACCAACTCGTCCTTCCTGGTCAGCTTCAATGATGGCCTGATCAAGTCCGACATCCTGCTGCCCAAGGACAAGCTGGACAAGAGCCTGCTGGCTTCGATCAAGGATGAGGCCCTCACGCGCGAGATGGATCTGCGCCTGCCGCTGAACCTGGCCGGTCCGCAATCGCGCCTGCAACTGCGCTACATGTATGACTTCGTCAAGCAGGGCGAATGTCAGGACATCATCATCGACAACGTGCGCGGCAGCATCGATCCCGATTCCACCATCGACCTGCGCGGTTACGATCACTTCATGGCCATGCCCAACCTGGGCGTGTTCAAGGATGCCGGTTTCCCCTTCACGCGCATGGCCGATCTCTCGGAGTCGGCCGTGGTGTTGCCCGACAATGCCAGCACCGACGATCTCGCTGCCTACCTGACGCTGCTGGGCCGCTTCGGCAGTGCCACCGGATACCCCGCCACGGGCGTGGTGGTGACCCAGGCCGCCCAGGTCGACAAGGTCGCCTCGCGCGACCTGCTGGT
Source organism: Herbaspirillum sp. FG34 (assembly GCF_057809315.1). Taxonomy (NCBI): domain Bacteria; kingdom Pseudomonadati; phylum Pseudomonadota; class Betaproteobacteria; order Burkholderiales; family Oxalobacteraceae; genus Herbaspirillum; species Herbaspirillum sp. FG34. The sequence goes on along the minus strand of NZ_JBMDJS010000001.1, from coordinate 377,442 downwards.
ACTGGCCTCGGGCCAGAACCAGCCATTGCTCAAGCAGTGGGCCGATCATCTGCCGGCGGCGGTGACGGGGGACAAGCAGCGCTTCGATGTGGGTGATTTCGCCCTGCGCGTACGCAGCTGGCTCAAGCTCGCCGACGATGACCAGGCCAAGCGCCGTGCGCGCCTGGCACTGGCCTTCACGGGCGGCGAACCGACCTCTTATCTGACCGGTTTCGAGTCACCGCTCGACAGTGGTCGCAGCGTCGTGGTGCTGGCCGGTGGCGACGCCACGGGCCTGGACCAGATCCTCGCGGCCATGGCCAGCAAGGATCCCGAAGCCGAGACCATCCAGGGCAGCCTGGTGGCCGTACGCGGCACCACCATCGATCCGCTGCTGGCTGAAGAACAGTATTTCACGGGCAGCATGTCACCGCTGCGCATGCTGCGCTGGTGGCTGTCGCGCCACGTCCTGGCCATGTTCGTGCTCATTGCCGGTGGCATCCTGATGCTCGGCGGCCTGGCCTACCTGACCCTGCGCGCCAAGGCGAGAAAGCGTCTCAATGCCTGAGCTGTCGTTTCAATTTCGACGCCGCAGCCTGGTCAAGGCCATGGCCGCGCTGGCGCTCGGTGGCGTAGCCGGCGTGGTTGAGGCCGCACCCGCGTCCTCCGCGTGTGCAGTCACGGACTGGCCGGCCTGGCAAGCCTGGGCCAGCGGCCACGTGCAGCCCGATGGACGGGTCCTGCATTCCAGCCTGCTGCCCAATCACACCACCTCCGAAGGTCAGTCCTACAATCTGTTGCTGGCGCTGATCGCCAACGATGCACAACGCTTCGAGCAGATCTGGAGCTGGACCCGCGACAACATGATGGGCGCCGATGCCGCCAACCGCCTGCCGGGCTGGCTGTGGGGGCAGGGCGCCGATGGCAGGTGGCAATTGCAGGATGCCAATTCGGCTTCCGATGCCGACCTGTGGATCGTCTACGCCCTGCTGGAAGGCGCACGCCTGTGGCAGCGCCCGACCTACCGCAGCGATGCCCGGCGCCTGCTCGACAGCATCGAAGCGCGCCTGGTGGTGGACCTGCCGGGCCTGGGCAAGATGGTGTTGCCGGGACCGCAGGGCTTCAACCAGCACAACCAGGTCTGGACGCTCAATCCCAGCTATCTGCCGCTGCCGCTGCTGCGCCGACTGCACAAGGAGCGCCCCAAGGGGCCCTGGCAGCAGATCGCCAGCAATACCGTGCGCATGATCCAGGCCACCAGCCCCAAGGGTTTCGTGGCCGATTGGGTCGGCTACAAGATGACGGCGGTACAGGCTGGTCAGTTCATGGTCGATCCGGCCAAGGGCGAGCTGGGCAGCTATGACGCCATTCGTGTCTACCTGTGGGCCGGCATGACCTCGCCGCGCGACCCTGATGCCGCCGCGCTGCTGGCCGCACTGGACGGCATGCGCCAACGCATCCTCGCCACCGGCGCTGCGCCCGAGAAGGTGGCCGTGACCACCGGCGTGGCCGAAGGCCAGGGGCCCTTCGGGTTTGGCGCGGCCCTGGTCCCCTACCTGCAGGCCAAGGGGGAAACCACCCTGGCCGCGCAATGGCAGGCGCGCGCCGCACAGCAACTGGAAAGCGGACTGGCGCAACCCAGCGCGCAACCTGAAATCCTTTACTACAACGTCATGCTGGGCCTGTTCGGAATCGGATGGGCCGAGAAGCGATACCAGTTCCGCGATGACGGAACACTCAATCTGTCCTGGGAGAAGTCATGCGCACGCGCCGTACCACGCTAGCCATCGGAGTGCTGACCGCGCTGCTGGGGGCCCATGCCGCACCGGTCCTGGCCGAGTCCGCGGAGATCGAGGCCCAGTTGGTGGAGCAGGGCCAGTACTGGCAGGCGCGCAACAACAACCAGCGCGCCGCCGAGGTGTGGCAGAAGGTGCTGCAGCTGGACAAGTCCCAGGTCAATGCGCTGTACGGCATGGGTCTGATCGGCGTCAAGCAGAACCGACCACAGCAGGCCAACGACTATCTGGAACGCCTGCAGGCACTCTCGCCCCAGCCCTGGCAGGCCCGCCAGCTGGCGCAGGACATCGCCCTGGCGCGCCCGGAAAACCAGGCCCTGCTGGCCGAAGCGCGGCGCCTGGTCGATGCCGGCGAGCGTGACCGCGCCACCGATACCTTCCGCAAGATGTTCAACGGCCTCACCCCTTCGGGGTCGGTGGGCCGCGAGTATTACAACAACCTGGCCTTCAACGATGCCAGCTGGCCGGAGGCACGCAAGGGCATGGAACGCCTGTTGCGCGAGACACCGGGCGACAGCATCCTGGCCCTGTTCTACGGCAAGCAGCTGGCGCGCCATGAAGACACCCGGGTGGAAGGCATCCGCGTACTTTCGCGCCTGACCAAGCAGGTGGACATCGCCGGTGATGCCGATGAAAGCTGGCGTCTGGCACTGACCTGGCTGGGGCCGCCGACACCGGCGCAGGTGCCGCTGTTCGAGGACTTCCTCAAGGTGCATCCGGACGACAAGGACATCCGCGATCTGCTGGCCAAGGGCCGGGCGCAGGTGGCCGCCGCGCAGACGCCCACGGTGCTCTCGCGCGGCTTGCAGGCGCTCGAGAAGGGCGATCTGCAGGAAGCCGAAAAAGCCTTCCAGGAGCGTCTTTCCACCCATCCCGATGAAGCCGATGCGCTCGGTGGCCTGGGCGTGGTGCGTCAGCAGCAGAACCGCCTGGCCGAGGCCGAACCGCTGCTCGCGCGCGCCGTCGCCAGGGGCGGCAGCGGCTGGAAGAAGGCGCTGCAAAGTGTGCGCTACTGGTTGCTGATCCAGCGCGGCCGCGACTTGCAGGCACGCGGCCAGAGCGCCCAGGCGCAAGATGCACTGACCCAGGCCCTGCGCCTGGATCCGAACAATACCGACGGCCTGGTGGCCATTGCCGACATCGAAGCCACGGCCGGCCGACTGGAGGCTGCCGCCGGCCATTATCGCCAGGTGCTGGCGGTGCAGCCGGCCCAGGTGGGCGCCATTCGCGGGCTGGTCAACGTGCTCTCGCAAAGCGGCCGTGCCGACGAAGCGCTGCGCCTGCTCGACAAGCTCACCCCGCAGCAGCAGGCCGAGTTCGGCGACCAGGGCCGCCTGCGCGCCCTGCGCGCCACTCAGCAGGCCAACCTGGCCGAACAGCGCGGAGACCTCAATGCCGCCCTGGAGGCCATGCGCGAAGCCGTACGCAACGACCCCGACAATGTCTGGACCACCTTCGATCTGGCGCGCCTCTATGTCAAGTCCGGTCAGTCGCGCCAGGCACGCGTGACCATCGACGACTTCACCCGCGCGCATCGCGACAACGTCGATGCGCTCTACGCCAGTGCCTTGCTCTCGGTGGAGATGGCGCAGTGGCAAGATGCGCAGGACACGCTGAGGCGCATCCCCGAGGCCCGTCGCACCGCCGCCATGACCGAGCTGATGCGCCAGGTCACGCTGACCATCCAGGTCGGCCATGCCACCGAGCTGGTCAAGACCGGTCAGCGTCAGGAAGCCCTGGCCCTGCTGGACCGCGTGCAGCCCGATGCAGCCGGCAATGCCGAACGTACCGGCACGCTGGCCTCGGCCTATGTCGACGCCGGTGACACCCCACGCGCGCTGGCGCTGATGCAGCCGCTCATCGCGCCACCGGCCACGCCGACCATCGGCACCCGCCTGCAATACGCCTCGGTTCTGCTCAAGGCCGGTGAGGATGCCCAGGTCTACGGCGTACTGACGGCCTTGCAGAACCAGAACATGGACGTGGGCACCCGCAAGCAATACGACGACCTGCGCTTCCTGTACCGTGTGCGCCAGGCCGAACGCCTGCGCGAGGGCGGCGACCTGGCCGCAGCCTACGACACGCTGGTCCCGGCCCTCTCGCAGCGCCCCAGCGATGTCGGTGCCGTCTCGGCGCTGGCCCGCATGTTCAATGCCGCCGGCGACAACGCCCGTGCCCTGGCGCTCTACAAGCCGCTGGCCGCGCGCAATCCGCGCGACGTCAATGTCTTGCTGGGCGCGGCGGATACAGCCATGCAGGCGCGCGAGAACGACTATGCGATCAATCTGCTGGAGCAGGTCGGCAAGCTCGACAGCACCGACCCCGCCACGCTGACCGAAGCCGCGCGCATCTATCGGGCGCTGGGCAAGGTCGGTGAAGCCACGGCGCTGTTGCGCCGGGCGGTGGCCATCGAAAACGGCGCGCGCCAGCGCACCCTGGCCGCGCGCGGCAATGGCTTCGACCCGGCTGTCAATCCCTTCCGTACCCGACGCACTCTGCCGGGCAACGAGAACGTGGCTGCCATTCCGCCGCCGGCGGAAACCCTGCTGCGCCCGGCCATGATGGCGGCCGCAGCCCCGGCTGCCAGCGATGTACTGCCCACTCCCGCAGCGGCGCGCGCCAGCACGTCCACGGCAGCGCCGGCGGTGGCCTATGGCCAGACGCTCGGTCCGGTGTTCAGCAATGCAGCACCGGCCCAGATGGCCCAGACCACCCAGCCTGCCGCGATGCGCGGCTACGCACAGCCGCCGGTGCAAGCCGCGGCCACTGGCACCGCCTTGCCCGGCGCGGCCAGTGCAGCCCAGCGCGCTTTGCTGGCACTGCAGGGGCAGGGCGACCAGCCCACTGACAATCTGAGCCCGGCACAGCGTGCACTCAACGACATCCTGCAGGCCCGCAGTCCCTACGTCACGCAAGGCGTGGTGGTGCGCGGCAATGCCAGCGAATCCGGTCTGAGCCGCATCAACGACATCGAAGCCCCGCTGGAGGCCAACATGCCCGTCGGTAACGGCCGCGTGGCCGTGCGCGTGACCCCGGTCTCGCTGGATGCCGGCGCCATGACCGATGAGGCGGCCAGCCGCTTTGGCGGCGGCGGCTCCAGTGCTACCGGAGTGGGCAAGCAGAGCGCCAGCGGGGTAGGCGTGGCGGTGGCCTATGAGCGTCCCGACGATGGCATCAAGGCCGACATCGGCACCACGCCCAGCGGTTTCAAGTATTCCAACGTGGTCGGTGGCGTCAGTGTGGAGCAGCCGCTGGGCGGCAGCAGCACCAACCGTTTCGGCGTGACGGTCTCGCGGCGTGCCGTCAATGACAGCATCACGTCCTTTGCCGGCAGCACCGATACGCGCGTGGGCCGCTCCTGGGGCGGCGTGACCGCCAACGGCGGACGTGCCGAGATGAGTTCGGACGATGCCCGCACCGGCGTCTACGCCTATGGTGCCCTGCACAGCCTGCAGGGCCACAACGTGGAATCGAACACGCGCGTGGAACTGGGCGGCGGCGCCTACCAGTACCTGACCAACGGCAACGACGAGAAGATGACGGCAGGCGTCTCGGCCACCCTCATCAGCTACGCCAACAACCAGAACTTCTACACCTATGGTCACGGCGGTTACTTCAGTCCGCAAGCCTACCTGGGACTGGGCGTGCCGGTGACCTGGGCCAAGCGCACCGACCGCTTCAGCTTCCAGCTCAAGGGCTCGGCTGGGGTGCAGTACTTCCGCCAGGATGGTGCCGATTACTTCCCCACCGATGCCGCCCTGCAAGCGGCCAGCGGCAAGAGCTACGCCCAGCAGACCAAGACCGGCATCGGCTACAGCCTGGAAGGCAGCGGCGAATACCGCTTCGCGCCGCGCCTGTTCGTGGGCGGCACGCTGCGCCTGAACAATTCGAGCGACTTCCGCGAACTCAATGTCGCCATGTACCTGCGTTATACCCTGGAGGACATGCAGGGCAGTTTCCTGACCTTGCCGGTCAGCCCGTATCGTTCGCCGTATTCCAACTGATTTGACTGAACACTTTTTGATAGAGAGATCGCCATGGCAGCTGCATCCATCCTCGCTGGTCTGAGTATCCTGGTCCTGGGCGAAAGCCACATGAGCCTGGCCGACCACCTCACCGAACCCCTCAACGCCAAGCTGGTCCAGATGGGCGCCAAGGTCCACTCCATCGGCGCCTGCGGCGCCAGCGCCGGCGACTGGCTGACCACCAAGAAGGTCGATTGCGGCGCCGAGCAGATCGACAACGGCAAGATCCAGATCAAGGGGCGCGATGCCACCACCACGCCCATCACCGAGCTCATCGCCAAGGACAAGCCGGACCTGGTCGTGCTGGTCATCGGCGACACCATGGCCTCCTACGACAAGCCCGACTTCCCCAAGGCCTGGGCCTGGCAAAGCGTGACCAGCCTGACCAAGGCCATCGCCGCCACCGGCACCAAGTGCGCCTGGGTCGGCCCGGCCTGGGGCAAGGCCGGCGGCATGTACCACAAGAACGATGCGCGTACCGAACTGATGTCGCGCTTCCTGGCGGCCAACGTGGCGCCCTGCACCTACATCGATTCGCTGACCATGTCCAAGCCCGGCCAGTGGATCACCACCGATGGCCAGCACTTCACCGTGGCCGGCTACAAGTCCTGGGGCGCAGCCATCGGCGATGCGCTGGGCAAGCTGCCGGCCGCTGCCGTGAGTGCCAAGGGCGGCAAGAAATGAGCGCGCTGCGCGTACTGGCGGCCAGCATCGCCCTGCTGGGCTGCGGCGTAGCGATGGCAGCCGATATTCCCTTGTATCCGACCGGCCCGGCCGAGGATGCCGCCTTCATCCGCTTCATCAACGCCACCAGCGAGCCGCTGCAAGTGGTGGCCCGCAAGGGCCAGCCGCCCTTGAAGCTGGAGGCCGCCAAGCCGGTCTCGTCGTTCTTCCCGGTGCAGGCCAAGTCCACCATCAAGGGCACGCTCACCGTCGGTGCCAGGAGCCTCGAGCTGGGCGTGCAAGCCAAGCCGGGCGAGTTCGCCACCGTGGTGGTGCTGCCTGACGCCAAGGACATCCGCCAGGTGACGGTCCAGGACAATCCGGATGACTTCAATGGCCTCAAGGCCTCGCTGGCCTTCTTCAACCTCGACGCCTCCTGCAGCGGTGCCGCATTGCGTCCGGCTGGCCGTACTGCCGACCTGTTCAAGGGCGTGGCGCAAGGCAGCCTGCAGCGGCGCTCCATCAATCCGGTCAAGCTTGCGGTGCAACTGGTCTGCGGCGGCAGCAACACCGGTCCTGCCCTGGATCTGGGCGAGCTCAAGGCGGGCGAGCGCTACAGCGTGCTGCTGCTGCCCTCGGCCAGTGGTCCGCGATTGCTGGCGACCACCGACAAGCTGGCCAATTGAGTGATTCATCGACGTTGACTGCGCCACGCCATGGTCTTTGCCTCGCTTGAATTCCTCACGCTGTTCCTGCCGCTGTTCCTGCTGGTCTATGCACTGGCGCCGCAGCGCGCACGCAATGGCGTGCTGCTGGCGGGCAGCTGGCTGTTCTACGGCTGGCTGAGCCCGCTGTTCCTGTCGCTGCACGTGGTGCTGACCATCGTGGCCTGGGTCGGCGGGCTGTGCGTCGATCGGGCCCGGGAGCAGGGTGGCCAGCGTCGTCCCGTGCTGCTGATCGCTCTGGTGGTCTTCAATACGGCCGTGCTGGTCTGGTACAAGTACGCCAACATCGTCGCCGCCACCCTGAGCGAGGTGATGCAGCATTACGGTGCCCTGCCGCCGGCCTGGCAGAAGGTGGCGCTGCCGGCCGGACTGTCCTTCATCGTGCTGCAGGCCATCTCCTACCTGGTGGACGTGCAGCGCCGCACGGTGGCGGTGGAGCGCAGCTTCATCAATTACGCCACCTACATTTCCATGTTCGGGCACTCCATTGCCGGACCCATCATCCGTTATGACTGGGTACAGCGCGAGTTGCGCCAGCGCTGGTTCAACCGGGAGAATTTCTCCCTGGGTGCGCGCCGCTTCATGGTCGGCATGGCCATGAAGGTGCTGGTGGCCGATACCCTCTCGCCGCTGGTCGATGCCGCCTTCCACCTGGAACATCCGGCGCTGGTGGATGCCTGGATCGGCTGCCTGGCGTATTCGATGCAGCTGTTCTTCGATTTCTCCGGTTACAGCGCCATGGCCATCGGCCTGGGCCTGATGCTGGGCTTCCACTTTCCCGAAAACTTCAACCATCCTTATCTGGCCGGCAGCATCCAGGATTTCTGGCGGCGCTGGCACATCTCGCTCTCCAGCTGGCTGCGCGATTATCTCTACATCGGCCTGGGCGGCAACCGCCACGGGGTCTGGAAGACCTATCGCAACCTGTTCCTGACCATGGCCATCGCCGGACTCTGGCACGGCGGCGACAGCTGGAACTACCTGCTGTGGGGCTCGGCCCACGGTGTGGCGCTGTGCATCGATCGCGCCTGGTCGCGCTCGTCGCTGCCGGCCATCCCCTCCTGGCTGGGCCATGTGCTCACGCTGCTGTTCGTGTGCCTGGCCTGGACCCTGTTCCGCGCCCCCGATTTCGACACCGCCCTGGCCATGTATGCGGGCCAGTTCGGCCTGCATGGACATGGCCTGAGCGATGCGCTGGCCGTGATGCTGCGTCCGGTACAGGCGCTGGCTGTACTGCTGGGCCTGTTCTGGATCGTGGCACCGCTGTGGCAGTCGGCGCTGGAGGCACGCTGGGGCAGGCGCGCGCTCTATCTCTGGTTCGTGCAGCTGTGGCCGATTGCGGCCTTCCTGCTCTCCTTCGCACTGATCGCCAGCCGCGAGACCGTTCCTTTCCTTTATTTCCAGTTCTGAGTCCACGATGAGCACGCCTCCCGTTTCCGCTGCGCATACGCCCCCTGAGCCCAGCGCCATGGCGCGCCGGGCCAGCCGCTGGGCCGGTAGCGCGCTGGCCGCCGTGCTGTGTGCCGGATTGCTCTCCTGCGGCTGGCTGGTGTATGCCGGCAAGATCGACTGGCTGCCTGCCCGCTGGACGCGCGAGGATGCCTTGCACGGCGAGCTCACGCATCTGCTGGCCAAGCAGCTCTCCAATGCCTGGCTGCCTGACCAGGCCGCCAGACTGGAACGTGCCGGCAGCTGGTTGCTGCTGGGCGATACCGGCCCGCGCGTGCGGGTGGGCTGTCCCGGCTGGCTGTTCCTGGCCGAAGAATTGCAGGTCAATCACCACGCCCAGGCCAATGCCCAGGCCAAGCGCGCCGCCGTGCTGGCGATCCGCCAGGCGCTGGCGCGTCGTGGCATCGGGCTGCTGGTGGCAGTGGTGCCGGACAAGAGTCGCATTGCCGCCAATGCCTTGTGTGGCCTGACGCGCCCCCCCGAATTGAATACCCGCGCAGCGCTCTGGGTGGCCAGTCTGCAGCAGGCCGGCGTGAGCGCCATCGATCTGGCCGCCACGCTGGCGCCGCTGGGAACGGCGGCCTATCTGCATACCGATACCCACTGGAACGAGGCCGGTGCCCGCGCGGCGGCCCAGGTGATTGCCGCGCGCATCGTCGCATCCGGTTTCCATGCCACGCCCGAGCAAGCCTACTCCGCCCAGCCCGGCCCCATGGCGCGTCGTCCCGGTGACCTGGTGCATCTGGCCGGTCTGGACTGGCTGCCGCTGCGCTGGCAACCGACCCCGGAAAGCGTGGCCGCCACGGTCTTCACGGAAGTGCCCGGTGCAGGGGCCGGGCAGGGCGCTGCCACCAAGGGCGGCGATGATCTCGACGACCTGCTGGGCGACAGCCAACTGCCCAACGTGGCCTTGATCGGCACCTCCTTCTCGCGCAATTCCAACTTCCTGGGCTTCCTGCAGCAAGCCCTGGGCGCGAAGATCGGCAGCTTCGCCAGGGATGGCGGCAAGTTCTCCGGCAGCGCCCGCGAGTACTTCGCCAACCCGGCCTTTACCCAGACCCCGCCCAAGCTGGTGCTATGGGAAATCCCCGAGCGTGACCTGCAGACGCCCTATGAGCCCATCACCCTGGCACCTGGTCCCGTGAGCCAGCATTAAGCCTGGCTTAATGCTGTCACTACGGGCATTAATGTTGCGTTAATGCAATAAATCATTTCCTTTCCGCTGCATTTTCCGTTGCCCCATCGTCCGCTTTGCTGGAGGCTGTCCCGCGGGCCTGCTAAACTTGCCGGTCCGCCCACTGACCGGGCCAGGACCCAGGCTTGTACCTGGTCAACCGCCACGACAAATTGACAGAAGAATTCGACCCCGCTCCCCTTGCGGACGAGCATGAATCCGGCTCCTTCGAGAGCTACTTCCGCGATCCTTCGCAAGCCGCCGAAGCGCCCCTGGCCTGGGGCCTGGGCCAGCGGCTGGACGTGCTGGACGCCTTGCGCGGCCTGGTCTCCGGCGGCCAGGCGGCGGCGCGCCTGCGCATCTGGATGTTCCTCGAACTGGCGGCGCAGCCGCAGGGCCGCCTGCAGCGCGAGGACCTGAACCAGCTCTTCTATGCCTTGAAGCCCGAGGCCATGGAAGCGGCCTTGAAGCGCCTGCGCGACCTGGGCCTCCTGGTCTGGGATGCCACCGGCCAGGATTACCAGCTCTCGCCCATCGCCCAGCAGGTGCAAGCCCTGCTGGCTCCGCTCACGCGCGCCGTCGGCGAGGATGACGAGATGGCCGCGCTGCTCTCTCAGGTCGCCGGTGCGCAGGCACTGGGCCTGTCTGACGCCAGCCAGATCCGTCACCTGCATGCCCAGCTGGCGCGCCTGCACGACCAGTTCGCCGATGCCATCGCCAGCGGTTCGGAAGCCCTGCTGCGCCAGGCTCAGCCGCGTTTCGAGCGGGCCTTGAAACTGGTCAATCGCGCCGGTGAAGCGCTGACTGCGCTCATCCGCAGCGAGCACGCCGACGCCCGTCTGGAGCGCGAAGCGCGCGCCCTGGGCAATGGCCAGGCGCGCCTCTTGACCATGGCCAGCCAGTTCACCCGCGCCCTGCAACAGGCTGACCGCCAGCGCGTCACCCTGGGCAGCACCGGCGTGACCAGTTCGGATGTGCGGCGCTGGCTGCAGGCGCATGCGGACTTGTCCTCGCTGATGGGGGAGGCGCTCTCCATGGGCGTAAAACCGGTCTTCGTCAGTGGCCATGAATTGCTGGACGTGGCCGAAGGCGAGTTCGAGCGCGACCGCCCCGATGCCCAACGCTCGCAAGGTTTGCCGCCTCCGGCCCAGGCCGTGGAAGGCAAGATCGAGGCCCTGCGCATGCCCGCCGAGCTGGGCGAGCTGATTGAACAACTCACGCGCCTGGGCGTCCTGCCGGAAGGCGAGGAGGCCGCCGAGCTGCAACCGCAGCCGCTGAGCACGGTGGTGCTGGGCGGCAGTTTCGGCAAGGCGGCCTATCGCCTGCAACTGCTGCCGCTCCTGGGCGACGCCCAGGCGCGCACCCTGCAAGGGCAGACCGGCGACCTGGCACGCCTGCCGTGGCAAGCCGGTTTCCTGCCGCGTGTCGATAAAGTCGATGACCCCGATGTCGCCGCCATGAGCGCCGGGGCCGTCCATCCAGATCCATCCCGGGAAAGACCGAATGAGTGAGACCCTAGACGAGGCCGGCCTGTTGGCCGCCGAACTGCTGGCACGCCGCTGGCTGCCCCGCAAGCACCCGCGCGTGCGCCGCGCCCTGGTCGATGCCGACCTGTGGCAAGCCCTGCAGGACCGCCTGGCCCAGGTCGGCCTGCGCCTGGTGGACAACATCCACGCCGACCACATCAGCGTGGTGCTGGTGCGTCCGGCCGAATCCGCCGTCTTCGGCGAAGCCGGCATGAATGCCAACAACAACCTCGACCTGCCGCGTGACGCCATCTCGCTCTTGGTAGTGCTGTGGGCGCTGATCGTATTGCCCAAGCGCGAGCGCCAGTCGGCGCGCGCCGCCGGCGACGACGCCCAGCAGCAGGACGAGATGTTCCAGACCGAAAAGCCCATGCCCAGCGCCGCCGAGGTCAGCCCGGTGGTGTCCTATACGGCACTGCTGGCCGACTTCGGCAACCAGCTCGGCAAGAAGACGCGCATGGACACCAACCTGCGTCGCCTGGAAGCCCACGGCTTCATCGTGCGCCGTGGCGTGGACATCGCCGAAGGTCCCTTGCTGGACCTGCTGCTGGACTACGATGCCCTGGCCCCACGCATTCTTGACGGTGCCTTAGGCGACGTGCTGGCCCGCGCCACGGTGCGCGACGAGAGTGGTGCCGCGCAGGCCGAGGCCGACGCCGATGCTACCGATGAATCATCCGAAGAGGGAGACGCCTGATGTTCCACCTGCAATCGCTGGAACTGTTGCAGTGGGATTATTGCCAGCGCCTGACGCTGCCCCTGGACGGTTCCATCATCACCATCGCCGGGCCCAACGGGTCCGGCAAGACCACGCTGCTCGATGCCATGCGCACCCTGCTGGGCCTGGATTGCTCGGGCGGGCGCAGCTACAAGACCTATGCCCGCCACGCCAATGCCGATACCACCTGGCTGCGCGCGACGGTGGACAATCGCCCGCATGGCCGCCAGAGCTCGACCCGCCCGTTCGCGCGCAACCTGCTCTATGCGGACCAGGTCACGCTGGCCTGCCGCATCGAACGCAACGGCGGCGACTGGCAGCGTCGCTACTGCATGAGCGATGGCGACGTCGCCATCGAAACCCTGGCGCAATTGCCCGAGAAGGATTGGCTGGGCCTGGACCACTGGCGCAAGCGTCTGGAAGGAGCCGGCCTGTCGCGCGCGATTGCCCGCGTGCTGGCGCTGGAGCAGGGCCAGACCGACCGCCTGTGCGAATTCTCTCCCAAGGAATTATTGCGCCTGGTCTTTGAAGTCTTTGGTGACCAGGAAGTGCTGGACCGCTACGAAGAAGCCCGTCGCCATCAACGCGACCTGGCCGCCGAGGTCACGCTGGCCGAACAGGAGCTGGCCTACAGCGAAGCGCAACTGGCACAGCTGGACAGCCGCGTGACCCTGTATCGCCAATACCAGGGCAAGCTGCGCGAACGCGAGATGCTGTCCACCGAAGTCATTCCGGTATTGCGCTGGCACGAGGAGCGGCAGGGCACGGCCACGCGCCTGCGCGAACTGCATCGCCAGCGCCTGCACCACCATCATCTGCGCCGCCAGCGCAGCAGTGACACCCTGCTGCTGTCCTCGCTGCTGACGCAGCAACAGGCTGCGCGCGAGAAGGTCGCCACGCTGGAGCGCGACAAGGCCGATGCCCAGCAGGCCCAGCAAAAGGCGCGCGACGCCGAAAAACCCGTGGAAGAACTGGTCAAGCAGGCCGATGAACTGCTGGCCCTGTCTGCCGTGGAAGGTGATGCCACGCAACTGCTGGCGCGCGTGGATGAACTGGAACAGCAGAAGAACACGCTGCACGACCGCTGGCGCGATCTGGAGCAGCAGCGCAAGGACGCCAGCGGCGCGCTGGAGCGCCTGACCGGACAACGCCAGGCCCCGCGCCCGAACGACGTGCAGCAGTTCACGCGGGCCTTGCGTCAGGCCGGTATCGCCCATCATCTGCTGGCCGACGTGATCGAGATTGCCGATGACCACTGGCGTGCCGCAGCCGAAGGCGTCTTGCGCGCCTCGTGCTGGGTAGTGGTGCTGGACGATCCCAAGGATGAAGCTGCCGCCATGGCCCTGGCCGAGCGCGAGCGCTATCGTCACTACGTCGTAGCCGACGCCGCCACGGCCAGCGCGCAGCCGCCGGCAGAGAGTCTCCTGGCGGTGCTGCGTTTCTCGGCCAAGGCACCGTCCTGGCTACTGCGCCAGCTGGCGCAGATCCGCCGCGTGGCCGATACCGTGGAAGGTGCGCGCAGCGGCGGCGAATGGATCACGCCGCAAGCCTACTGGCGCGATGGCCGCGGCGGGCGCAGCGTGTGGCGCGACCCGGGCGACTACCAGTTCGGCGCGGCGGCACTGGCGGCGCGTCAGACCTCCATCCAGAAACGCCTGGCCACGCTGGACGAGCAATTGACGGACGTGGTCCTGAAGCAGAGCGACATCAAGCGCCAGCTCGACGCCGCCAAGAAAGCCACCGAGGGCCACCTCGCCGCAGAGGCGCTGGCGAAGCGAAGTGAAGAATTCGAACAGGCACGCCGCCAGTTGCCGGCCCTGCGTCAGGCGCGGGTGGCTGCCAGTGAACGTTGGGGTCAGCTGGATGCCCGGCACGCCGAGGCCATCGAACAGCGCACCATCCTCGATGGCAAGCTCGATGCCCTGCAACGCCGCCTGCGCGACAGCGAAGGGGATCTTGCCGGGCAGGAGCGTGAATGGCGTGCACGTCACGATGAGCAGCGCGCCCGTGCGCTGGCCTCGCGCGCACAGAAGAGCCGTTTCCCGGCGCACTGGATTGTCGCGGCGACGGTGCAGGCTTTGTACGAGAAATACACCAACGCCAAGCAGGCCGAGCTGCGCATGGCTTCGGTGGAGAACGAACTGGAGAGCGGCCAGTGGGAGAAGGACGGTACGGTTGAGGACAAGCACCTCATCATGCAGGGCACGGTGGGCAACCAGCGCAATGAACTGGATGCGCGCAAGATCAGCAATCACCAGGCCGAGGAAGCCGTGGGCAATGCCCGCGAACGCTACATCGACGTACTGCGCGCCACCGTGCGTCGCTATCGCAAGAACATCGTCGACCTGGGCGCGCTGGCCGGGGTGGTGGTCAGCGCCGACCTGCCGCATCTGGACAATGACGACACCATCCTGCGCCAGGCCGAACTGAAGGTCAGTTTCAACTTCGACGGCAAGGGCGAGATCGGCCTGAACGACGGTGAAGCCTCGGGTGGCCAGCAGGTCATCAAGTCGCTGATCCTGCTGGTGGGCTTGTTGAAGGACGACGACATGCCGGGTGGTTTCGTCTTCATCGACGAACCCTTTGCCCACCTGGACGTGCGCAACATCCAGCTGGTCGGCAACTTCCTCAAATCGACCCGTGCGCAATACGTGCTCACCACGCCGATCACGCACAACGTCGAAGTCTTCGAGCCGGCCGATATCACGCTGGTCACGTCGAAGAAACCGCGCGAGGCGCGCTGGGCGCCGCCCATTGGCGTGTTGCAGCGGCGCTTGCGGTTGGATGCCTGAGGGCCTCAGCGATGCGCAGCCTCATCGAGATGCCGCGCGGTCGCAAAGGCCGTGATCTGCAGTCTGCGAGCGAGCCGCCCCCCGAGCTGCCCTTGCTGGATGCCGACGAGCGCGCGGCCCTGTTGCGCTGGGCGCGCGGCGAGGCCGCCACGCGCAGTCGCGAGGTCTTGCTCAAGGAGGCCGCCAGCGCCGGGCTCTCCATCGAAAAAGCCGAGCGTCTGTGCCAGCGCCTGCTCAACGAAGGCTGGATCAGCCAGCGCGAAGAACTCAGCGGTGGCAACTGGTTGTGGAAATCCATCACCTGGCGCGATCTGCGCCAGCTGCAATCCTTGCTCGGGATTGCCCATGCAGGCCAGCGCCAGGAGGAGCGTGAAGCGCTGTTGGCGCACTCGCGCCACTGGCTGCAAGCGCGCACGCAAGTGGAAGCAGTCGTTGCCCTCGATCCTGATCTGCTCGATGAACTGAGCACGGCCCTCGCTGCGCTGGAGGCAGAGAAGACCTTGCGCCGCGATCTGCTGGCCGAGCGTCTGGGCTTGCTGGAAGCGATTGCGTCCTGGCACGACAGTGGCCAGCAGGGATTACGTCGCAATTTCGCCCTGCATGCGCGTGACCTCACCAAGGCACTCAGTGCAAGCGAATGGCGCTGGCTGGAATCGATGTTTGATCTGGAACGACTCGGCATCGCCAACTTCGCGCAAGTGGGATGGCTGGCCGGCGATCTGCTCCTGTCATGGCAAGCGCACAGGGTGGAACTCGCTCCGCTGCATTGCCTCGGCCTGCCGCTGGAAGATCTGCGGCGTTGTGAGCGCATCACCTCGCCGCAACGCTGGTGGCTCATCGAGAACCGCGCCAGTTTCGAACACCAGGCGAGACAACGCCCTGCGGGCGTGGCACTGCTGTGGATGCCGGGCCGTCCCTCATTGGGCTGGCTGGACATGGTATCGCATCTCCTGCGACTGGCCCCGGCGCCGGCCTGGATCAGTGCCGATGCCGATCCGGCCGGTGTCGATATCGCCTGTACCGCAGGGGCGCGCTGGGAGCGTGCCGGGCTTCGGTGGGAGCCGTATCAGATGGGATTGGTGCAATGGGAAAACACTACTCAGCGCTGGCCCTTGAATGCCCACGACGAACGTCTGCTGGCCGCGCTGTTGGCGCGGCAGAGCCTGCCTGATTCCTTGCGCTGCCTGTGTGAAGCGATGCAGGCTGAAGGCCGCAAGGCCGAACAGGAAGCCTGGCTGTAAGGGCCAGCGTCCTGTCCTTTCTTTCTCACTCCGTCAGGAACTGAACCACCGCCTGCGTGAAGGCACGGGGCTGCTGCTGGTTGGAAATGTGGGCCGCATCGAATTCCACATACAGCGCTCCGGGGATGCTGGCGCGCATGAACTGTGCATCGGTCGGGGGCGTCGGCACGTCGCCACTGCCGGCAATGACCAGCGTGGGCGCACGGATGCCTGCAATCGCTTCTCTCAGATCATTGTCGCGCACCGCGGCACAGGCGCCTGCGTAGCCTGCGGCCGGGGTGGCCAGCAGCATGGCGGTCAGGTCCTGGACCTGCTGCGGATGCTGCGCTGCATACTCGGGCGTCAGCCAGCGCGAGACCACGGCGGCGGCAATGGCAGAGAGGCCATCACGCTGCACCGTCTCGATGCGACTGTTCCAGGCGTCCGCCGTGCCGATCCTGGCGCCCGTGTTGCAGAGGATCAGTTTGTTCACACGCTCGGGATGATGCACCGCCAGCCACATGAAGGTGCTGCCGCCCATGGAGAGTCCGCAGAAGTGCGCTTGCGCAATCTCCAGCTGGTCCAGCAGGGCGATCACGTCGCTGCCCAACTGGGTGATGGTGTAAGGGCCGGGCGTGACCTCGGACTGGCCGTGACCACGCGTGTCGTAGCGCAGCACGCGGAAGTGCTTGCTCAGTTCGGCAATCTGCGGATTCCACATCGCCAGCGAGGTGCCCAGCGAGTTGGACAGCACCAGCACCGGCAGGGCGGCGTCGCCGTCGAGCTGGTAATGCAGTTTGATTCCGTTCAGGGTTGCGAAGGGCATGAGTAAATCCTTGGCCCGCGCCACCGGACGGTGGGTGCGGGCGTGTGTGAATCAAAAAGCGTCAGATGCGCCGGGAATCAGCCAATCTGCGCGATGGCCGAGGGATGCTGGGTCAGCGGTGTGACCGAAATGGTCATGAACGGGTAGAGCGGCAGGGCCGAGAGGATGTTGTGCAGCTCATCATTGCCGGACACATCGAAGATGCTCACGTTGGCATACTGACCGACCACGCGCCACAGGTCGCGCCACTTGCCTTCACGCTGCAGCTTCTGCGACATCTCCTTCTCATCCTTCTTCAACTGGTCGGCCACGGCCTTGTCGAGCGTGGCGGGAATGTTGACCTGCATTTGAACCATGAACAGCATGATGTTTGCTCCGTTGTCGTTATAGGGGATGTTGCGATGTTCGATAGTCGAACATAAATCCTTTATTCGCACAAACCAGTGTAGGCGTCCGTGCTTGGACCTGTCAACTTGGGCAGACGGTTTTCTCCGCGTCAACAGCGATCCGCCTGTCGCTGCGGCGCCGTCTCCATGCGGCTCAGTCGCGTCGTTCGGGAATCGGAAAGCCGGTGGCCGGGAAGGAGCTGGTCTCGATATCGAGCCAGGCCGGGCGCTCGGCATACATGTCGGCCACCAGTTGCTTGATGGCCTCGATGTACCAGGCATTGTCGTTGATGCGGTGGGTCAGGATGATGGGCGAGGTCGCGCGGGGATCGTCGATGAGCCGGTAATGCAGGTCATTGCGCAGCCGTGCCGAGGCCGGGATCAGGCACAGCCCCGATTCGGCCGCCACCAGGCCCAGCGCGGTCTGGATCTCGCGCACTTCATGCACTTCGGCCGGGTGGATGTCCTGGTCGTTGAGCAGACTCAGGATGTGGTCGGCGAAACTGGGGCGCGGCTCCTTCGGATAGACGATCAGCTTCTGCCCGTGGACTTCCTTGAGGTTCACGCGCTGCTGGCTGGCCGCCAGCGGGAAGGAGGGCGGGATCGCCAGCACCAGTTTTTCCTCGCGCAGGACGATGCGCGCCACCGTCGCGTCATTGCTGCGGATACGCCCGAAGCCGACGTCGATGCGGCCCGACTTGAGGGCCGCAAACTGCTGCATCGAGGTCAGCTCCAGCAACTGGATGTCCACCTCCGGGTAGTGCTGGCGCAGCTTGCGCACCAGCACCGGCAGGCCGCCATAGAGGGTCGAGGCGACGAAGCCGATGGACAGCGTCTGGCGCTGGTTCAGGCCGATCTGCTGGGTGGCGTTCTTGAGTTGTTCCAGGCGATTGAGGATCTGCAACGCCTGCTCATAGAACACCCGACCGGCTTCGGTCAGGCGCAGCGGACGGCTGTTGCGCAAGATCAGCTGCACCCCCAGTTCTTCCTCCAGCAGCTGGATCTGGCGCGACAGCGGCGGTTGCGCGATGTGCAGTTGTTCCGAGGCGCGGGTGAAGTTGCGCGTATTGGCCACGGCCACGAAGTATTTCAGTTGTCTGATGTCCATGGCGGAAAATCATATCTCACAGAAACTAATGATGTCTAATTCTTTGATTTTTATAGGAGGTATTGGAAACTATATAAAAAAGGTATGAAACTAGACGAATTTAGTGTTGGCAATGGCAGGGCTTCCGGGTGTTCAATGCAGTCCATGGATACCCCACAACACCTTCACGCTGCGGCCCCGGCCCTGATCGACCGGGTCGAGACCTTCCTGGTCGATCTGCCGACCATCCGCCCGCATCAATTGTCCATGGCGACGATGAACGGCCAGACCCTGATGCTGGTACGTCTGTACTGCTCCGACGGCACCGTCGGCGTGGGGGAGGGCACCACCATTGGTGGCCTGGCCTATGGTGCCGAATCGCCCGAGGGCATGAAGCTGGCCATCGATACCTACTTCGCGCCGCTGCTGCTGGGGGCCGACGCCGGCCTGATCCCGGCCATCATGGCGCGCCTGAACAAGGCCATTTGCGACAACCGCTTTGCCAAGTGCGCCATCGAGACTGCGCTCTTCGATGCCCTGGGCCAGCGCACCGGCCTGCCGGTCTCGCAGCTGCTCGGCGGTCGTGCCCGCGAAAGCCTGCCGGTCGCCTGGACCCTGGCCTCGGGCGACACCGCCAAAGATATCGACGAAGCCGAACGCATGCTGGCCGCGCGTCGTCACAGGATTTTCAAGCTCAAGATCGGTCGCCGCGACGTCGATGCCGATGTGGCCCATGTGGCCGCCATCAAGAAGGCGCTCGGTGATCGTGGCGCGGTGCGGGTGGATGTGAACATGGCCTGGAGCGAACTGGAGGCCCAGCGCGGTCTGGCCGGTCTGGTCGATGCCGGCTGCGAACTGGTGGAGCAACCGGTGGCTTCGGCCCAGGCGCTGGCGCGCCTGAAGGGCAAGCACGCCATCGCCATCATGGCCGATGAGTCGCTCACCGGTCCGGCCTCGGCCTTTGCGCTGGCGCGCATCGGCGGGGCGGACGTGTTTGCGATCAAGATCGAACAATCCGGTGGCCTGCGTGCGGCCCAGCAGGTGGCCGCCATCGGCGACGCGGCCGGCATCGAGCTTTACGGCGGCACCATGCTGGAAGGGGCCATCGGCACCATCGCCTCGGCGCATGCTTTTGCCACCTTCCGTGAATTGCAGTGGGGGACGGAATTGTTCGGCCCGCTGCTGCTGACCGAGGAAATCCTGGCCGAGCCTTTGCGCTATCAGGATTTCGAACTGGCCATTCCCAACCGCCCTGGCCTGGGCATCGTGCTGGACGAAGAGCGTGTGCAATACTTCCGGCGCGACCGCAGGCAAGGGGCGACAGTGACAGCAGTGAGGCCGGCCACCCTGGCCGGATAAAACAAGAAAAGCACTTTCCCCATCAACAAGATCAATTAGGAGACTCAACATGGCAGCCAAGATTTTCAGCACCCCCGAAGTTCAGGACTTCCTGCGTCTGGCCAGCGGCCTCGATACCGAAGGCGGCAGCCCGCGCACCAAGCAGATCGTGCATCGCATCCTGTCCGATTTGTTCAAGACCATCGAAGACCTGGAGATTACCTCCGACGAATACTGGGCTGGCGTGGCCTACATCAACCGTCTGGGCGCGGCCAGCGAAGCCGGTCTGCTCTCGCCCGGCCTGGGCCTGGATCGCTTCCTGGACATGCGCATGGATGCCGAAGACGCTGCCCTGGGCATCACCGGCGGTACCCCGCGCACCATCGAAGGACCGCTGTACGTGGCCGGCGCGCCGGTGACGCAGGGCTTCGCGCGCCTCGACGACGGCAGCGACCAGAGCGGCCAGACCATCATCATGCACGGCACCGTCTACGGCGCTGACGGCAAGCCCATGGCGGGCGCGCAGGTCGAAGTCTGGCACGCCAACACCAAGGGTTTCTATTCGCACTTCGATCCGACCGGTGAGCAGAAGCCCTTCAACATGCGCCGCACCATCATCACCGATGCCCAGGGCCGCTACAAATTCCGCAGCATCATGCCGGCCGCCTATGGCTGCCCGCCGGCCGGCCCCACCCAGGGCCTGCTGAACCAGCTGGGCCGCCACGGCAACCGTCCGGCGCACATCCACTTCTTCGTCACGGCCGAGGGCCATCGCAAGCTGACCACGCAGATCAACATCGACGGTGATCCGCTGATCTATGACGACTTCGCCTACGCCACCCGCGAGGGTCTGGTGCCGCCGCTGGTCGAGCGCACCGATGCGGCCAGCATCAAGGCCGAAGGACTGGAAGGTCCGTTCGCCGAGATCGTCTTCGACATCAGCCTGACCGCACTGGTCAACGGTGCCGACAACCAGGTCGTGGACCGTCCGCGCCTGGCCGCCTGATCCCCTGATCGTTCTGCGCCAGCCGGGCTGGCGCACGACTGTCCCCTCCCCGCCGACAGACTTGCCGCGATGCCTTGCAGCGCGGCAGGCGGGGTGCACCCTGGAGAACCTGACATGACCACCCTTGCCGCCGCCGACAAGTACGAAGAGGTCGAACGCCTGCTCGACACCGCCCTGGACGAAGACGCCACCAACGGCATCTTCCGCTGCCGCCGCGACATCTTCACCAATGCCGACCTGTTCGAGCTGGAGATGAAGCACCTGTTCGAATCGAACTGGGTCTACCTGGCCCATGAGAGCCAGGTCCCCGAGATCAACGATTACTACAGCACCTGGATCGGCCGCCAGCCGGTGGTCGTCACCCGCGACAAGAACGGCGAACTGCATGCCGTCATCAATGCCTGCGCCCACAAGGGGGCCATGCTGTGCCGTCGCAAGCATGGCAACAAGAGCAGCTTCACCTGCCCCTTCCATGGCTGGACTTTCTCCAACAGCGGCAAGCTGTTGAAGGTCAAGGACGAGAAGACCACCGAATATCCGGTCTCCTTCAACAAGAACGGCTCGCATGACCTGACCCGCGTGGCGCGCTTCCAGAACTATCGCGGCTTCCTCTTCGGCAGTCTGTCGGAGGACGTGCTGCCGCTGGAAGAGTACCTGGGCGAGACCCGCGTCATCATCGACCAGATCGTCGATCAGGCCCCCAACGGCCTGGAAGTCCTGCGCGGCAATTCCAGCTACCTCTATGACGGCAACTGGAAGATGCAGATGGAAAATGGTTGCGATGGTTACCATGTCAGCTCGGTGCACTGGAACTACGCCGCCACCATGAGCCGCCGCAAGGAAGGCGGCACCAAGGCCACCGACGCCAACAACTGGAGCAAGGCGGTGGCCGGGGTATATGGTTTCGAGAACGGTCACATCCTGCTGTGGACCAATACCCTGAACCCGGAAGTGCGCCCGATCTGGAACCAGCGCGAAGAACTGGCCGCCCGCGTGGGACAGGCGCGCGCCGATACCATCGTGGCACAGACGCGCAACCTGTGCCTGTATCCCAACGTGTTCCTGATGGACCAGTTCGGTACGCAGATCCGCGTGGCCCGTCCGATCAGCGTGAACCAGACCGAGATCAGCATCTTCTGCTTCGGCCCCAAGGGCGAGAGCGATGAAGACCGCCGCGTGCGGATTCGCCAGTATGAGGATTTCTTCAATGTCTCCGGCATGGGTACCGCCGACGACCTGGAAGAGTTCCGCGCCTGCCAGGCCGGCTATGCCGGTTCGGCCGTGCGCTACAACGACATGAGCCGGGGTGCGCCGCTGTGGAAGCAGGGCCCGGACGAAAATGCGAAGAAGATGGGCATGAACCCCAAACTGAGCGGCGAGCGCAGCGAAGACGAAGGTCTCTTCGTCTGCCAGCACCACTACTGGACCGAGCAGATGCGCAAGGCCGTCAGCAAGGAACGCGCAGCCGCAGGGCAAGGAGAACAAGCATGAGCCAGCCGACCCGACTCGATGCCGTCTGCGCCTTCCTCTATCGCGAGGCGCGCTATCTCGACGAACGCCAGTGGGAATCCTGGCTGGAACTGTACGCCGCGGACGTCGAATACTGGATGCCGGCCTGGGACGATGACGACCAGCTCACCGAAGATCCGCAGCGCGAGATCTCGCTGATGTATTACGCCAATCGCGATGGTCTGGAAGACCGCGTCTTCCGCATCAAGACCGAGCGTTCCAGCGCCTCCATGCCGGAGCCGCGTACCAGCCACATGATCGCCAACGTGGAGATCCTGGAGGAGACCGATGACGCGCTGGAGGTGCGCTACAACTTCCATACGCTGTCGCACCGCTACAAGATCACCGACCAGTTCTTCGGCACCACCCTGGTGAGCTTGCGCAAGACCGAGGATGGCCTGCGGATCGCGCGCAAGAAGATCGCCCTGAAGAACGACTACATCCGCCAGGTCATCGACGTCTATCACGTCTGACCAGAGCGCAGGAGACACGACATGAGCAGCTATCGCATCGCCCTCAACTTCGAAGACGGGGTGACCCGCATCATCCAATGCGGCGCCAAGGAAAAAGTCCTGGACGCGGCGTTCCGCCAACGCATCAACCTGCCCATGGATTGCTCCGACGGCGTGTGCGGCACCTGCAAGTGCCGCGCCGAGAGCGGACAGTATGACCTGGGCGACGACTACATCGACGACGCCCTCAGCAGCGATGAAGCCGAGCAGGGACTGGTGCTGACCTGCCAGATGATCCCGCAATCCGATTGCGTGGTCGCCGTGCCGGTGGCCTCGACCGCCTGCAAGACCGGCAGCGCGAAATTCGCTGGCAAGGTGGCCGAGGTCAGCGCCTTCGGTGAGGCCGCCTTCGAACTGGTGCTGGAGGTGGCGGCTGACGCGCCGGCTTTCCTGCCGGGGCAATACGTCAATATCGCCGTGCCGGGCAGTGGCCAGCATCGCTCGTATTCCTTCAGTTCGCCTTCCGGTGCTACGCGCATGAGCTTTCTCATCAAGAACGTGCCGGGCGGTCTGATGAGCGGTTGGCTGAACAAGGCCGGCACCGGTGACGCACTGGAGATGACCGGCCCGCTGGGCAGCTTCTACCTGCGTCCGGTCAACAAGCCCGTGCTGATGCTGGCCGGTGGTACCGGACTGGCGCCGTTCCTGTCGATGCTCGAAGAGATGGTGCAGCGGGGTGGGCAGCACCCGGTACACCTGATCTATGGCGTCACGCGCGACCAGGACCTGGTATTGGTGGATCGTCTTGAAGACCTGGCCAAGCGTTTGCCCGGGTTCAGTTTCACCACCTGTGTGGCCGATGTCGCGACCACGCATCCGCGCCAGGGCTACGTGACCCAGCACATGCCTGCCGAGGTTCTGCATGACGGCCAGGTCGATGTCTATCTGTGCGGTCCGCCGCCGATGGTGGAGGCGGTGCAGAAGCACTTCCAGTCGCAGGGCATCGCCCCGGCCAGCTTCCATTACGAGAAGTTCGTCACCAGCCAGCCGGTGGCGGTGGCGGCATGAGCGCAGCGCTCACGCGTGGACGCTTCGCGGGCAAGGTGGCCGTCGTCACCGGCGCGGCCCAAGGCATCCTGCAGGGCGTGGCCATGGGCATCGCCGCTGAAGGCGGCCAGGTCGTGATGGTGGACCGGGCCGACTTCATCCATGACGTTGCGATGCAGGCACCGGACGGACGGGCTACCGGCTGGGTCGCCGACCTCGAAACCTATGCCGGCGCACAGGCCGCGATGGCGCGTGCGATCCAGCTGCATGGTCGCATCGACCTGCTGGTCAACGGCGTGGGTGGTGCCATCCGCATGCGGCCCTTTGCCGAATTCGAGGCCGCCCAGATCGATGCCGAGATCCGCCGCTCGCTCATGCCCACCCTCTACGGCTGCCATGCCGTGCTGCCGCACATGCTGCGGCAGGGGCGGGGCACCATCGTCAATGTCTCTTCCAATGCCACGCGCGGCATACGCCGGGTACCCTATTCGGCGGCCAAGGGCGGTGTGAATGCCATGACCATGGCACTGGCGATGGAATACGGTGAACAGGGCATCCGCGTGGTGGCGACCGCGCCCGGTGGCACGCAAGCACCGCCGCGCCGCGTACCGCGCAATGCGGAAGGCGACAGCGTGCAGGAACAGGCGTGGATGCAGCAGGCCGTGCAGCAGGTCACCGATTCTACCTTCTTCAAGCGCTACGCCACGTTGCAGGAGCAGGTCGCGCCCATCCTCTTCATGGCCTCCGATGAGGCCAGCTATATCACCGGGGCGGTGCTGCCGGTGGCCGGTGGTGACAACGGCTGAGCCGCTTGCCCCTCTACACTGAAACGGAGAAACCATGTCTGAACGCCAGGCCATCATTCCCAAGGGAATGGAAGACGTCTACGAAAAAATCGGTTATGCACCCGGCGTATTGGTCGGCGATGTGCTCTACGTTTCCGGCCAGATCGGACGCGGTCCCGACATGCAGCTGGTGGAGCCGCGCGAAGCCCAGATCGTGCAGGCTTTCGAGAATCTGAAACGGGTGGTGGAAACCGCCGGCGGCACCCTGGACGACATCGTCGACCTCTCCACCTTCCATACCGACATGCGCGACCTGCCCTTGTTCATCAAGGTCCGCAACCAGTACCTGAGAAGCTATCCGCTGCCTGCCTGGACGGCGACCGGTGCCCACATGCTGGGTGGTGGTCCCGGCTACCTCATCGAGATCAAGGCGGTGGCGCATCTGCGCAAGAAGGGAACTGCCTGACTCGTACCGGACCACGGCAAGAAAAATGCTGGGCATGACAACACAAAACAACGCCAATCCCGCAAGACAAACGACAACGGAGGAGACCCCATGAAAACCCAGGAAGTGAGCCAGATCATCGATGGCGCGCGTTTCACGCAATTCCACTGGATGGTGATGTGCCTGTGCGCATTGCTGCTGGTGTTCGACGGTTATGACCTGTTCATCTACGGCGCCGTGCTGCCGGTATTGATGAAAGAGTGGACCTTGTCACCCGTGCAGGCAGGTGCATTGGGCAGCTATGCACTGTTCGGCATGATGTTCGGTGCCTTCATCTTCGGCCCCCTGGCCGACCGCATCGGCCGCAAGAAGGGCGTGGCGATCAGCTTCGTGCTCTTCAG
This sequence comes from Herbaspirillum sp. FG34, assembly GCF_057809315.1. NCBI lineage: Bacteria > Pseudomonadati > Pseudomonadota > Betaproteobacteria > Burkholderiales > Oxalobacteraceae > Herbaspirillum > Herbaspirillum sp. FG34. The sequence continues at coordinate 352,093 of NZ_JBMDJS010000001.1, read as the reverse complement.
CCTTTCCACCTTCGCCAGCGGCTTTGCCAGTTCGCCCAACGAGTTCGGCATCTTCCGCTTCCTGGCCGGGCTGGGTTGCGGCGGTCTGATGCCCAATGCCGTGGCCCTGATGAATGAATACGCCCCCAAGCGCCTGCGCAGCACCCTGGTGGCCATCATGTTCAGCGGCTATTCGCTGGGTGGCGTGTTGTGTGCGGGCCTGGGCATCTGGATGCTGCCCCGTTTCGGCTGGCAATCGATGTTCTTCGCTGCGGCCGTGCCGCTGGTGCTGCTGCCGCTGATCCTGTGGAAGCTGCCGGAATCGGTCGGCTTCCTGCTGCGTGCCGGCAAGCAGGAGCAGGCGCGCGCCATGCTGGCGCAGGTGGCGCCGCACGCCGCGCCTGGTGCCGATGTACAACTGGTGCAAGGGGAGGCCAAGCCCTCTGGCGCACCGATGCTGGAGCTCTTCAAGCAGGACCGCACCGTGGGCACGCTGATGATCTGGATCGCCTTCTTCTGCTGCCTGCTGATGGTCTATGCACTCGGCTCCTGGCTGCCCAAGCTCATGGCCAGCGCCGGTTACAGCCTGGGTTCGTCGCTGTCCTTCCTGCTGGCGCTCAACTTCGGTGGCGTGGTCGGCGCCATCGGCGGCGGCTGGCTGGGTGACCGCTTCACCCTGCCCAAGGTGGTGGTGAGCTTCTTCGCGGTCGGCACCGTCGCCATCGCCCTGCTGGGGTTCAACAGCCCCACGCCGGTGCTGTACCTGCTCATCATCGTGGCGGGCGCGACCACCATCGGTACCCAGATCCTGTTGTATGCCAATACCGCCCAGTTCTATCCGCTGGCGATCCGTTCCACCGGTCTGGGCTGGGCTTCCGGTGTGGGTCGCTCGGGTGCCATCGTCGGCCCCTTGCTGGGGGGCGCACTGATGGCGGCGGCGCTGCCGCTGAGCATGAATTTCCTGGTCTTTGCGATTCCCGGCCTGGTGGCGGCGCTGGCCTTCGGCATCTTCCTGCTGCGCTATCGTCACGGGCAGCGCGCCGTGGCGGCCGAGGCGACATCGACCGTGTCGGCTGCCACGATCTCGCGCAGCGTTTAAGCTAGTCATTCAAGCCGGTTCGGCGCCCCGGAGCATCGCTCCATCGGGCGCCGGACCTTTTCCCTTTTGTACGCTGGTGCGGTTGCCTCTGCAAGGAAGCTTCAATGGTTCAACGACAAGGCTCGCTCACCGCCTGGGTGGCGGGGTTTCTGGCAGTACTGATCTCCTATGCCGGCCCGCTGGTGATCTTCGTGCAGGCCGCCCATGCCGGCCAGGTGCCGCAGGCGCAACTGGTGTCCTGGGTGTGGGGGATTTCCATGGGGGCGGGCGTGAGCGGGTTGCTGCTCAGCTGGTGGTTCAAGATGCCCATCATCACGGCCTGGTCGGCCCCGGGCACGGCGCTCTTGCTGAGTCTGTTTCCCGCCATCGGCATGCCGGAAGTAGTCGGCGCCTACCTGATGGCCGCCGTGATCCTGATCGTCATCGGCGTGACCGGCTACTTTGAAAAAATCCTCGCCGTCATCCCCAAGGGCATCGCCGCCGGCATGATGGCCGGCATCCTGTTCCAGTTCGGGGTACAGGCCTTTCGCTCCAGCACCAATGCCCCGCTGATGGTTTCGGCCATGCTGGGCGCCTATCTCGCGGGACGCCGCTGGTGGCCGCGCTACGGCATCGTGGTGGTGGCGTTGACCGGTTTTGCGGTGGCCTTCGCCAGCGGCAGGACCGAACTCGGCGTGTTGCACCTGGAACTGGCGCGGCCCGTCTTCATCGCCCCGCACTTCAGCGTGGGCGTGTTCTTCAGCCTGACGGTGCCGCTCGTGCTGGTGAGCCTGACCGGCCAGTTCCTGCCGGGCATGGCGGTGCTGCAACTGGCGGGCTACCATCCGCCCACGCGCGCCGTGGTCACCGGGACCGCGCTGGCCTCGCTGGTGACGGCCTGCTTCGGCGGCATCACCATCGTGCTGGCCGCCATCACGGCGGCGCTCTGTACCGGCAAGGATGCCCATCCCGAGCCCGGCAGACGCTACGTGGCCGGCATCGCCAACGGCGTCTTCTATCTCATCGGCGGCACCTTCGCAGCATCCATCGTGACGCTCTTTGCCGCCTTCCCCAAGGAACTGATCGCAGCCCTGGCCGGGCTGGCACTGATCGGCGCCATCGTGTCCAACATCCGCCTGATGAGCGAGGACGGCATCCACGCCGAGCCCGCCGTCATCACCTTCCTCGCTACCGCGTCCGGCATGACCCTGTTCGGACTGGGTGCGGCCTTCTGGGGCGTGGTCATCGGCATGGCTGCGCACTGGCTGATCGGCCGCCCCACACAGAAAAAATGAACACAAGGAGACCCCGATGAAATCGCCGCATGATGTCTTCGACCCGCTGGCCCGCGAGGTGCTGGCCGTGGCGCCGGGCCGCGCGCATGACCTGGCGCGCCTGCGCGTGCTGGCGCACGTTCACGCTGCGCCGACCGTGACGGTGGTCGGCAAGTACAACCACGGCAAGAGCCGACTGCTCAACGAACTGATGGGGCGCGACGTCTTTGCCGTGGCCGACCGGCGCGAGACGGTCACGCTGTCCGAGCATCATCATGCCGAACTGCGCTGGCTGGATGCACCGGGACTGGATGCCGATGTCGCCCTGCAGGATGACAACCACGCCCAGGAAGCCACCTGGCTGCAGGCCGACGTGCGTCTGTTCGTGCATGCGGCCAAGGAGGGCGAACTCGATGCGGCCGAACGTCAGCTGTTGCAGGCTCTGCGCGCGGACCAGCAGCGCACGCGGCGACAGACCCTGTTCGTGCTCACGCAAGTGGACCAGATGAGCGACGAAGACCAACTGGCCAAGGTCAGCGCCGCCATTGTTGCGCAGGCGCCGGGGCTCACCCTGCATCCGGTATCCTCGACACGCCATCGCAGCGGCGTGGAAGGCGGAAAATCCCTGCTGCTGCAACGTAGCGGCATCCCTGCACTGCAGGCACTGCTGCGGGAGGTGGTGGAGCAGGTCCCGGGCGCTCGCCAACATGAACGCAGCTTGCTCTTCACGGAGATCGGCCAGCAGCTGCTGCAGCAGCAGGCTGCGCTGGAGAGCGGGCTGCAGACACTGCGCCAGCGCCAGCAACAACAACGCCAGGATTTCGAACAGGGACTGCAGGCTGTGCTGGAAAAAGTGCATCAGGACCTGCTGCCTGTCGTCGAATTTCAAGGGGATGATCCTGCCCTGGTGCCCGATACCGCCGCCGACGAATTCAAGCTCACCGCAGGCAAGCGTGAACGGGCGCGCATCCATGTCGCCTATTCCCGCGCCTGCATCGCCATTCGTGCGCACCTGATCCAGCATGGCGTGGAAGGTCTGCCGGCCAGTCAGCAGACCTCGGTGGCCAGTCTGGATACGGTGATGGTGGCCGTGCTGGGCATCTCCATCAAATACCGGGCCGACCTGCGCCGCCGTTTCTGCGAACCGGCAGGGCAGGCGCAACTTGCGCAATCCTTCCTGCATTACTACGAACTGTCCGAAGATCGCCAGGCCCTGCAGCAGCAGATCGCCAACAGCCAGTCCGATCTGCACGCGCACGCCCGCGCGCGACAGGCCCTGGCGCGGCTGCAAGACGGGGAGGGCGCATGAGCCGCGAAGAACAGCGTTTCATCGATGCCATCGGCCGCACCGGCCAGGGCGAGGCCGACCTGCAGCCGCTGCTGGCGGCGCTGCGCGACTGGCTGGCCGCGCTGGGCCAGGCACTGGCGCAAGCGGCGCTGCCCGGCGGCGGCTTGCAGTCTGTCTGCCCCATGGCGCGCCGCATCGCCGCCTTGCAGGAAGACCGGATACGACAGGCACGCCGCCGTGAAGAACAATGGATTGCGCTCGCCCCCGCACGCGCGCTGGCCCAGCGCTTCGAGGGCAAGCTCATGCTGCTGGTGTTCGGCAAGTTCAATGCCGGTAAAAGCTCGCTATGCAACTTTCTCGCGCAGCGCTTCGGCCAGCGCCACCAGACGGTGCAGTATTTCCATCTGCAGGGCGGGCTATTGGTGGAGAGTGAAGTTCCTTTCCCTGAAGGCGCCACCGAAACCACGGCACGCCTGCAGGGCGTTTGCCTGGGCCAGGGCCTGGTACTGCTCGACACCCCCGGCCTGCACTCGGCCACCGACGAGAATGCGGCGCTGACGCAGCGTTTCCTCGACAGTGCCGATGCCGTACTGTGGCTGACCAGTTCGACTTCGCCAGGACAAGTCCAGGAGCTCGATGAACTGGCGCGCGAACTGCGCCGTGGCAAGCCGCTGCTGCCGGTGCTCACGCGCAGCGACGTGATCGATGAGGATGAGGTGGACGGGCAGATCGTCAAGATCCTGCGCAACAAATCCGACGCCAACCGCGCCGACCAGGAAGCCGACGTGCGCGCCCGCGCTGCCGACAAGCTGCAATCGCTGGGCGTGGCGGTGCATCAGTTGAAGACGCCGGTGTCGGTCTCCGCGCATGTGGCCAGGACCGCCGGTGCCGATGCCCAGGCGATGCAGGGGGCCGGCTTCGAGCGCCTGTATGCGGCGCTCGCCGAGTTGCTGGCGCCTGCCCTGGCCTATCGCGACCGCAAGCCGGCGGAGGTCCTGCTGCATCATCTGCAGGAGGATGTGCTGGCGCCCCTGCAAGCGCAGACTCTGCCCGCGCTGCAGGGCTTGCAGCAGCTGGTGCAGGATGAACTGGATGCACTGCCGGCCCGGCGTGCACGCATCGTGCAACTGGCCTGGCGCGAGGTGATGCCGGGTCTGCCGGCCCTGCTGGAGCAGCATGCCGCCAGCGATGAGGTGGACGCTCTACTGGCCAGCCTGCAAGCGCAACTGATGCACGCCTTCGAACGCCACGCGCGCGCGGTACTGGACAGCCATGTGCTTCCGACACCGGTACCGGTGGCATTGGTTCTGCCTGCCGGAAGCGGCTATGAACGCGTGGCCGAGGATCTGCCGCCGTCCTACGAAAAACTGTATGAGGCGATCGGACAAAGTGTACTGGCCGTGCTGGAGGAACTGGCCGATGAAGTGGCCAGCTACTGTACTGCCCGGATGGCTGCACTGTCTGATGCAGTGTCCGTGCAGCGGGCGCTGATCGAAGAGCATGCGCGGCGGCTGGCGCAGCTGGAAGAAGATCTGCGTCAGCCACAGACCATGGCGGCGCGCTGACGTCGCTGTCTGGCGAGATGGCGGCTCGCCTGGAATCTTTTGGCGTGTTAAGGATCGCTTAATTTTGTCGACCTACAGTAAAGCATCGACGGTCAGCTCAGCAGTGGGCTGGCCCCGACGCTGCGCCATGGAGCGGCAGCACTTTCATCCTGAACCACGACAAGGAGCCATCATGGACATCACCAAGATCACCGCCATCAGTGCCATCGTCTTCGGCCTCGCCGGCATGGCTGCGCCATTGACCTACGCCCAGGACATGCAGGGCACGGTCGCCTACATGAACGGCGGCATCGGTGCCGGCGAGCAGGCCAAGCTGCGCGAGGCGGCCAAGGACTACAACCTGCGCCTGCTGTTTTCCGAAGCCAAGGATGGCGCCTACGTCAGCAACGTCAAGCTCGATATCACCGATCATCACGACAAGAGCGTCTTTCATCTGCCCAGTGCCGGCCCCATGACCAACCTCAAGCTGCCAGCGGGACAGTACCAGGTCACCGCCATCTACAACGGCGTCAAGAAGACCAGCAAGGTCAGCGTGGGTGAAAAGCCCGTCTCCTTGAGCTTCAACTGGGTGCATCAGGATAACTGAGTCCGCCTTCCCCCTTGGCCAGCCTCGGCCACCCCTCAATACCTGCCTGAACGCCGCCGCCCTGCGCCATGAGCGCGGTGGCGGTGCTTGCGCCTGGTCGGCGTGGTCATGGTGCGGCAAGGATCCGGAAACGGGGAGGCAAGGCGTCATTGTGCCCAACTTTGGGCCGACATGCGGCCAAGCAAGATCAGGACTATTGATGGAACGCCAACAAGGCAGCGGCTGAAACGCCCGGCATCCCCTCCGCGCCCAAAAAAATTAATGTTTTACATTTCATAATGTTTCCACCCGGCCAGTTTGGGATATCCTTGCCTGGCAAGGGTTTGCGGGCTTGCGTTGCCGTTTCGGCATACCATGTTTCTTCATTTTGAACTGGTCGCCAGGCCAGCGCACTCCTAGAATCGACCGCATGCAGGGCGGCGGTCACTGGAAGGCCAAGGGGTTGGCACCAGTCTTGCTGGTACGCATCAGGGGGCAAGCCGGACGGTCAGGGAAAGTCCGTCTTTCGGGGCGCCATAGTCAACATGGTTGGGATGGAAAGAAGCATGATCAAGAACATACGTATCGGCTCGCGTCTGGGGGCGGGCTTTGCCGTGGTGCTGGTGTTTTCCATGGTGGTTGCGGCGGTGGGCATCTGGCGCCTCAAGACGGTGGCCTACCAGACGCAGGAGATGATGGATGTGCCGCTGAAGACGGAACGGCTGGTGTCGCAATGGAATACCTTGCTGCTCATCGCCATCCAGCGCACCACCACCGTGGTCAAGAGCCATGATCCCGAGCTTGAAGCCTTCCTGGCCAAGGAAGCCGCCGCCTCCAGCAAAGAGTCCGCGCAAACCTTGAAGAGCGTCGAGCAACTGCTCAACAGCGAGGACGAGAAAAAACTCTTCGCAACCATCAACGTGGCGCGCAAGCAGTTCCTCACCATCCGCGACCAGATCTATGCGGCCAAGAAGCTGGGCGATGCGGCCAAGGTGGAGGAGCTCTACCAGCAGCAATACGTGGGCATTGCCAACCATACCCAGGCCGCCATGCGCGCCTTGCTGGATTTCGAACGGGCGCGCATCGATGAGATCTCCGCCGACATCGCCCGCGATGCCGCCAGCAGTCAATGGCAGATCTTCGCGCTGGAAGTCGTGATCCTGATCTGCGGTATCGCCTTTGCGCTGCTGCTCACACGCAGCATCACCCGGCCGGTACATGCGGCGCTGGCCATCTCGCAACGCGTGGCCGCCGGTGACCTGACCTCGCGCGCCGCCCCCATGGGCCGCGACGAACTGGGCCAGCTGGTAGCTTCGCTGCAAGGCATGAGCGAGCGACTGCATGGCGTGGTCTCCACGGTGCGCCTGGGGGCCGACAGCATCGCCGTGGCCTCGGGGCAGATCGCCAATGGCAACCTGGACCTGTCGGCGCGCACCGAAGAGCAGGCCGGTGCGCTGGAAGAAACGGCCGCCTCCATCGAGCAGCTCACCTCCAGCGTGCGTACCAATTCCGAGAACGCGCATCAGGCCAATGACCTCGTCAAGACCGCTGCGTCCATCGCCGGCCAGGGCGGGCAGGTGATGCAGGAGCTCATCGATACCATGGGCAACATCAATACGTCGTCGCGCAAGATCGTCGACATCATCGGTGTCATCGATGGCATCGCCTTCCAGACCAACATCCTCGCGCTCAATGCCGCCGTGGAAGCGGCGCGTGCAGGCGAACAGGGACGCGGCTTTGCCGTGGTGGCATCCGAAGTGCGCGCGCTGGCGCAGCGTTCGGCCTCGGCCGCCAAGGAGATCAAGCAGTTGATCGATGACTCGGTCTCCAAGGTCGATGCCGGCAGCGGCCTGGTGGAGCGCGCGGGCAAGACCATGCAGGAAGTGGTGGGCAGCGTGAAGGGCGCGCATACCCTGGTGGGCGACATCAGCACCGCCAGCCGCGAACAGGCCGAAGGCATCCACCAGGTCAACCAGGCAGTGGCCCAGATGGATGGCGTGACCCAGCAGAATGCGGCGCTGGTGGAGCAGGCTGCGGCCGCGGCCAAGTCGCTGGAAGACCAGGCGGCGCAACTGAAGCGGGCGGTGGCTTTCTTTGCCTTGCAGGCCGCGTAAGCCAATCGCAGGCAACAGGAAACATCGACAAGGGCCGCAGCATGCTGCGGCCCTTGTCATGCAGGCTCAGGAAAGAGGGTAGAGGGTCGAGGGAAGAGGGAAGATCAGGACAGTTCAGCAGCGATCAGGCCGCCCTGAGAAATTCAGGCCCGAAGTCCATCAGCACATCGCGCACCAGCGTTGCCGTGCTCTGGCAGCCGAGCTTGTCCTTGACGCTGGCGCGATGCACGTCCACCGTCTTGACGCTGATGTTGAGGTCGCGCGCGATGAGCTTGCTGGACTGGCCCATGATGACCTTCTCCAGGATCTCGCGCTCGCGTGCCGTGAGCGTTTTCAGGCGCGCCTTCAGTAGCTGGCGGCGCTCGCGCGCCTGCATGTTGCCGGCCACGTGCTTGAGCGTCATCTGGATGCGTTCGAGCATCTGCTGCGAGTTGTAGGGCTTTTCCAGGAAGTCGACCGCGCCATTGTGCAGGGCGCGCACCGACATGGGGATGTCGCCATGCCCCGAGACGAAGATCACGGGGATGTCGGCCCCGATTTCCTTGAGGCGATCCTGCAGCTGGAAGCCGCTGATCTCGGGCATGCGCACATCCAGAATCAGGCAGGACAGGCTGTTGGCGTCATAGGCCTTGAGAAAGGCCTCGGGACCCTCGAAGCATTCGGTCCGGATATTGACCGAGCTCAGCAGCCAGGCCAGCGAGGTCCGAACGGCCTCGTCATCGTCGACGATGTAGACCACCGGCGGGTTGGTTTCCATCTGCACTCCTCGTCTCGTCAAAATGGAGCCGGCTTGCACCGGCACTATTTCCGACCCACTCGATGTCTTGATGGACTGGTCGGCACAAATCAAATCCTTGCGCTTTGACTTATGCAAAAAACAGGCCTGAAATTCTTGGGATCAGCGCCACTGTAAAACCCTCCTCCTGACGATGGTCTAGGTATTTTTACCTAGATCTTTTGCCGCAATCCCCTGTGGGGCGGGCGTGTGGCCCGGATTGTCTGCACCATGCTCATGCCTTAACCTGCTGTCATCGAGCGCCGTGCTTCATCGGCGTGCATCACAGGGAGATTCCATGCACAGCACCGCCATCCAGAAAGAAAAAACCGCCGCACCCATCGCCCGCGCCGCCCTTGCGCCCGAGCAACTGGAATTTCGCAATGCCATGGCGCATCTGCCGGCGGCGGTGTCCATCATCACCACCGATGGCGAGGGAGGCCGTTGCGGCATCACTGCGTCGGCGGTCTGTTCGGTCACCGATACCCCGCCCACGATCCTGGTCTGCATCAATCGCGGCAGTGCCATGCACGACGTGTTCAAGAAGAATGGTCGCCTGTGCGTGAACGTGCTCTCCGACGAGCTGGAACAACTGGCCATGCACTTCTCCGGTGCTACCAAGGTCCCGATGGAAGAGCGCTTCGGCTGGGATATCTGGGAAGAACCCGGCGAACTGGGGCAGCCGGTGCTGGCCGACGCGCTGGTCAAGCTGCAGGGACGCATCCGCGAGTTCAAGGAGGTGGGCACGCACTCGGTGATGTTCGTGGAGCTGGCCGAGGTCAAGGTCAATGAGAAGAAGGACAGCCTCATCTACTTCAACCGGCTGTTCCACAAGGTCAAGCGTACGGCGCTGTAAATTCTTTACCCGTCATCAAAGATGAATGCCATTCAGCACAATGCTGAATGGCATTCATGCTTTTGCGTCCGGCTATTTGAGAACAGTGTGCGCGCAGAGTGTGCGAAAAACCGTTCTGACCAGGACAGACGCCAGTGTGTGCGTCAAAGATCCAGCACCAGCATCCCCGACCTGGCCCGCGAGACACAGGTGCAGATCTGGTCATTGGCCGCCTTTTCCTTCCTGGACAGGCAATTGTCGCGATGATCCGGCTCGCCCTCCAGCAGCGGTACCACGCAGGTGCCGCAGATGCCTTCGCGGCAGGAGGTATCGATGACGATGCCCTCGCGCGCCAGGATATCGACGATGGGAATACCTACCGGAATCTGCACCACCTTGCCCGAGCTGGCCAGCTTGACTTCGAAGGCAGCATCACCACCGACTTCGGCAGAAGTGGCCGGGGCCGCCGGTGCGGCGAAGTGTTCAAGGTGGATCGCCTCTTCGCTGCGGCTGGCCGCTGCGCACTTGACCACCGCCTCCATGAAGGGCGCCGGGCCACAGGTGTAGACGTGGGCTTCCTTGCTGCCGGCTTCCAGGCAAGCCGTGAGGTAGTGCGCCATCTGCGCCGGCATCACCGCATAGTGGAAACGCACCTGCGCGGCGAAGGGGGCATTGTCCAGCAGATCGGCAAAGGCCGCATGCTCGCGTGCCCGCACGAAGTAATGCAGTGTGAAGGGCTTCTGGTCAGCCCAGAGGCGATAGGCCATCGCCAGCAGAGGGGTCACACCGATGCCTGCACCGAAGAGCAGATGTTCCGGTGCGCTGGTGTCGAGCGCGAAGAGGTTGCGCGGCGTACCCACTTCCAGTTCCATGCCCGGCTTGACGGCATCATGCAAGGCCGCCGAGCCGCCGCGCGAAGCCGCTTCACGCTTGACCGCGATGGTATAGCCGCAGCGGTCTTCCAGCGGGCCGCACAGCGAGTATTGGCGCATGATCCCGGTCGGCCCGGTGACGTCGATGTGGGCCCCCGGCTCGTAGGCTGGCAGCGGGGCGCCATCGGCGCGCACCAGGCGGAAGGAACGGATGTCGCCGGTTTCATCGGTGAGGGTGTCTACGATCAGTTTCATGAGGCCAATACTCGTCGGTTCATTTCAAGTGCGAAAGTGCGGTGCGCAGGCTCAGAGCAGGAAGCCCAGCGCGTTGAGGCTGTCCATGGAGTTGATGAGGCGGATCACCTTCTGCTCGATCTTCGGACCCTGGGGCGTGAAGCGCAGGCGATGCGTGAGGTTGGCCACGAACATCGTGTGCTGCTGGCGCTTGTAGCCCACCAGCACCTGGGCCGAGGTGATTTCGACCAGCTCCTCCGACAGGTGCACCGGGACGAAGCGCGACACCGTGCGCACGGTCGCCGCCGCATCCACGGCCGACATCGCGTGGCCCGAGGTCAGGCGTTCGATGCGGATCTTGCGCATGTGGGCATTGTCGTAGGCGTAGTTCAGCGTGGCCGCATAGTCGGTGGTCTCGGGATCGATGGGCACCACGTAGTAACCGTCCTCGGTCCACAGGGACTGCCAGGCGGCATAGTCCTTTCGGTCCAATAGTTCAGCTTCCTTCCAGATGAAGGCGATGGCACGCGCCATGGGCGCGGGGATGCCTTGCAGAGTGTCTTGTTGGTTCATATCGATCATTTCTCCATCATCTTTTTCCACATGGCATAGGCTTCGCGCATGCCGGTTTCATCGGTCGAGTGCGACACCTTGTCGCCGTTGTCGTCCACCCATTCGCGGTTCAGGCCGCGATTGACCAGGATGGGCGCATTGCGACCGGCGTAGGAGCCGGTCTGTACGCGTTCCCAGGCTTCGGCGTCATCGGGGCTGCCAAAGCCGAACGGACCCTGGAAGTGTTCGTGGATGCGCAGGCGTTCGCGGTTGGCGATTTCGGGGCCGCCGTCCATGCCCAGGGCCACGTGGCGGATCTGTGTCTCGCCCACCGACACCGGATGCAGCACCCGGAAGAAGGACATCGACATGGCCACATTGGGGAACAGGTTCAGGTTGAAGCCGGCGCCGTGCAGCGAGCGCACGATGCGGCGCACCTGTTCGGGCGGCATGGTCCTGGAGAGTTCTTCGGTGACGTGGGCGAAGCGCTCCTGCAGTTGTTCGCTGCCATCGTCCACATCCAGGTCCACGTGTTCCGGCACCATGATCATGACGCTGTGGCCATTGCCCAGCGAGCGGGTGATGGACTGGTCATCGGTCATGAAGGAGAGCATCTCGGAAGTTTCTTCATCGACCGACGACAGGAAGGTCTTGTGCACCACCGGGAAGTGATAGCCGTCAGTGGTGTTTTCCAGCTGGATCTTCCAGTTGCCCTTGAAGCTGAACTTGTGCTCGCCCTGGACCTTGATGGGGAATCCGGCCCCTTGCTTCATGAACAGGTCGATCCATTTCTTGGCATGGCCGAGAAAGTCCGACAGCGGTTCGATCTCCTGGTTGAAGGAGGCGAAGATCATGCCGTTGTAGCTCTCCGCACGCAGGCTCTGCAGGGGCAGGTCGGCCTTTTCGATGACCTCTTCATAGCCTTCCGGATAGGGCAGGCCGCGCAGCTTGCCATCCAGGCCATAGGACCAGCTGTGATACGGACAGGTGAAACCGGTGGCATTGCCCTTGTGCTTTTCGCACACGGTGGCGCCGCGGTGGCGGCAGCGGTTTTCCAGCACGTTGACCTTGCCGGTCTTGTCGCGTACTACGATGACCGGCTGACGGCCGATCTGGGCAGTCTTGAAGTCGCCCGGGTTCCTGATCTCGCTTTCATGGGCGACCCAGATCCAGGTCTTGTAGAAGATCTTGTCCATCTCCGCTTCGAAGATGGCCGGATCGGTGTAGAGCGAAGGATCCACCACCGCATCCTGTACCAGATCGGCATAGGAGGAATCGGTCTTGCGCGGGTGGAAGCGTAGCGGTGCATTCATGGCTTTCTCCAGTGGCTTGCAGTCGTTGTCAGTGTTGATCTTGGCGAGCTGATGTGATCGGTGATGCTCATGCCTGCTGGCTGAGCACGCGCTCCAGGTGCAGGCCGAGCGCGCAGATGCGTTCGTCATCGCCCTTGCGGCCCACCAGTTGCAGCCCGGCCTTGAGCGGGCTGCCGGCGATGGGCACCGGAATGCTCAGGGCCGGATGGCCGGACAGGTTGAAGGGCCGCACCAGCGAAGACAGCATCAGCACCGAGGCTCCCTGGCCGATCGCCGCCAGCGTCGGCGGCAGGGCCGGCAGCGTCGGCAGCAGCAGCGCATCGGCGTCAGCCAGCGCAGCATCGACTTCGGCGCTGAAGGCGGCGCGCACGGCTTCGGCCTGGGCCACGGCTTCATCGCTGGTGGTGGCCGCCGCCGAGAGGCGTTTCTCGATATCCGCCCCCAGCTTGCCCAGGCCCAGCAGATGACCGAAGGCATCATGGGTCTCGCGGTTGATGAGGGTCATGCCGGCTTCAAAGGCGGCGTGCATGTGGTGCGGGGTCCAGGCAGCGCCTTGCCAGCCGCTGGCGGCGAAGGCGGCGGCGACGGCCTCTGCGATCTCGGGATCGGCCTGTACCGTCACCAGTTTTACGCCGGCCTGTGCTACCGCTGCGGTAGCGGCAGCGCGGTCGAAACCGGGGGCGATGCTGGCCATGGCGCTGATAATGAGGTCCATGCTGCGCGCAAACGGGCCCACGCAATCCAGACTGCTCACCGTCGGATACGCCCCGGCGCGGCTGACGCGTCCAAAGGTCGGCTTCAATCCGATCACGCCGCAGCAGGCTGCGGGCAGGCGGATCGAGCCGCCGGTATCGCTGCCGATGGACATATCCACCAGCCCCGCGCCCACGGCCGAGGCCGAGCCGCTGGAGGAGCCACCGGTCATGCGGCTTGCGTCCTGTGGATTGACGGCGGTGCCGTTCCAGTCATTGATGCCGGTCATGCCATAGGCCAGTTCGTGCATGTTGGCGCGGGCGGTGATTTGCCAGTCGGCCTCCAGCAACTTGCGGACCACATCGGCGTGGGCCGTGGCCGGTGGTGCGTCGGCCAGCGCGGCGCTGCCGCCGCAGGTGGGTTGGCCGGCGATGTCGATGCAATCCTTGATGGCCACCGTCGGGCCGCTGCCCCCCAGGTGGAAGCGCGAGAGCAGGGCGTTGCCGGTGCCGGGGACGGTGCGCGGGGTGGCGTTGCTCATCCTGCGGCTCCCAGGCAGACGATGCGGGCCTGTTCTTGCAGGGTGGACTGCTCGCGGCGCTTGCGGGCCGAAACAGGGGCTGACACTGTCGTCTGCCGGGGAGAGGAAGACATGGGCTGAGGGTTCATGGCGCTGCCGTTCAAATGGGGGCGTACAGGCTGGCAATCCACGCGGGAAGCGGGATGCAGGCGGGTTCCTTGGCTGATATGAAGCATTCTAAAAGTCGCCTTAAAATAGATCAAATTGATGTAAAATATTTTTCACATAAGCGGCATGGATAGTGATGGCCGCTTTTCCTTGATATCGCTGATCGGCCCCAGGCCCTGCGCGACCCCTTCCGGAGACTGCTATGGCGACCTTCAACAACATGGACCTGAACCTGCTGCGGGTCTTCCAGGCCATCGCCGACGAACGCAGCCTGACTCTGGCCGGCAATCGCCTGCACCTGTCACAGCCAGCGGTGAGCTACGCCCTGGGACGGCTGCGCCAGATCTTCGATGACCCGCTCTTCATCCGCACCAAGGAGGGCATGCAGCCCACCCCCGCCGCGCTGGAACTGTCCAAGCCCATCAATCGCGCGCTGCAGGCAGTGCAGGATGCGTTGCGCTATACCGAGCGCTTCGATCCGGCCGCCAGTACGCGCGTCTTTCGCGCCTCGATGACCGACGTGGCCGAAATGATGTTCCTGCCGCAGCTGTGCGAACTGCTGACGGCGCAGGCACCGCACACGCGACTGCAGGTGGAGCAGGTGTCGCCGGCGCATCTGGAAGAAGCCCTGCGCACAGGACAGCTCGATTTCGCCTTCGGTAACCTGCCGGCCCTGAAGGCGGTGACCTGCCACGAACTGCTGTTTCGCGAAACCTATGTCTGCATGATGCGCAAGCGGCCTGCGCTGCCTGCGCGGGAACAGTTGCAGCTGGACGAATTCCTGTCGCTCTCGCACGTACTGGTGGAGTCCGCCGAGAGCAGTCATCACCAGGTCGAGAACTCCTTCCGCAATCTCGGGGTGCAGCGCAAGATCAGCCTGTCGATCCCGCACTTCACGGTGCTGCCGCGCATCCTCGGCAAGTCCGATCTGGTGGCGACCGTCCCGGCGCGTATCGCCAGGCTCTTTCACAGCGAACACCCGGATGTATTCCTCTCCTACGAACTGCCGGTCAAACTGCCGGCGGTGGACATCACCCTGCACTGGCACCCGGCCTTCGATGCCGATGCCGGCAACAGCTGGTTGCGCCAGATCGTCATCGACATGCTGCAGAGCTACGGTCGCAGCAGCTGATCGCCTCCCGTGCAAGGCAGAAGGCCCGCCAGTGCGGCGGGCCGTTCTCCTGCGGGAAGACCGCCGGATGTCGGCCGCGGTCTTCCCTCCTCAAGTCGTCCGTCGTCGTCCGTCGTCGCTCGTTTCAGAAGCGATGACGAATGCCCAGGCGCACTGCGCTCTGGTTGCCGGTCGATGACTGGATGCCGCCACCGAAGACCGGATAGGCGTTGTAGCCCTTGTCGCGGTCATACACGGCGCTCAGGTACAGGTCGGTGCGCCTGGAGATCTTGTAGTCCACCGTCGCCACCAGCGCCTGGGCATTGCCCACGGCCTGGTTGCGCTTCTGGAACTGGTAGGCCGCTGCCAGATCCCACAGCGGCGTCAACGCATAGACCGTGCCCAGTTCATAGGTGGTGGCCTTGGCACTGGTGCTGGTGTTCTTGACCTGAGTGAGGACGCCGAAGGGTGTGAAGGCACCGATCTGGTAGCGCGCGCCGCCGCCGTAGATGCGCGTGGAGAAGCTGCCGGTGCTGTCCTTGACGTCGGTGTAGGCCAGTGCACCGCTGAAGGCGCCGCTGTCGTACTGGCCCACGGCGCTGACGGTGCGGCCCGCATTGTTGTTGCCAGCCGTTTCGCCCAGGCCGACCATGGCACCGAAGCTCAGGCCACCGAACTTGGCGCTGTTGTACTTGATCGAGTTGTTGGTGCGGTCGCCGCCATAGATGTGGTTGTTCAAGGCCGTGCCGTGGGCGGCATCGGCATGCAGGCCCCAGCCCAGGGAGCCGGCCGGCGACAAGGCGCCCATTGCGTACTGACCACCGATATTGGCCATGAAGTCATACTGGCGGCCCACGCTGATCGATCCCCATTGCTTGCTGCCCAGGCCGACGAAGGACTGGCGGCCGAACAGCAGGCCACCCTGGCCGAGACTGCCGTCATCGGCACCGAAGCCGGTCTCCAGCGTGAAGAAGGCGTTGAGCCCCCCGCCCAGATCTTCTGTGCCCTTGAAGCCGATGCGGCTGCCCTGGGCGATGCCGCTATCCATGCGCAGCAGCGAAGCGCTGCCGCCGCCGGACTTGGTGGCGTTGGAGTAGTAGGTCAGGCCCAGATCGATCAGGCCATAAATGGAGACGCTGCTCTGTGCATGTGCCATCCCCGTGCCGGCCGCGAGCAAGGCGGCGGCCAGTAGTTTCTTCTTCATGTGACAAGGCTCCCTGTGGTGTTGCGGTGTGATGGTCGCGCTGCGTGTCGGAGCAAGCCGATCAGCAGCGACGAACGCAGCCTGTAGTGGTGGAGGTCTGCGTGGCGTGCATGACATCTCGTCATGTGCAGCCATCATAGGAAGCGCATTTGCGTCAGATCAAATTGATGCAGCCGATAGCGGGAATAAGCGTCATTCATGCACGCGGCCGATGTGGCATCGACTCTCGAATCCGGTGCATGAATCGGCCTTCAGGCGGGACAATCGTGCAGAACCTCACCATGCAAGTGCGCGCAATCACCAAGCCGGCGCGTCGCTTGTGAACCCTAAAGCTATCTTTAGGTGTGGCGTTGGACCAACGGCAGCGTGAAGCAGAAGCGAGTGCCGCGTGGCTTCTCCTCTTGCACGTGCGCTGCTGCACCCTGCACCTCTCCGGGTTGTGCCCAGATGTCGCCGCGATGGCGGGCAATGATGTTCTTGCACAGTGCCAGGCCGATGCCGTTGCCGCTGACCTTGGAAGAGAAGAAGCCATCGAAGAGCCGCTCGCGATGACCGGCATCGATACCGCGTCCTTCGTCGGCCACGGTCAGCAAGGCATTGCCGCCGCTACGGGCAGTACCGATGCGTACATGGCGCGCACCCTCGGGGAATGCCGTCATCTCCTCGATGGCATTGAAGGCGAGATTCAAGATCACCTGGCCGATCAGCACCTTCTCGCAACTCACCATCAAGGGCTGCGTCTGCGTTTCGATGTGCAGGTGTACCTTGCTTTCGGCGGCTTTCATTTCGATGAACCAGCGCACCTCCTCGAGGACCGCGTTGAGGTCGATGAGCCCCTCGCTCTGCTCCAGTCGAACCACGTATTCGCGCACGCTCTTGATGATGGTGGCCGCGTGGTCAACCTGGCGGCTGGCGCTTTCCAGTCCCCACACGATCTGCCCGGCCTGTTCGCCCAAAGCCTGGCTGTGGCGGATGCGCAGGACCGAGCCTTCGAGGAAGTTGCGGATCGCCGCCAGCGGCTGCGACAGCTCATGCGCGATGGCCGTCGCCATCTCGCCCATGGCATTGTGACGCGCCAGGTATTCCAGCGCGGCCTGGTCGCGGCGTCGCGCCTCCTCGGCCTCCACCTGGTCCGTGATGTCATGGAAGTGCAGCAGGTGGCCCTTGAGGTCGTTTTCGATCTCGATGTAGCGGCACACCGCATGATGCCAGCGCACCAGCCCATCCTTGCGCAGGATCTGGTAGCGCAGCGGGAAGCTGATCGCGTCCGGCAGCGACAGCGTGAGCAACTCCAGCAATTCCTCGCGCGACTCCGGCAGGCATTGCTCGACGAAGTTCTTGGGCGGATTCTGGCCCGGCCGCACCCCCAGCAGCTTGCGCCCGGCGTCGCTCAGGTATTCGATGCCGCCGTCGGAACGCAGGACCGTCACGCCCTCGTCGGAGTCCTGCATGAATTCCTTGAGGCGACTCTCGAGCTTCTTCATCTCGCGCCGTATCTGTTCCTCGCGCGCAATATCGCGGAACTGCACCATGATGACGTCGCGCTCGGTCAGCGGCACCAGCGTGGCAATGGCTTCCGACAGGATCTCGTCACCGTTCTTGGCGCGGTAGCACCACTCGACCATGTTGCTGCCATGGAGCACGGCATCGTGCAGCCACTTGCGGCCGATCTCGCGGCGGTATTCGTGCGACTGCCGGCTCATGTCCGGGGCCTTCAGGGGCAGCAGTTCTTCCAGCGTGAATCCCAGCACCTGGCAGGCCGAGGGATTGGCCCAGAGGATGGACTTGGTGCGGGCGTCATGCAGGATGATGCACATGGGCAGCGCCTCCATCATGCGGCGGAAATCGTCGAGCCCGAAGCGGATGGTGTCCTCGGGCAGAGCAGGGGAAGGTGGGGCGGCGGATTGTTCGGACATCGCTTCTCTCGGTCATCGCTTCATGATCTGCCGGAGGGTGTTTGCTCCATGGATGCGTTCACGCAAACAAGGGCACACCGGCTTCGCAGTTCGGGAACAGGCCTAGGGGTTTTCTTTAGAAGACTTCACCTATTCCCCTAAAAAAAACTGCAGCGCTCCCGATTGAACCGGGAGGGGCCGCTCCCTACACTCGACTTCATTCTGATGCAAGCCACCTGGAGAATGCAATGTCCGTGATGGAAAACCCGGCCGCGCTGGCGGTCCGTGAAGAAGATGCCCTGGTCCCGCTGCTGGCCGAGATCCGCGCACGCCGCGACGAATTCGCCGCGCAGCGCTTCGTGCCCAGGGATTTCATCGCGCAGTTGAAGAAGGTCGGGGTCTATCGCGCTGCCACCCCGCAGTGCTTTGGCGGCAGCGGCATGTCGCCCATGGATTTCCTGCAACTGATCGAACGGATCTCGGTGGCCGATGCGTCGGTGGGTTGGGTCGCCAGTTTCGGTTCGGCCTCGGTCTACCTGGCCGCCTTGCCCAAGCAAACGCAGGCCAAGTTGTACGCCAACGGCCCGGACCTGACCTTCGCCGGTGGCCTGTTCCCGCTGCAGCCAGCGACCCAGGTTGACGGCGGCTGGATGGTCAATGGCACCTGGAAATTCGGCAGCGGCTGCAAGGGCGCCGATGTCCTGGGCGTGGGTATCGGAGCGGCCATGCCCGGCCAGGCCGGCTCCAAGCCGCGCACCGCCGTGCTGCCGCCGGAGCAGGTCGAGATCATCGACAACTGGGACGTGATGGGACTGGTCGGCACCGGCAGCCATGACCTCAAGGTCAGCCAGCAATTCGTTGCGGATGAGTGGACCTTCATCCGTGGCGGTGCTGCCACCATCGATGAACCGCTGTACCGCTATCCGACCATCGCCTATGCCGCGCAGGTGCTGGCCGTGGTGAACCTGGGCGTGGGACGCGCCGCCATCGACGAGATCAACCAGATCTCCGGCGGTCGTGTGGCCATCACCGGTGCGCCCAAGCTGGCCGACCGTTCCTATGTGCGCATCGAGGTCGCCAAGGCCGAAGCGAAATTGCGTTCGGCGCGCGCCTTCCTCTATGACGCCACCAGCGAAGTCTGGAATTGCATCCTCGCAGGCAACCCCGTCACGCCCGAGCAGGTCAGCCTGCTGCGTCTGACCGCCGTGGAAATTGCCAAGGTCGGCAATGAAGTCACGCAGGCCATGTTCGGCCTGGCCGGCACCACTGCCATCTACAGCAACCACCCGCTGCAGCGCTACCTGCGCGATGCCGCCGTGGTCAAGCAGCACGCCTTCCTGGGCGAGGGCATCTATGACGGTGCCGGTGCGGTCACGCTGGGCGTGCCGCCGATGCCGGGCTTCCTGTAAGCCGCTGCCTTCTCGCATTTTTATTCTCACGTTTTCAGCCCGGAGCCTCCATGAGCCAAATTCCAGACAATGACAAAGAACCGCTGCGCGTCCTCTTCTGTGTCGGCGTGACGCAAAACTTCTTCGACCTGCCCGCCACCGAGACCGGTCCGGTGTGGCAGGCCTATGGCCAGATGATGACCGCCCTGGCCACCATGGACGGCATCAAGGTGCTGGGCACCATGGATGACGATCGCCTGATGGTGGGCAAGTCCGACGACGCTCCCTGGACCTTCTACATCATGGCCGACGTGGTCGACCTTGATACGGTGGTGGCTGCCTGCAACCTGTTCCGCACCACCATGGTTGGTGAACACCGTCTGTGGAAGTACGGCAAGATCGAAGCCCGCGTGGGTCGTGCCCTGATCATTCAGGGCGGCTGATCATGGACAAGAAGATTGCCCTGGTCACCGGCGCCGCACGCGGCCTCGGTGAAAGCATCGCGCGCAAGATGCACGCGGCCGGCTACAAGGTGGCGCTGGCCGACATCGACCTGGAGCAGGTTTCGGCAGTGGCCGCCAGTCTCGACGCAAGCGGCGCCACCGCCATGCCGCTGGCGCTGGATGTGCGCCGCAAGCCCGACTTCATCGCCGCCTGCGATGCCATCGAACTGCGCTGGGGCGGGGCGGCGGTGCTGGTCAACAATGCCGGCCGCTCGCGCGTGGCACCACTCATGGAGATCACTCCCGAGGAGTGGGACGAGGTCACGGCCATCAACATGAAAGGCACGTTTCTTGCGTGCCAGGTGTTCGGCAAACGCTTTGCCGATCGCGGCTACGGACGCATCATCAACATCGCCTCGCTGGCCGGACAGAACGGCGGTACCGCCACCGGTGCGCACTATGCCGCGGCTAAGGGAGCGGTGCTGACGCTGACCAAGGTCTTTGCACGGGAACTGGCGGGGGCGGGGGTGACCGTCAACGCCATCTCGCCGGGTCCGCTGGATTTGCCCATCGTGCGCGAGATCGTCCCGGCCGACAAGCTGGCCGCCACCATCGCCACCATTCCGGTCAAGACGCTGGGCGAACCCGACTTCATCGCCGACGCGGTCCTGCTGCTGGCGTCGCCCGAGGCGGGCTCGGCCACCGGTGCCTGCCTCGACATCAATGGCGGGCTCTACATGCGTTGAGCGGAGCGGCCCTGCGCCGATGTCAGATTGCTGTCCCAGATCGGTGGCGTAGTGGGAAAGCCCGCCATCATCTCAACCAACAAGGGAGAAACACATGCTGCACAAACGTCTGATTGCCACCGCCGCCACTGCCGTCCTGGCCGCTGCCGGAACCCTCGCCAGCGTCGCCGGCAATGCTGCCTTTGCCCAGGTCAGGATCGGGGTCGTGACCTCCTCGACCGGGCCGGTTTCGCTGGTGGGTATTCCGCAAAAGAATACCGTGCCGCTGCTGCCGACCAAGGCCGGTGATCTCAAGATCGAATACATCTCGCTGGACGATGCCAGCGATCCGACCAAGTCGGTCACCGAAGTCAAGAAGCTGATCTCCGAATACAACGTCGATGCCATCATCGGCCCCAGCGGTTCGCCCAATGCCATGGGCGTGATCTCCTTTGTCGCCGAGGCGGGCGTACCCCTGCTGGCCCCGGTCGGTACCGCCGCCGTGGTCCTGCCGATGACGGAGCAGAAGAAGTGGGTCTTCAAGACCACCCAGAACGATGATCTGATTGCCAGCGCGCTGGTGGCGCAGATGGTCAAGAGCAAGATCAGGACGGTGGGTTTCATCACCATCAACGATCCCTTCGGTGAGAACTGGGCCAAGGTCTTCAGTGAGCTGGCCGCCAAGAACAACATCAAGATCGTCGCCAACGAGCGCTATCAGCGCACCGATACCTCGGTGACCGCGCAGACCCTGAAGATCCTCGCGGCCAATCCCGATGCGGTGCTGGTGGCCGCACCGGGTGCCGCCACGGTCCTGCCGCAGACCACGCTGTATGACCAGGGCTACAAGGGCAAGATGTACCAGACCCACGGCGCGGCCTTGCCGGCCTTCCTGCAACTGGGCAAGAACAAGGTCGAGGGCACCATCCTGGCGGCCAGCCTGATGCTGGTGCTGCCGGAGATCCCGGACAGCAATCCCTCCAAGAAGGTCGCCACCGACTACATCGACGCCTACAAGAAGATGTACAACGCCGTGCCCGCCACCTTCGGCGCCAACGTGTATGACGCCGGCCTGCTGCTGGAGAAGGCCATTCCCGTCGCCGCCAAAAAGGCCAAGCCGGGCAGCAGGGAATTCCGGGCCGCCCTGCGTGATGCACTGGAGAATACCAGGGAAGTGGTAGGCACCCAGGGCGTCTACAACATGAGCCCGGCCGACCACAGCGGGTTCGATGAGCGCGGACGCGAACTGATCACCGTCAAGGGTGGCAACTGGACCCTGCTCAAGCCATAAGGACCTTGCCTGCTCCGTCGGCCCCGGCCTCCACGCCGGACCGCCGGAGCGTTTCACCTCCACACGCATCCCGAACCTGGCGCGTCGTTTCCGCTGGATGGCAGCGCGCGCCGGCTCCACAAGGAAGTCGCAATGAATCTCCAAATCGTGGCGCTGCTGGGACAGGACGGCATCACCAACGGCGCCATCTATGCGCTCCTGGCGCTGTCCATTGTCCTGGTCTTCACCGTCACCCGTATTCTGCTGATCCCGCAGGGAGAGTTTGTCTCCTTCGGTGCACTGACCATGGGCATGATGCAGAACGGCCAGCCGCTGACCGTGGCCTGGCTGCTGGTGGCCATGTGCCTGGGCGCCTGCGCCTTCGATCTCTACGACATGTGGCGCACCAGCCGCCGTCGGCCCGGTCTGTGGCTGCCGGCCAAGCTGGTCTATGCCCTGGTCGTGGCGGGTGTCGCCCTCAATGTCAACTTCTCCACCCTGCCCATGCTGGCGCAGATCGTCATGACCCTGCTGCTGCTGGTGCCGATGGGGCCGCTCATGTACCGCATGGCCTTCCAGCCCATCGCCTCAGCCTCGCCGCTGGTGCTGCTGATCGTCTCCATTGCCGTGCATGTGGCCCTGGTCGGGGTGGCGCTGCTGGTGTTCGGCCCCGAAGGCGCACGCACTGCTCCCTTCACCGACGCCAGTCTGGAAGTGGGCAGCCTGCGCTTGTCCAGCCAGGCGCTGTGGGTGATCTGCGTATCGCTGCTGTTGATCGTCGGGCTGTTCCTCATGTTCGAGCGCACGCTCTATGGCAAGGCTCTGCGCGCCGCAGCGCTGAACCGCATGGGCGCGCGCCTCATGGGTATTTCCCCGGTGTTCGCGGGCAAGGCCATGTTCCTGCTGGCCTCGCTCATTGGCGTAATGTCCGGTGTGCTGATTGCCCCCATCACCACGATCTACTATGACTCGGGCTTCCTGATCAGCCTCAAGGGCTTCGTCGGGTCCATCATCGGCGGGCTGGTCAGCTATCCGGTGGCAGCCCTCGGTGCGCTGGCCATCGGTCTGATCGAATCCTTCTCCACCTTCTGGGCCAGTGCCTACAAGGAAATCATCGTCTTCGTGCTGATCATCCCCATCCTGCTATGGCGTTCTCTGTCGACCCGTCACGTGGAGGAAGAAGAATGAAACCCGCTGCTTCCGCCTCTTCTTCCAAACGTCCGCAGGCACGCTTGTCCTCGCGCATGGCGCTGGGCCTGTTCGTGGTCCTGCTGGCGACCGCCCCGTTCGTGCTGCCGCCGTTCACCATGACCTTGTTGAACAACATCGGCCTGGCCTCGCTGGTGGTGCTGGGACTGGTGCTGCTGACCGGTGTGGCCGGCCTGACCAGCTTCGGGCAGGCGGCTTTCGTCGGTCTCGGTGCCTACTTCTCGGCGGCGCTGTCGGCCAAGATCCTGCCGCTGCCCGCGGCCCTGTTGTGGATGCAGTCGCCCTGGGTGGCCCTGGTGGTGGCACTGGTGCTCACCGCCTTGCTGGCCTATGCCGTGGGCAGCGTCACGCTCAAGCTCTCCGGCCACTACCTGCCGCTGGGCACCATCGCGTGGGGCATCAGCCTGTATTTCATCTTCGGTACGCTGGAGAGCATGGGCGGCCAGACCGGCATGTCCGGCATTCCCTCCATCAGCTTCTTCGGCATCGTGCTCAGTTCCGACCGCGCCATGTTCGGTCTGATCTGGGTGGCCGTGCTGTCGGGCGTGGCGGCCTTGAGCAATTTGCTGGATTCGCGCGAGGGCCGTGCCATCCGCGCGCTCAAGGGTGGCATCGTGATGGCCGAGGCCATGGGCATCGATACGGCGCGCATGCGTATCGTGGTGTTCGTCATCGCGGCCGTGCTGGCGGCGCTCTCGGGCTGGCTGTACGTGCACATGCAGCGCTTCGTCAATCCGTCTCCCTTCGGCCTGGGCTTTGGCATCGACTACCTCTTCATGGCGGTGCTGGGCGGGGCCAGCCATGTCTGGGGTGCGGTGCTGGGTTCCACCCTCATCGTGGTACTCAAGGAGTGGCTGCAGGGCATCCTGCCGGTGGTGCTGGGGCGCTCTGGCAACTTCGAGACCATCGTCTTCGGGCTCTTGATCGTGGTGCTGCTGCAGCGTTCGCGCGATGGCCTTTGGCCTTATCTGGCGCGGCTGGTGCCGGTGCGCAGCCGGCGGCTGGAGATCGATCCGCAAGCCGAAGCGCTGCCGCGCCGCCCCATGCCTGCACCGCAGGAGGTGGTGCTGGATGTGCGGGAGGTGACCCGCAAGTTCGGCGGCCTGGTGGCCAACAACAACATGAGCCTGAAAGTGATGGCCGGTGAAGTGCTGGCCCTGATCGGCCCCAATGGCGCGGGCAAGTCCACGCTCTTCAACCAGATTTCCGGTGTCGATACACCGACCTCGGGCAGCGTGCAGTTCCGTGGCCATGAGGTCACCGGTCGCGGTTCGCGTCATATCGCCGGGCTGGGCATGAGCCGCAGTTTCCAGCACGTGCGCCTGATGCCGCGCATGACGGTGCTGGAGAACGTTGCCATCGGTGCCTACCTGCGCGGCCAGCGTGGGGTGCTTGCCTCCATGCTGCGCCTGGATCGCCAGGAAGAAGCCCGCATCCTGGCCGAAGCCGCCCGCCAGATCGAGCGGGTCGGCCTGAAGGCGCAGATGTTCGAACAGGCGGGTGCGCTCTCGCTGGGTCAGCAGCGCATCCTGGAAATCGCCCGTGCCCTGGCCGCCGATCCCTGCCTGCTGCTGCTCGATGAGCCCGCTGCCGGCCTGCGCCTGGGAGAGAAGCAGGCGCTGGGCGAGCTGCTGCGCAAGCTGCGCGGCGAGGGTATGGCCATCCTGCTGGTGGAGCACGACATGGATTTCGTCATGGAACTGGTGGACCGCATCGTGGTGATGGACTTCGGCCAGAAGATCGCCGAGGGCCTGCCGGAAGAGATCCAGAACAACCGCGCCGTGCTGGAAGCCTATCTGGGCGTGGCCGACGAGGAACAGGCTGCGCCCGCCGACACGGCCATGGGCCAGGCCATTGCAGCAGGAGCACATCATGGGCAATAAGGTATTGGAAGTGCGCGATCTGTCGGCCGCCTATGGCCGGGTGCAGGTACTGACCGGGATCGACCTGTCGGTGGAGCAGGGCAAGATCGTCACCGTGATCGGCCCCAATGGCGCGGGCAAGACCACGCTGCTCTCGGCCATCATGGGGGTGCTCCCCTCGCGCGGCGCGATGGCCTTTGACGGGACCATCCGCCATTCGCCGGAAGTGGAAGAGATGGTGGCTGCCGGCATGACCCTGGTGCCGGAGAAGCGTGAGCTGTTCGCGGAGATGAACATCGAGGACAACCTGATGCTGGGCGCTTTCCAGCGTTACCGCACCGGCCAGCGCGATCACGCGGCCACGCTGGAAGAAGTCTATTCGCTCTTTCCGCGCCTGCGCGAGCGCCGTAGCCAGCAGGCCGGCACACTCTCCGGCGGTGAGCGCCAGATGCTGGCGGTGGGCCGTGCACTGATGGCCAAGCCGCGCCTGTTGATGCTGGATGAACCGAGCCTGGGTCTGGCGCCGCTGATCGTGCGCGAGATCTTCCGCATCATCGCCGAGCTGCGCCGGCGGGGCGTTTCCATCCTGCTGGTGGAACAGAACGCACGGGCTGCGCTGCAGGTGGCCGATTACGGCTATGTGCTGGAAAACGGCGAGATCCGCATGCACGGACCGGCCAGCCAGCTGGCCAACGACCGTCGCGTGATCGAGGCTTACCTGGGCTTGTCCGGCAAGCATCAGGACAAGCTGGCTGGTTGAACATCTTCCTGATTGATTGAGTGATTGCCATGAGCAATGCAACTTTCCCCTCTGCTGCATCACCTGTTGCGCCCTTGCGCATCTGCGTCGCCGGTGCCGGCGCCATCGGCGGCACCCTGGCCGTACGCCTGTCGGCAGCCGGTCATCAGGTCAGCGTCTTGGCGCGCGGCCAGACGCTGCAGGCCATCCGCGAGCGTGGCCTGAGCCTGCATGACCTGCACGGCACCACGCACGCCCGTCCGGTTGCCAGTGACGTCCCGGAGTTTGGCCAGCAGGACGTGATTTTCCTGTGTGCCAAGAGTCAGGACATGTCAGCCTTGCTGCCCCGGATCGCGTCCATGGTGGGCGAAGAAACGGTAGTGATCCCGACCAGCAATGGCGTGCCGTGGTGGTATTTCCATCGCGAGGGCGGGCGCTTCGAGGGCGAGACCGTCAAGGCGGTTGATCCCGACGGGGCTCTTGCGCGTGCCGTTGCGCTGGACCGCTTGATTGGCAGCGTGCTCTTCATCACGGCCGAGGTCGAGAGCCCGGGCGTGATCCGTTGTGTCAATCCGCACCTGATGGTGCTGGGCGAGCCTTCCGGCGAGATGAGCGAGCGGCTCATGCGCGTGCGTGCGGCGGTGGAGGCCGCCGGGATCGAAGCCCGCGCTACGGATCGCATCCGCGACAAGCTGTGGACCAAGATCATCGCCAACATCAGCACCAATCCTTTATCGGTCATCACGCAAGGCACCTTGCAGCAACTGTACGGCTTGCCGGAATTGCGCGAGGTAGTCAGCCAGATCATGCGCGAGACCCTGCTGGTGGCCTCCAGCCATGGTGCACGGGTGGATATCGATCCGCTCACCTTCGTGCAACTGGGCGAGGCCATGGGGGCGTTCCGTACCTCGATGCTGCAGGATCTGGAACGGGGCCGGCCATTGGAACTGGCGGCCATTGGCGATGCGGTGCTGGAGATGGCCGAGCGTTATGGCATCCCGATGCCGATCACGCGCGCCATCGTGTCGCTGGCGCGTTTTCGCGGCGAGGCGGCGCAGCAGCATAAAGAGCAGACAGGACAACAGAGAGCGCAGCAGACACAACAACCGCAGCCGGCGGCACGGGCCGCCTGAGCGCGATCACCTCATTTACGGATTCAGGAGTCAAATCGATGAATATCATGCAATTCAGCTATGGCGCAGATAAGCCATCCCACTGCAGCGACGAGGAATGGGCGCTGCGCATCCAGCTGGCGCACTGTTACCGGCTGGTGGATTACCTGGGCTGGACGGAGATGATCTTCAACCATATCTCGGTGCGCGTGCCGGGGCCGGAGCATCATTACCTGGTCAATCCCTTTGCGCTGAACTACAACGAAGTGACGCCGGCCAATCTGCTCAAGGTAGGGCTGGATGGGCAACTGGCCGAACCCTCGGACTACAAGGCCAATCCGGCGGGGTTTGCGCTGCACAGTGCCATCCATGGTGCACGCGATGACTTGCGCTGCGTGATCCATACGCATACCACGCCGATCTCGGCGGTGACGATGAAGAAGAGCGGCTTCGAGCACAACGATTTCTATGGGGCGCAACTGTTCGGGCGGATCGGGTATCACGAGTTCGAGGGGATTACGCTGTTTGCGGAGGAGAAGGAGCGCATGCTGCAGAGCCTCGGGGACAAGCACATCCTG
This sequence comes from Herbaspirillum sp. FG34, assembly GCF_057809315.1. NCBI lineage: Bacteria > Pseudomonadati > Pseudomonadota > Betaproteobacteria > Burkholderiales > Oxalobacteraceae > Herbaspirillum > Herbaspirillum sp. FG34. The sequence goes on along the minus strand of NZ_JBMDJS010000001.1, from coordinate 324,732 downwards.
GTCTTGCGCAATCACGGGGTGGCGGTGTGCGAGAGCGATATCCAGCGCGCCTTCTTCCTGTTGTGGACGGTGCAGCGGGCGGCCGAGATCCAGGTGGCGGGACGGTCGATGGCGGGTGAGGATCAGCTGTTGCCGGATGAGGTAAGGCAGAAATGCGCGGACCTGACGCAGCAGCTCATTCGCAATGACGGGTTTGCGGTGATTTTCTTTGAGGCGATTGTGCGCAAGATGTTGAAGGGGGTTTATCAGGTCGGTTGATTTTTGAGGCGGATTAATGGGGCGGCTGGGCTGGTGGATCTGGACAGCCAAGCGTTGGTGCAGGCCACTGCGGCCGCCCTTTGTTCGAATTCGCTTTGACTTTTTCCAAGGTTATTGACTCGATTTTTTGTTGACCCTGTTTCCTACCTGGATCCATAAAGCTTTAACGTCCGAGAGTTTCGTTATTTGCTTGCGTTTTACGTGGTCTGATAAGTGAAACAGGCTGTAGATGAAGACGCCTTTTCGCATCTCATACAAAGCGTTGTGGCATGTGCTCGTGGCGCGATAAACGGGACCATCCTCCATGTAGCAGTCCGATTCTGCGGCGTAATTCTTGATCGGCTTCAGGATAAATGGCGTCATTGGGTAGAGGGAGAGGGGCGTGACGCGCCAATAGCCGACTTCATATTTGCTTCGGTCGGCCCAGTCTTCTTCTTCGGGGACTTCATCGCGAATTCCTACATCAGAAATATATTCCTTGTTGATGGTCAGGCACAATTTTCCGATCCATTGTTTTGTGATCTTTGAATGGAAAATCGCACAGTAAGTATTTGGATAATTTTGATTCTGTTGCTTCATGCTCTTTGCCAAGCGCCATGTATTCGGGATGGTCATGTCTCGCATTAGCTCGGTCGCCTCCGCCAGGGTGATGATTTGGGAAAATGCAGGTTGAATGCTTATCAGCAGATAAAGAAAGACAAGTATTTTGATGGCTTGCATATACGTCCGGTTCGTTGTCTGTGGCGTGCGCTGTCTTGGGTTATCGTCTGGCGCAGAGGGGGGCGGGGCTGCCCATTTCTTCATTCATGGCTTGGATCTTTTGCTGATCTTCTTTCCGACGTGAGTCCACAGGTTTTTGATGTCCGAGACATAGGCCTTGCGTTGGCGATTCACGTCATCGGAAATATGGAAGACGCTGTGCAGGAAGACACCCTCGCGCAGTTGATAATAGGCGGTGTGGCAGGTGCTGGTTGGCCGATTCCCCCGCTCATCAAGACTACAATCCACCTCGGCCGCATAATTCTTTATGGGATCGAGGATGAATGGCGTCATCGGATAGATGAACATGGGGGTGACGCTCCAGTAACCAATTTCTTCTTTGCTTCGGTCACCCCAATGCTCTTCATCAGGTACTTCGTCCCAGACACCCATGTCAAAGCGAGCCTCTTCGCTAGAAGAAATGCAGAAATTTCCAAGCCATTTTTTTCGCTCTTTTGACAAGAAGACCGTGCAATATGTATCGGCGGACCTGGTGTTCCATGGAGAAGGTTTTTTCGAGATGATCCATGTCTTGGGAATATTCAGGTCTTTTTTCACCAAGGTCAGATCGTCGGGAGACAAAGTCGCAGTTTTGCCGGAATTCATTAGGGAGATCCCGAGAAGAAGCAGGGAGTACGTGGACGTGCGCATTTGATTTTTTAGTTGCTAATTGTTGATGGCGTTTGCCGAGAAGGACTTGATCGACAGAGGGGATTTGTAGAGCCTGCTGAATGTGGTATCAGCGGCTGGATTGTTTTCTTGCCTTATTTCCCACCTGAAACCAGAGGGCACGGATGTCCGAAATTTTTACCTTCTGCTTGCGCTTCACGTTGTCAAATACGTGAAAGATGCTGTAGATGAAGACCCCTGGACGCATCTCATAAAGCGTGGTGTGGCACATGCTGGTGGCGCGATAGACTGGACCGTCTTCCATATAGCAGTCCGATTCTGCGGCGTAGTTCTTGATCGGCTTCAGGATGAATGGCGTCATCGGGTAGATGGAGAGTGGTGTGACGCGCCAGTAGCCGACTTCGTATCGACTGCGATCGGCCCAGTCCTCCTCCTCCGGGACTTCGTTCCAAATGCCCATGGTTTGGATGAAATCTTGGTTTGATGTGAGGCACAGTTCGCCGAGCCATCGTTTGCTCTTCCGTGATGAAAAAACTGTGCAATAAGTTTCGCGAAATTCCTTTCCTAGTGGTGCCATATTTTTTTTAATATGCCACGTGGCTGGAATATGCAGATCGTGCCTTAGTAGGGCTGAATCCTTTGTGGAAAGTTCTTTTGCCGAAACTGGTGGAACAAACGCCGCGAGGAGAGTGAAGAAGAGAATTCGAATTCTGTTCATTGTTTGTCATCCATCAATATGTTCTGTGCCCAGATAGTCTCCTTCAGGCGCTCGTCCAGTTGATTGGGCTTTCCAGTAGTTTTGTTAATTCCGTTGATCGCCGCTGCCACAGCTTGGACGGTCGTCTGACTGATAGTTGAAGTTGTTAACTTCAAGTTGATGGTCTTGAATTTGTTGTCCTGTGCACCAGCCGTCCAATACCATCCGCCTGAATCCACTGCGTTATAGACATTGATCGAAAGTCTTTGCGGGGCCGGGATTTTCGGCGCCTTTTGGGGCTCGGATGGTTTCCACCAAGTTGTCGAAAATGAGGTGGGAGATAGCCATCCCCGATACACCCAATACTTCCCGTAATTCTCCCTTCCCGTCAGTTGCTTGATCCCACGCCCTCTGAACTTGGGCCCATCTTCGGGCTCGATATTGCCGAGCTTTCCCGCCAGATATTTGAGATAGCCGGGTTCCTTGGGCGCATAAAACCCTGCGTCCTCAGGCTGAAAGCTTTCATGCGTCGGATTCTTGGCGAAGCTCACCGATCCCTCCGCCATCATCACGAGATAGTTGCATTCAACCGCCCCTTCCCCGAGAAAATGCGTCATCCGCACCGGTGAATTGATCAGGTACTTGCGCATCACCTTGTTGATGTCATTCCGGTAGGTTTCCCGAATAGAGGCCGGGGTGCGCTGGCGTCCCTCTGCCTCCAGCGCCTTCAACGGATATTTCTCATCCGGATAGATGCGCGCTAGGTCCTTTGCGGTCAACCAGGCGCATTTGCGGAAGTGGCGAATGAATTCCTTCGGATGCCAGTGCCAGTGATTTCTGGGCAGCTCAGTACCCCCGGGCCAGAAGGCAAGGGCGCTGATATGTGCACGCAAGGCGTCAAAGTCCGTGTTGCTCAACGGCGTTGGATTTTCTGCGGTGCTGGTCTTCAACCATCCCCAGCGCGCCTCGATCGTGCTGCTATCCCACTCAGTTGGAAACCGCGCAATGACCCGGCGCAATCTGTAGGCCATATCCGCTTCGGCCAGCCTGGACCTGGCTTCTGCCGGCTGGATACGTCCATCCTTGTCGGTATCGAGCCAGCCCCGGATCGTCCGCGAACCACAGCGGCTATCCTGGTCGGTATCGTCATGGATGAGGCGCCACTGTTTCCAATCCGGAAAATCGGCATCGCTGAACTTGCGGACGTTGGCGGCATTCAGGTTGATCCAGCCTTCTCCGCCAGGATAAGACAGCTTTCTCCAATGGGGCAGGCTGGCGGATGGCAGCTTGTCCGGCCCGATCACGCGGCCAAAACGCAGCAGTTCATACACGGCGCTCGGGGCAGGGCGCTGCGCTTCGAGACAGGCGTTGGCGATCCGGACCGCATGCTTGTAGAGATCGGCTTCGCCATCCTTTTCCCTGAGGGGCGTGCCAGTCCTCGTCCCGTCCATCGCGTAAGTGGTGAGCACCGCTTCCCCGGTGCTGGCGACGTTGCCCTCGGCGCCGGGATAGCACACGCCCAGGATCATGTCACTCGCGGTGATGTGCGCGGCAGAGAGCGCAACAGGGGGATCCGGCTCCTTGTCGCGCGATGGACGGATCGGTTTCGGTGGGGCCGTCAATGCCTGCGCGGAGTGTGCCAGCGGCGGTTTGTCGTAGACCGGCGTCCCGGCAGGGATATGAAAATGGATTTCGCCAAAGATCACGTCGCTTCGTCCGTCCGACGTGAGCGGCAACGGACCTGAAGCGCGGCCCGTGAGCCTGGCGAGATTGGCATCGTCGCAAATGATTTCGAAGTGCATGCGCCCCATCTCTCCATCGATGTAGCCTACGTTGCCGATGACCTCCTTTCGATGCAGGAAGCGATTGACGCGCGCGGCCGGTGCGATGGCATGCAGGTGCATGTAGAGGCTGAAGAAGACGACACGTGCCTGTTCCCCTTCGCCGATCTCCGCTTCATGCCTGATGACGACCACGCCATCGCTGGTGGCGCCGTTGTACATGAGGGGATGCTCGGACGGCAGGTTGGGCAAGCCTTTCGTGGGCGGACGCACAAACACGATGGTGCCATCCGCAATGGCCCGCACGGGTTCATGGGCGTTGCCTGTCTTCGGAGCGCTCAGATGTATTCCGCCATGCCACCCGAGATTGAAACTGACCGGGAAAGCGCCCCGGCCGGGCGCATCGCCGTTCATGGCCATATCAAGCCATTCGTCTTCGGTCTGTTGCTCCGTGCGCGGCGGCAGGAAAGGGGGACTGATCAGCATGATGCCCTCGTTGAAGAAAAATTTACTGCGAATAGGGATAGCGTTTCGGCAGATTCAAGTCACTCGCGGGCAGCAAGGGCATCGCATACGACAGGCGCGCCGGACCCGTCATCGCATGCTGCGATGCCTTGGCTTCCCATGTGCCAGCTGTTCCGTGCGTGATTCCGGAGGCGTTGATCCGGATGAAGGAACCTCCTGCCGAAATCACTACCTCGTCTTTCGCATGAATCTCGACGCGCCCGCTCGTGGACAGCAGCCGGGCCACCTTCTCCGCGATGAGATCCAGATCGTCGCTCTGCGCCTGTACCTCCACCTTGCCCTTGGCGGAGAACAGCTTGATCCCGGCCTTGAAGGCGAACAGGCCGATCTTCTCGGCCACGCTGGCCAGCAGGCTCTTCCCGGCTGCGATGCTGGTATCCGTTCCCGATGACAACGTGAGCTCCGCACCAGCATGCGCATGTACGCCTTTGGACGTAGTCAGGCCAATGCCATCCGGCGAGGCCGCCAGCAGAATGGCCTGCTTGAAACGATTGGCCTGCGCCTGCGACGGATCCTCGTAATCCGCCTGGGTGGCATCGATGAAGTCGCGCAATGACTCATGCCCCGCGAGTGCTTCAGCGCCCGCTTTCGCTGCCGTCTCCGACAAGGTCCTGCTGAGGGTTGCGCCGGACTTCAGCTGGCCGGTAGCCTCCCTTGCATCAAGTTGCGTTCCCTGTGCGCCTGGCCGTCCATAGGTGCTGATGTACAAGCCCTTGTGCGTGACGATGGCGCCGTAGGCATCGGTACTGAGCGCGAAGCCGCTACCGAAGAAGTGGCGGCGCTCGTTGCCGGTCTGGCTGACCAGATGGCCGAGATTCAATTGCGCATGGGTATTGGTGCTGTAGAGATGAATCCGGTTCTGCTCAGGGGTGTCGTCCATCACCATCTGGTTGAAGCCGGTGCCGCCGAATTCCTTGGACTTCACACCCGATAGCCGACCGTTGCTGTGCCACTGCGGACGCTGTTCCCCATTGAACAAGCGCCCGGTCACCACCGGCCGATCCGGGTCGCCGTTGAGGAAGGACACGATGACTTCCTGCCCGATGCGCGGTACCTGGATGGCACCCCAGTACTCGCCGGCATTGGGGTAACTCACCCGCATCCAGCAGGACGCTGCCTCGTTGCCAGGATTGATCCGGTCCCAGCGGAACTGGACCTTGACGCGATCGAGCTGATCGGTATGGACCTCTTCTCCGGCAGGCCCGACGACGATGGCGGTTTGCGGCAACATGAGCGGCTTCTGATGAGTACGTGCAGGGCGAAACGGCAGCTTGCGGCGTTGTACCTCGACGCGATTGAAGCAATGGCCGGTGTGCTCATTGCCCTCTTCGCCGATGTCCCGTTCGCGCCCGATGGACTGCTTGAACGTCTTCAGTGCAGGACTCAGGCTGCCCGGAAAGTCCAGCGCCTGATGCGACAGGGGAAGATTGTTCTCGATGAACCAGTCGATGGCGAGGATGACGAACTGGCGTTCGCTCTGCGCCTCCTTCCGGTGCAGCGGATGCTCCTCCAGGCTGAACCAGCGTCCACAAGCCAGATTGCGCACACCTGAGACGGCAGCGTAGCGCTGCATGGAGGATTCCCACTGCTCCACTTGCAGGTCGGCCTGTCGATTGCCTTGTGCCTGCTGCGCAAAACTGTAAGCACCGGTGTACTCATACATCTCCAGCTGTGCGGGCAGCTGGCCGTATTCGGGCATCACCTGTTCTTCGGCCTCCTTCTGCATGCGAGGCGATTTGTAGTCGTCGCTGCGGCCCCGCCAGGATGTCGAGGCGAGCGTGCGGCTCGCGCTCCAATGCAGGATCTTGTCGAGCTCGTCGCGCGGGCCGGCGCGGTGGAAGGCAAGGTCTTGCTGCGGCAATCCGGGCAGGCTCCACGTATTGTCGGTGATGACCAGAACGTGGCCGCTGCCGTCTTCCCGCTGCTCATGATGGGCGAACCAGCCTTCTTCTTCCATGAGGCGCTGGACGAAATGCCAGTCGGTTTCGTACTGGGTGCAATAGGATCGGGTAAGAGAAGGCCGCTCCAGTTCAAAGCGATACTGCCCCCGCGCCTGTGGATGGCAGTCGAAGACGTCCGCAAGAATGTCTTCGGTGGTCTTGTCCTGCCAGATGCGCGCATCCTTGCGAAAGCGCAGGAAATGCAGCCAGGACGAAAACGCAAGCTGGCAAAAGTCGATGTCGCCGTCACTGCCCAGGCGCCTTGCGCTATGCACGTAGCCATGCAGGGGCAGCGTGTGGCCCTGGTGTTGTCTGATCCATAGGGTGACGGGCTGGGCAATCAACTGCTCCAACGCTATGCCGACCTCCGTGGCCAGTACATCGATGCTGACCTCGTAGCCATGACTCAGGCGCTCAGTGGCGATGAGCCGTTGTGGCAGCAGGATGTCGGTCCCGAGCGGCGAGTCCAGCTGGAGCAGCCGGCGATGCTGCGTCATGCGCGCTTGGGAGCGAGATGAATCTTTCTGCGAGGGGGAGGGCATGCGATGCGACTTCCAGAGCGAATTTGCGCATTCCGAAACATGCCAGTGAACAAACAGGAGAAAACGCACTACCTCTTGCGAAGTGCGTACACGCTCTGCTTGAACGAAGAGGTTCCGGATGCGGCCTATGCCCGTGGACTCATCGATGCAGCAGAGGCCCCGAGCGACGAAGGCGACAGTCTCCGATGCACGAAGCGCTTTCTCAATGGAAGAAATTCTATTTTTCTGATGATTAGCATTGCTGCTTTCAGTGCGTAACAGTCAAGATAGATCGTCGCTTTTGATGAAATGACGATATGTGTTGAATGGTAACGCCCATAAAAAATCGCGCCGCTCCGAGGGAGGGCGCGATGCCTGGTACGTCAGCAAGCAAAAGACGCTTACTTTGTCCCGGTCTTGTTCCTCCAGTCGGCCGCCTTGTCCGACGCCGCTCCCGCCACCGAGTACAGCGCGCCTGGTGCATTGCGCGTCTTCTGGAATTCTTCCAGCGACTGCCCGCGCATGGCCGCGTAGATATGCAGGTTCGATACGCCGACCACCGCGCCCAGCTTTTCCAGCAGGAAGAAGATCACGCCATAGCGGATCATGGCCTGCCAGTCGCGACGGCTGATCATGTCGCTTTCTTCCTGTGTCAGGCCGGCTTGCTCATAGGTCGCCTGCGGATCAGCCAGGAAGCGCTCACGGAACGCCGGCTGGATCAGCTGGTACAGGTAGCGGTTGATGCGGTAGCGGGTGTTGGCCGTTTCCAGCGTGAAGGGGTAGGTGCCGGCAAGCTGCTCTATCCCTTTCAGCTGGTGTGCCACGTGCTCCCGATGGCGCTGCGTTTCGGCGGCCTGCAAGGCCGTATCGACCATGACCGCCGGTTCATAGACGGCCACCGCAATACCCGTCATGGAGGGCAGGTAATACTCGCGATGCAGGCAGTTCACACCCGCCGGCATGGCGCCGCGCATGATGAGCCACATGATGACCTCGGCACTTTCCAGTCCGCCCAGGGTCGCCAGCTCGGCATGGGTCAGGCGGGTCAGGGCTTCCGGGTCGTGCTGCAGCAGGTCCAGGAACTGGTGGTCCCACGGGGTATTGTTGAAGCCGGCGCGCTCGCCATGCACCTGATGCGACAGCCCGCCGGTGGCGACGATGACCACATCGAGGTCTTCCGGATAGCTTTCGATGGCGCGGCGCAGACCCTGGCCCAGCTTGTAGCAGCGGCGTGCGGTCGGGATCGGGAACTGCAGCACGCCGACCTGCAGCGGGATGATCTGGCCGGGCCAACCCTCCTGGTGCGGCCACAGCATCGACAAGGGCGAGAAGCACCCATGGTCCAGCGGCTTGTTCTGGAAGAAGGCCATGTCGAATTCATCGGCCATGAGCGAGCTGCCGATATGGCGCGCCAGCGCGGCATGGCCACCAACGGCGGGCAGCTTGCGGGCACCCCCGCCTTCGTCGGCGACCTGGTACTCGCTGCCCACCCCCAGGGCAAAGGCGGAGTAATGGTCGAAGAAGAAGGAGCTCACGTGGTCGTTGTAGACCACCAGCAGCACGTCCGGTTGCTTCTCTTTCAGCCATTGCTGCACCGGCTCGTAAGCCTTGAAGATGGGCGCCCAGACCGCATCGTGCTGCTTGTTGGCATCCAGCGCGAAGCCGATGGTCGGTGTGTGGGAGGTGGCGATGGCGCCGACGATGTTGGCCATGACGATTTATTCCTGTAACAGATGAATCCGATGTGATTGATGCAGCGGCTTGATCAAACCGCAGCCGCCGGACGCTGCCCCATCTGGATGAAGACGATGATCAGCGCCGCCAGCGTAGCGGGGACAGCGAGAATGGCGATGACGGCACCAAAGCCCCAGCCCATCGACAGCAGCACGCCACCGGCAAAGGAACCCAGGATGCTGCCGAAGCGGCCCACCCCCAGCATCCACGATACGCCGGTGGCACGCACCACGGTCGGATAGCAGGAGGGGGCAAAGGCGTTCAGTCCGGTCTGCGCGCCGCTCATGCAGAAGCCGGCCAGCAGCACGTAGGCCGCAAACATGCCCGACTGCACACTGCCGCAAGCCAGCAGCAGGATGAAGACGGCACCCGCGATGTAGGCCGCGGCGATGGCACGACTGGGCGACCAGCGGTCCATCAGGAAGCCTACCACCAGCGCGCCGACGGTGCCGCCCAGCTGGAACAGGGCGGTAATGCTGGCGGCCTTTTCGATGGGCAGGCCGGCATCCTTGATCAGCGTGGGCAGCCAGCCGGAGAGCAGGTAAATCACCAAGAGGCCCATGAAGTAGGTGCCCCACAGCGACAGCGTGGTCTTGCGATAACTGTCCGAGAGCAGTACCTTGGCCGGCTGGCCACCCTTGACCGGCGGTTCACTGACGCTGAATGTCTGGTCGGCGGCGAAGCTGCCACCGCACACGCGCGCCAGGGTGCGGGCAATGCGCTGGGCAGGATAGTGGCGTACCACCATGAAACGGGCCGACTCGGGGACCAGCCACAGGTAGAAGGGCAGGCAGCACAGCGGAATGGCACCGCCTACCATCAGCACGCTGCGCCAGCCGTGCTCTGGCAGCAGGGCGGCGGCCAGGAAGCCGATCAGGCCGGAACCCAGATTGAAGCCGGTGAACATGATGGCCAGCAGGGTGCTGCGCGAGCGCTCGGGGACGTATTCCGAGAGCAGGGTGGTGGCATTGGGCATGGCTGCACCGAGGCCCAGGCCGGTCAGTAAGCGCAGGGCGGAGAGCGTGACCACGTCGTGCGCGAAGGCACAAGCCAGGCTGCACACGCCGAACCAGGCCACCGCCGTCATCAGCAGCTTCTTGCGGCCATAACGGTCCGACAGCGGACCGACCAGCAATGCGCCAATGGCCAGGCCGATCGGCGCGGCACTCATGACCACGCCGAAGGCGGCGCGCGAGATGCCCCACTCCTTGGTGATGGCCGGTGCCAGGAAGCCCATGATGGCCACGTCCATACCGTCGGTGGCCACGATGAGGAAGCACAGGATCAGCAGCAGCCATTGATAGCCGGACATCTTGCGTCCGTTGATGTGCGAACGCACGTCCAGCGATTGTGCTGTATTCATTAAGTCTCCGTGATGGTGTCGATTTGTCGGGATCTGCCGGCTTGTATGCACGCGGCTTGGGGATTGCCCGTCAAGGTGCGATCAGGGCTCCTTGACTTGCCGCAAAGTGTAAGACGGGGATCAATGGCGAGCATTGCTTTCGGCTACCTGAGCGTTGCCATTTGCTAATCACGGTGGATTTCAAGAAGATCCGCGAAGCGCGCCCGCAGCGCCCTCCGGTGAGCCCCATGCCGCCTTCCGGCGTGCTTCAGTCCATGCCGGTGGCGACCGCTTCGATGGCTTCCTGCAGGGCGCTTGCGCCCGGAGACAGATGCGCTCCCTTGCGCTGCATGAGTCCGATGCGACGTTCCATGCCACGCATGGCGAAGGGCAGGGTGGTGAGCTGGCCGGTGGCGATTTCGTGTTGCAGCTGATGGGCCGAGATCACGGTGAGCATCTCGCTGCCCACCAGCAGTCCACGCAGCAGCGCCAGGTCGCCGGTCTCCACCGCCGGGCGGGGAGCTGGCCAGTGACTGTCGCGGAAGAATTGCTCGATGGAATCGCGCAGCGGCGTCCCGGCCCGCGAGAGCACCCAGGGATAGCCGTCGAGATCGCGCAGGGACAGTTTCTTGCGGCTGGCCAGCGGGTGACCCGCGCGTGCAATCAGCGCGGCACTGTCAGCCACCAGCGGGCGCATGTCGAAGGTGTCACTGGAAAAGGCGCGCAGGGCGCCGACGATGAAATCGATACGCCCGCTCATGAGACCGGCCGCCAGCTCTTCATAGGGGCTTTCCAGCGAACGGATCTGCAGGCGCGGATGCCTGGCCAGCACGCGCGTCATTGCCTGGGGCAGCAGCTGCGAGCGCGCCAGCGGCAGGGCACCGACGGTCACTGTCCCTTGCACCACGCCATCGAGTGCGGCGATATCTTCCGGGATATGGCGCAGTTCGGCCAGGGCGCGACCAAAGCGCTCGGTCCAGCGACGCCCGGCATCGGTGGGCAGCATGCCGTGCGCGGTGCGGAAGAACAGCGCCTGTCCCAGGATACCCTCCAGCATCGACAGCGCCTGACTGACCGCCGAGGGGGAGACTTCCATCAGGCGCGCCACGCTGGGCATGTGATGCGTCTCGGCCAGCAGTGCGGCTGCCTGCAGGCGCCGCTCGTTGAACAAGGCATCGAGGCTGCCCACCGGCTTGCCGTTGCGGTCGCGCAGGCGCAGTGCATCATCGCGCACCTCGCGCAATTCGGCTTCGATGCGCTCCACCCTCAGCCGAACAGCCTCGCCGGCAGCGGTGGGCAGCATGCCACGCCCCTTGCGCTCGAACAGTTGTGTGGCCAGGCTGTGCTCCAGTGCTGCCACCGAGCGTGCTACCGCAGAGGAGGCGCGCAGCAGCGTGTCGGAGGAACGGCGTACGCCGCCGGTGGTGGCGACGACATTGAAGACGTGCAGGTGACGCAGGTTGAGCAGGGTCATGACGGGTCGTTTCAGGTCGGTTGAATTCTGAGCGCGATTAGAAAATTAGAACAGAGGAAGGGCCACAACGCAACCAAGCCGGGAGGGCGCTCACGCATACTCGGCGCCATTGTCATCAACGGTAAAGAACCTTGTCCGACCTCGACCTTCACTGCCCTGGCGAGCCTGAGGCATCCGACCTCCTGGCCATCCCCTGCACCCTGATGCGGGGCGGCACGTCGCGCGGCCCCTTCTTCGTGGCCGATGATCTGCCGCAGGACAGCGCTGCGCGGGATCGCGTGCTGCTGGCCGCACTGGGCTCGCCCGACCGGCGCCAGATCGACGGTCTGGGCGGCGCGCATCCGCTGACCAGCAAGGCCGGTATCGTCAGTCGCAGTCGCGTCACCGGCGTGGATCTGGATTTCTTGTTTGCACAGTTGCAGCCCGAGTCGGACCGGGTCGATACCACGCCCAATTGCGGCAACATGCTGGCTGCGGTGCTGCCCTTTGCCATCGAACGCGGACTCATTGCCGCCGGTCCCGAGACCACTACTGCCCGCATCCTCACGTTCAACACCGGCATGCAGTGCGACGTCACCGTCCAGACACCGGGTGGCCGCCTGCGTTACCGGGGCGATACCCGCATCGATGGCGTGCCGGGAACGGCAGCGCCGGTGCGCATCAATTTCCTTGATACCGCCGGTTCGGTGTGCCCGACGATGCTGCCCACCGGCCGCGTACTGGATCGCGTGCGCTATGCAGTGCCCGGCGGCGAGCAGCGCGAAATCGTTGCCACGCTCATCGATAACGGCATGCCCATGGTACTGGTGCGCGCGGCTGATTTCGGCCTGGCCGGTGATGAAGGTGTGGCCGTCCTCAACGCTGACGAGGTCCTCAAGCAAAGGCTCGAAGCGCTGCGCCTGGCCTGCGGTCCGCTCATGGGCCTGGGCGACGTGACCGACCGGAACTATCCCAAGATGTGCCTGCTGTCGCCGCCGACGGCAGGCGGCACGGTCTCGACCCGCTGCTTCATTCCGCACGTCTGCCATGAAGCCATCGGGGTACTGGCGGCCGTTACCGTCGCCACGGCCTGCGTGCTGGAAGCGTCGGTTGCGCAAGGCCTGGTCGCCACCGGCAGCGGCTTGCAACGTACCGTCTCGGTGGAGCATCCCAGCGGCGAATTCAGCGTCGAGCTGGAGCTCGATCCGCACGACCAGCAACAGATCCTGCGTGCCGCGCTGCTGCGCACGGCGCGTCCCATCCTGCGCGGGGAAGTGCTGATTCCCGCCGAACTCCTGACAGAACATCCCTGAACCCCATGCGAGACTCTCTCATCATCGACTGCCATGGCCACTACACCACGGCCCCCAAAGCGCTGGAAGACTGGCGCAACCGGCAGATCGCCAACCTGAATACGCCCGAACTCGGTCCCAAGGTGGCCGAGCTCAAGATCAGCGATGACGAACTGCGCGAGTCCATCCAAAACAACCAGCTGCGTCTGATGCGCGAACGCGGGGCGGATCTGACCATCTTCTCGCCGCGCGCCTCCTTCATGGCGCATCACATCGGCGATCTCAACACCAGCCAGACCTGGGCGGGCATCTGCAATGAACTGTGCCATCGGGTGGCGCAACTGTTCCCGGATCACTTCATCGGCGCGGCCATGCTGCCGCAGTCGCCGGGGGCCGATATCCGCACCTCGATTGCGGAGATGGAAAAGTGCGTGCGGGAATATGGTTTCGTCGGCATCAATCTCAATCCCGATCCCTCGGGCGGGCACTGGACTGCGCCGCCGCTGTCGGACCGCTCCTGGTATCCGCTCTACGAGAAGATGGTGGAGCTGGAGGTGCCGGCCATGATCCACGTGAGCACCAGCTGCAATGCCTGCTTCCACACCACCGGCGCGCATTACCTCAATGCCGATACCACCGCCTTCATGCAGTGCCTGAGCTCGGACCTGTTCAAGGATTTTCCGACGCTGAAGTTCCTGATCCCGCACGGTGGCGGTGCTGTGCCGTATCACTGGGGGCGCTTCCGTGGCCTGGCACAGGAGATGAAAAAGCCGCTGCTCGAAGAGCATCTGCTCAACAACATCTTCTTCGATACCTGCGTGTATCACCAGCCGGGCATCGACCTGCTCACGCGCGTGATCCCGGTGCAGAACGTGCTGTTCGCCTCCGAGATGATCGGCGCGGTGCGTGGCATCGATCCTCAGACCGGCCACTACTACGACGACACCAAACGCTACATCGAGGCCGCCGCACTGAGCCCCGAAGAGCGCCACCAGATCTACGAAGGCAATGCCCGTCGCGTCTATCCGCGCCTGGATGCCGCCCTCAATGCGAAAGGACTGAGCCAATGAGCACCCCCCTGATCAACCAGCTTGGCGTGGTCAAGCGCCATATCGAACGGGCCGAGGCGGGCGCCGTGCAGCAGCTTGGCCAGTTCGGCGTGGCCACCGTGCATGAGGCCCAGGGTCGTACCGGCCTGTTGAAGCCCTACCTGCGTCCCGTCTATCCCGGCACCACCATCGCGGGCACGGCCGTGACGGTGCTGCTGCACCCCGGCGACAACTGGATGATGCACGTGGTGGCCGAGCAGATCCGACCTGGCGATATCGTGGTGGCGGCCATCACGGCCGAGTGCACCGATGGCTATTTCGGCGATCTGCTGGCCACCAGCTTCATGGCGCGCGGTGCGCGGGCACTCATCATCGATGCCGGTGTGCGCGACGTGAAGGTATTGAAGGAAATGGGCTTTCCGGTGTGGAGCCGGGCCATCAGTGCCAAGGGCACCATCAAGGCCACGTTGGGATCGGTCAACGTACCGGTGATCTGCGCCGGGGCGCTGGTCAATCCGGGCGACGTGATCGTGGCCGATGACGATGGTGTGGTGGTCGTGCCCGCTGCCGACGCCACGCGCGTGGCCGGGGTGGCGCAGCAGCGCGAAGCCCTGGAAGGCGAGAAGCGTGCCCAACTGGCCGCCGGCGTACTGGGGTTGGACATGTACAAGATGCGCTTGCCGCTGGAAGCTGCCGGCCTGAAATACATCGACTGATCTTGTTTGACCCGCAGGCTGAACCTGGCAAGGAGCAGCGAGGGGAAGAACAGAGCGCCCACGCAGAAGAGGCGCACACCGATCTGAACTGACATGCGAGCTATCCGGCAGCGCGCCCTTGATGCACGCCATCGACATTGACAAGAACACTGGATCAACCAGACCGATTTACCCACAGGAGGAGATTCCTTATGCAGTTGCAACATCCCATCCGTCTCATCCCGGCAGCCCTGCTGCTGGCTGCTGCCCCCGCTGCCTTCGCGCAGAGTTCCGTCACCATCTATGGCGTAGTGGATGTTTATACGGCCTACCAGAAGAGCACCGTCGGCGGCAAGGACACCTCGCTCTGGGCCATGGGCAACAATGGACAGATGACCAGCCGTCTCGGCTTCAAGGGCGTCGAGGATCTGGGCGGCGGCTATCGCGCCAGCTTCAATCTGGAAACCGGTTTCGATCCTAGTACCGGCGGCCTGCAGAACAGCTACCGCTACTTTGACCGCCAGTCCTGGGTCGGCCTCGGCGGCGGCTTCGGCGAAGTGCGCGTGGGGCGGCAGAACAGCGTCATGTTCCTCTACTCGGGCAATATGGATGCGTTCGGTGCGGCCACTTATGGCTCGGCCTACAACAACTTCGCCAACTGGCTGGCGCGGGTGGACAACGACATCAGCTACATCTCGCCCAAGTTTGCCAATACCACGCTGGAGCTGCATTACTCGGTCGGCGAGCGCGCCGGCAGCACCGCCGGCAATGCGGTCTACCAGATCGGCATGCAGACCCAGCAGGGGCCGCTCTACGTGGCCAGCGCCTATCTCAACGCCAACAACGCCACCAACACCAACAGCGTGAAACAGTTCATGCTGGGCGGCAATGTTGAGTACGGCAGCGGCAAGGTCTACCTGGCCTTCTTCCGCACCAATGAAGTGATCTCGGCCACCACCGGCAATGTCTTCACCAATCCGGCTGGCAAGTACGATCCGACCGGTGCCGTGGTCGGCAATACGGCGGGCGACTATCACAACACCTACAGCCTCTCGGCCGACTACCGCATCAATGCGCAGACCACCGTCGGTGCAGGCGGCGGCTACGTCAAGGACAGTTCGCGCTACAACAACAACGCGCGCCAGTTCAGCCTGATCGTGAACTACGACCTCTCCAAACGCACGCGGCTGTATGCGGTGGCCTCACGCCTGATCAACCAGAATACCGCCGCCTATCGCATGACCGGTGCCAGCTTCACGGCCAGCCAGGCCTTGAGCCCGGATGCCGGTGCCAGCGAGACCGGCGTGCAATTCGGGATCCGGCATACCTTCTGAGGACCGTCGTTCTCAGTCCGAAGGCATGGCGTAGGCCGCGAGGAAGGTCTCTACCGCGCGGCCTACCATGCGCTTCATGCGCGGCCGCGAGATACTGGTTTCCAGTCCCAGCATCATCGGCTTGACCGTCTCGCAATCGAGCAGGGCGCACAACTGCTGGGTCGCCAGCATGGGGTCGGCCGGTCGCAGGCGACCGGCTGCCATCTGCTTCTTCAGGAAGGCGGCGATACGCTCCATCCCCATCTTCGGTCCCTCTTCGTGGAAGCGTCGGCCGATGTCACTGCGGCCGGCTTCGGCCACGATCATGCGGTGCGTCTGCAAGGTGCTCTCCTGGCACAGGAAACTCACCGCCTTCTCGCCAAAGACCTGCAAGGTCTTCGCCAGATCGTCCACCTCCTGGTCCAGTGCGGCCAGGGCAGGCTCCATCTGCTTCTTGGCCTCGCCGTGGGTCACCGCCACGAACAGCTCCTCCTTCGACTTGAAGTAGCCATACAGCGTGGCCTTTGAGCCACCGATGCGGGCCGAGATCTCGGCCATGGACGCACCCTCGAAACCCATCTCCTTGAAGACGTCGGCCGCCACGGCCAGGATGGCCTCGCGCCGGGCAGGGGTCTTGACTCTCATTGCTGGTCTCCGTGATTTCTTTACAAGTGTCTTTTTCGTACAGATGTGTTCAGTATTGCTTGACCGGGAAAGAACTGTCAATTAATAATACTGTACAGTTCGGTATCGTTATAAAAATCTTCCTTCTTTTCCGGAGAGTCCTTCATGCGCACCCCACCCCTACTACGGCCCGTCGCTGCACTGGCCATCCTCAGTGTTCTCAGTGCCTGCGGCAAGCCGCCGGGCGGGCCGCCACCGGCAGCGGGCACGCCCGTACTGGGGGTGATGACGGTGCATGCGCAACCGGTGGAACTGCACACGGAACTGCCGGGGCGGACCTCGCCCTACCAGATCGCCGACGTACGGCCGCAGGTCAACGGCATCATCAAGACCCGCAGCTTCCGTGAGGGCAGTGACGTCAAGGCGGGCCAGGTGCTGTACCAGATCAATCCGGCCAGCTATCAGGCCGCCTATGACAGCAGCGTGGCGGCGCTGGCCAAGGCCGAGGCGAGCGTGAAGACGGCGCGCCTGAAGGCCAGCCGCTACAAGGAGCTGGTGGCCATCAGGGCGGTCAGCCAGCAGGATTACGATGACGCCGTCGCTTCGCTCGGCGAAGCCGAGGCCGATGTGGGTTCGGCCCGCGCCAACGTGCAGACCAGCCGCATCAACCTCGATTACGCCAGAGTCGACGCGCCCATCTCCGGGCGCATCGGCAAGTCCAGCGTGACCCCGGGTGCGCTGGTGACTGCCAACCAGACCACGGCGCTGACCACCATCCAGCAACTCGATCCGATCTACGTCGACGTCACCCAGTCCAGTACCACCTGGCTCAACCTGAAGGAAGCGCTGGCCAATGGCCAGCTGCAGAAGTCGGGCAATGGCGCCAAGGTCAGGCTGGTGCTGGAGAATGGCCGCACCTATGCGCAGGAGGGGACGTTGCAGTTCTCGGACGTGACGGTCAACCAGGACACGGGGGCCATCACCCTGCGCGCGGTGTTCCCCAATCCGAAGACCGATCTGCTGCCGGGCATGTATGTGCGCGCCGTACTGGAGGAGGGGGTGCGCCAGCAGGGCCTGCTGGTGCCGCAGCAGGCAGTCAGTCGCGATGGTGCCGGCAAGCCGGTGGCCTTCGTGGTCAATGCAGCGGGCGTGGTGGAACAGCGCGCACTGGTGACCGATCGCGCCATCGGCAGCCAGTGGCTGGTCAGCAGCGGTCTCAAGGAAGGCGACCAGCTGGTGGTCGATGGCCTGCAGCGCGCCACCCCGGGGGCCAAGGTGAACGTGGTGCCGTGGTCGCCCAAGGCCACGGTGGCCACGGCCAGCGGCACCGGCACCCACACCAACTGAAAGGCGGGAACAGATCATGGCTCGCTTCTTCATTGACCGCCCCATCTTCGCCTGGGTCCTCGCCATCATCGTCATGCTGGCCGGCGCCATTTCGGTGCTGACCCTGCCGATTGCGCAGTACCCGGCCATCGCGCCACCGGCCATCGCCATCACTGCCAACTATCCGGGGGCGTCGGCCAAGACGCTGGAAGATACCGTGACCCAGATCATCGAGCAGAAGATGAAGGGGCTGGATCGTCTCAGCTACATGGCCTCCACCAGTGAATCGTCCGGCACGGTGACCATTACGCTGACCTTCGAGAACGGTACCAATCCGGATACGGCCCAGGTGCAGGTACAGAACAAGCTCTCGCTGGCCACGCCCCTGCTGCCCTCGGAAGTCCAGCAGCAGGGCATCACGGTGACCAAGTCGGCCACCAACTTCCTCAACGTGCTGGCCTTTACCTCGGAAGATGGCAGCATGAGCGGCTCGGACCTGTCGGACTACGTCGCGGCCAACATTCAGGATCCGATCAGTCGGGTCGAAGGGGTGGGCGATACCACGCTCTTCGGTTCGCAATATGCCATGCGCATCTGGCTCGATCCCGACAAGCTCAACAGCTACAGCCTGACGCCGCTGGACGTGAAGAACGCCATCCAGGCGCAGAACGTACAGGTGTCTTCCGGTCAGCTGGGCGGCTTGCCGGCGGCCGAGAACCAGCAGATCAACGCCACCATCACGGCCCAGACCCGCCTGCGCACGGCCGAGCAGTTCCGCAACATCGTGCTGCGCACGCTTACCGGCGGGGCCCAGGTCAAGCTGGCCGACGTGGCCCGCATCGAACTGGGCAGCGAAAGCTACACCTCGGTGGGTCGCTACAACGGCAAGCCCGCCGCCGGCCTGGCCATCAAGCTGGCCACCGGCGCCAATGCGCTCGATACCGTCAAGGCCATCGATGCGCGCGTGGCCCAGCTGGAGAAATTCTTCCCCGCCGGGATGAAGGTGCAGAAGCCCTATGACACCACGCCCTTCGTGCGCATCTCCATCGAGGAAGTGGTGCGCACCCTGATCGAGGCGGTGGTGCTGGTGTTCCTGGTGATGTACCTGTTCCTGCAGAACTTCCGCGCCACGCTGATCCCGACCATCGCCGTGCCGGTGGTGTTGCTGGGAACCTTCGGCGTGCTGGCCGTGTTCGGCTTCACCATCAATACCCTGACCATGTTTGCCATGGTGCTGGCCATCGGTCTGCTGGTGGACGATGCCATCGTGGTGGTGGAGAACGTCGAACGGGTGATGTCCGAGGAGGGCTTGCCGCCCAAGGAGGCCACCCGCAAGTCCATGGGCCAGATCAGTGGTGCCCTGGTCGGGGTGGCGCTGGTGCTGGCGGCGGTGTTCGTGCCGATGGCCTTCTTCAGCGGTTCCACCGGGGTGATCTATCGCCAGTTCTCCATCACCATCGTCTCGGCCATGACGCTGTCGGTACTGGTGGCGCTGGTGTTGACGCCGGCCCTGTGCGCCACGCTGCTCAAGCCTGCGGCCAAGGGGCATGCGCTGGCGAGCACCGGTTTCTTCGGCTGGTTCAACCGTCAGTTCGATCGCGGCAACCTGCGCTACCAGGGCATCGTGCGCCACATGCTGGGTCGTGGCTGGCGCTACATGGCGGCCTATGCGGTGCTGCTGGCACTGGTGGTGACCGGCTTCATGAAGTTGCCGGTGGGCTTCCTCCCGGATGAAGACCAGGGCACGCTGTTTGCGATCGTGCAGTTGCCCTCCGGCGCCACCAAGGCGCGTACCGACGAAGTGATCCGGCAGGTCGAGCATCATTTCCTGGTAGACCAGAAGGATGCGGTATCGGGCATCTTTGCCGTCTCCGGATTCAGCTTCGCCGGTAGCGGGCAGAACATGGGCTTTGCCTTCATCAAGCTCAAGCCCTGGGATGAGCGCAAGGGCCCGGGGCTCTCTGTGACCGACGTGGCAGCCAAGGCCGGTGCCGCCTTCGCCCGCATCCGCGATGCCCGCGTGTTTGCCTTCGCCCCGCCGGCGGTGTCCGAGCTGGGCAATGCCACCGGTTTCGACCTGATGTTGAAGGATGAAGCCAACCTCGGCCATGCTGCCCTGATGCAGGCCCGCAACCAGTTGCTCGGCATCCTGTCGCAGGACAAGCGTCTGGTGGCGGTGCGCCCCAACGGGCTGGAAGATACGCCGGAATTCCGCCTCCATGTCGACACCGACAAGGCCGGTGCGTTGGGGGTGTCCATGTCCGACATCAATGACACCATCGCCACCGCCTGGGGCAGCAGCTACGTCAATGACTTCATCGACAAGGGCCGCGTGAAGAAGGTGATGCTGCAGGCCGATGCGCAATACCGCATGCTGCCCTCGGACCTGGACCGCTGGTATGTGCGCAACAGCGCCGGCACCATGGTTCCGTTCAGTGCCTTCTCCACGGCCAGCTGGGCCTCCGGCTCGCCGCGCCTGGAACGCTACAACGGCGTGCCGTCCATGGAGATCCTCGGCATGGCCCTGCCGGGCGCGGCCTCCAGCGGTCAGGCCATGGCCATCGTGGAAGCGGCCCTGGCCAAGATGCCGCCCGGCATCGGCTATGAATGGACCGGACTGTCCTTGCAGGAAAAGGCTTCCAGCGGCAAGACCGGCATCCTCTACTCGATCTCGATCCTGATCGTGTTCCTGGCGCTGGCGGCGCTCTACGAGAGCTGGGCGGTGCCGTTCTCGGTGATCATGGTGGTGCCGCTGGGCGTGTTTGGCGCATTGCTGGGCGCGATCCTGACCTGGAAGATGAATGACGTCTATTTCCAGGTAGGTCTCCTGACCACCATCGGCCTGGCCTGCAAGAACGCCATCCTGATCGTGGAGTTCGCCAAGGATCTCTACGAGCACGGCAAGAGCCTGGTGGAAGCCACCATGGAAGCGGTGCGCATGCGTCTGCGTCCTATCCTCATGACCTCGCTGGCCTTCATCCTCGGCGTGCTGCCGCTGGTACTGGGCAGTGGTGCCGGCGCCGGTGCCCAGCATGCGCTGGGGACGGCGGTGATCGGCGGCATGCTCTCGGGCACGGTGCTGGCGATCTTCTTCGTGCCGCTGTTCTTCGTGATCATCATGAAGCTGTTCGCCCGCAAGCCGTCTTCCGCGCCGCAAGGCCAACCCGCGATTTCTCCGGAGCACTGACATGAATTCCTTTCCGACCACCCGCGCCGCGCAACGCCCCCGTCTCCTGATGACGCCGCTGCTGCTGGCCACGCTGCTGGGCGGCTGCACCCTGATGCCGGACTACCAGCGTCCCGCCGCGCCCGTCGCCAGCCGCTTTGCGGGCGACCACAGTGCAGCGCCCGCCGGCACCACGCCGGCGCCGGCCGTTTCTGATATCGGCTGGCGTGATGTTTTCACCGATCCGACATTGCAGGAAGTGATAAGTCTGAGTCTGGCCAACAATCGTGACCTGCGCGTGGCCGTGCTCAACATCGAAAAGGCGCGCGCCCAGTATGGCGTGGAGCGTGCCGCACTGTTCCCGACCATCAACGCCGCCACCAGCGAATCGGCCAGCCGCACGCCGGCCGACCTGTCGACCACCGGCCGCGCGCTGACCTCACGCAGCTATACCGCCACGCTGGGCTTTAGCGCCTATGAACTGGACCTGTTCGGACGCGTGCGCAGCCTCAAGGAACAGGCGCTGCAATCCTTCCTCTCCACCGCCGAAGCCAGGCGCAGTACCCAGATCAGCCTGATCGCCGAAGTGGCCACGGCCTGGCTGACCCTGGCCTCCGACCAGGATCGCCTGCGCCTGGCCAGGGACACGCTGGCCAGCCAGAGCAGCAGTTATGCGCTCACGCAGCGCAGCTTCGAGCTGGGCTCGGCCTCGGCACTGACCTTGCGCCAGGCGCAGACCAGCGTGGAAAGTGCGCGTGTGGATGTGGAGAGCTACACCGCCCAGGTCGATCAGGACCGCAATGCCCTGGTGCTGCTGGTGGGCAAAGACCTGCCGGACCGATTGTTGCCGCAGGGCCTGCCGGATACCGCCCTGGCCGCCGCCAGTCCGCTGGCGAGCATTCCGCCCGGGCTGCCCTCGGAACTGCTGCAGCGCCGCGCCGACATTGTCGAGGCCGAGCGCTCCCTGCGCGCGGCCAACGCCAATATCGGCGCGGCGCGTGCGGCCTTCTATCCCAGCATCAGCCTGACTGCCGATGCGGGAACGGCCAGCGCGCGGCTGGCCGGCTTGTTCAAGGGCGGCTCGGGTTCGTGGAGTTTCGTGCCGCAGATTTCCTTGCCGATCTTCGATGGCGGCGCCAATCAGGCCAATCTGGATATCGCCACCATCAGCCGCGACATCAGCGTGGCCCAGTACGAGAAGGCCATCCAGACCGCCTTCCAGGAAGTCTCGGACGCGCTGGCCCAGCGCAATACCCTGGGCCGCCAGCTCAAGGCCCAGGAGGATCTGGTGGAAGCCAGTGACGCCTCGTATCACCTCTCGCAGGCACGCTTGAACAGTGGTGTGGATAGCTACCTGGACGTGCTCGATTCGCAGCGCACGTTGTATTCGGCACAGAAGACCCTGATCGGTACGCGTCTGTCGCGCTGGACCAACCTGGTGACCTTCTATAAGGCGCTGGGCGGCGGCTGGGTGGAACGCACCGGCACCCCCGTGGCGAGCGATCCGGCCACCGCCGCGCCATGAGCCCGCGCGCCGACAAGACCCGCGCCATCCTGCTCGACGCGGCACTGGCTGCCTTTGCCCGGCGCGGGGTGCGCGCCACCACGCTGGAGCACGTGGCCGCCAGCGCCGCCTTTACGCGCGGGGCCGTGTACTGGCACTTTCCGGACAAGGTGGCGCTGGTCAAGGCGGTCTTCGATGAACTGGTCTGGCCGTTCGACATCGGTCCCGAACTGGCGGTCTATCGCCAGAGCGAGCAGCCGCTGATGTTGTTGCGCGAAGTACTGTGGTTCAAGCTGCTCGATTTCCTGCGCAATGTGCGCCAGCGTCGGCGCATGGAGGTGGTGCTGCGCTATCGCGGCACGCCCGAGCTGCCCGAGGAACTGGGCGAGC
Source organism: Herbaspirillum sp. FG34 (assembly GCF_057809315.1). Lineage (NCBI taxonomy): Bacteria > Pseudomonadati > Pseudomonadota > Betaproteobacteria > Burkholderiales > Oxalobacteraceae > Herbaspirillum > Herbaspirillum sp. FG34. Next base: position 301,733 of record NZ_JBMDJS010000001.1, on the reverse strand, counting down.
GCATCGAGTCACTGAGCCTGCGCGCCTTGCAGCATCTCACCGCCGTTCTCAATATCGCCTATGAGCGTGGCCAGTTGCGGCGCGGGCTGACCCCTATCGACGTGGCACGTTGCCTGGTGGCGGCCTGCATGGGCGTCATCGCCGAGCACATGGAAGATCCGCAGGCGCGCCTGGAACATTCCTTTCACCTGGCACCGCTGCTGGTCCTGCAAGGTGCCGGCGCGCTGCTGGAGGAAGACGCCTAGGGGCTGCTGACATTGAATCGCTCCCGCAGATTGAATGTGAACAGGCCCTAATGCCGTGCGCTGGCGCGCGCAATCAGGGTGTTGAGGAAGGCGCGGGCGGCATCGGGCAGGGTGCGTCCGGCCAGGGACTGGATTTCCAGCTGCAGGGTATTCATGTCCTTGTCGCGGATGGGCAGGGCCGCCAGCTGCCCTTCACGTACCAGCCTGCGGATCGGCAGCGCGGCCGAGAAACCGATGCCCTGGCCGGCCATCACGAAGCACAGCAGGGCGCTGATGGAGTCGGCCGCCAGCGTCGGTTCCAGCAGGACGTTACGGCGGCTGCAGCAGGCATCGATCAGGCGTCGCATGGTGATGTTCTTCTGCGGCATGGCCAGCGGGTAGGGCGCCAGCTCCGACAGGCTGACCTGCCTGCGATGGGCCAGGGCATGGTCCGGTCGCATCACTGCCATGATGGGGGCGCGCTGGGCGAACTCCACCTTGATGTCCGGATCCGGTGCCATCGTGAAGGTCAGGCCCAGGTCCACTGCTCCTTCGCGGATCTGCTGCGCCACATGGACTGCGTTGCCCACCGACAGCTGGAAACGGATGCCCTTGTGCTGAGCGCAGAACTGTTCGATGGCCACCGGGACGAATTCCAACGCGAAGCCTTCGGTGGTGGCCAGTTTCACTTCCCCGCGCCGCAAGCCTTTCAGGGCGGCCAGTTCATTGCCGATGCGCTCGGCTTCCAGTTGCTGGCGCAGCGCATGCGCGGCCAGCAATTCTCCTGCGGCATTGGGCCGCATGCCGCGCGAGACGCGCTCGAACAGCGGGGTGTCGAGCTCGGCTTCGAGGCGGGCAATCTGGCGGCTGATGGCCGAGGAGGCTACGTTGAGGGTATGGGCCGCTTCGGTAATGGAGCCGCGCCGCACGACTTCAAGGAAGTAGCGTACGGCGGTCTCCTGCAAGATGCGGGTAGGGATATGGGACATGCAGCGATTGTAAGAACGGTTTGCCGATTCGGCAATCACTAATTCGAAAACTTGTACTTGTGGCAAACCATGCGCGGGCTTAGGATTGGCTCACCGATCGGCGGCAAGCTTGCCCGCCATCGCGTTGCGAGGGAGGCTTCATGGATGCTGCAAGGGCTGCAATGACGAAGGCGCAGGGCGAGGGACGCTACCGATACCTGGTGCTGGTGTTGCTTTATCTGGGTTGGTGCGTGTCCTATATCGACCGCGCTGCCATCACTTTCGCGGCGACCCAGATCGCCGGTGAATTCCAGCTCAAGCCCTCGGAGCTGGGCATCCTGCTCTCCAGTTTCTTCCTCGGTTATTCGTTGCTGCAACTGCCCGGCGGCTGGCTGGCCGATCGTTACGGTTCGCGGCCCGTGATCGTCGTTTCCATCCTGTTGTGGTCGGTCTTCACCGGTATCACCGGCATGGCCTGGTCGATCACCAGCCTGGTGGTGATCCGCTTCATCTTCGGCCTGGGCGAGGGCGCGTTTCCGGCGGCCAGCGTCAAGGGCGTGGCCGAACATTTCAGCCGGGCCGAACGGCCCAAGATGTCTTCGCTGCTGATGTCGTCCAACTACATCGGCAGCATGCTGGCACCGCTGCTGATTGCCCCGCTGATCCTGCATTTCGGCTGGCGTCCGGTGTTCCATACCATCGGCATCGTCGGGCTGGTGTTCGCGCTGGTGTACTGGTTCTGTGTGCGGCCGGTGCTGCCCGGCAAGGATGGCCCCAAGGCCATCAACAAGGAGGCTTTTACGGCCCTGCTCAAGATGCCGTTGATGTGGAAGATCGTGGGTGTGTGGTTTGGCCTGTCCATCATCAACAAGGGACTCGACAGCTGGATGCCGACCTATCTGATGACCGTACGCGGGCTGAACCTGAAGGCGGTGGGTTTGTTGTTGCCGCTGCCCTATGTCATGGCCGGGCTGTCTACCGCCATTGGCGGCTGGGTCATGGTGCGCTTCTTCGATGGTCGCGAAAAGCTGCTGCTGATCGGCTCCTCCCTGCTCACGGCCATCTTCGTCTACTGCATGTACACTGCCCGCAGCGTGGAAGGTGTCATTGCCTGGCAATGCCTGGCGTATTTCTTCAAGTCCTTCGTACTGGCCACCTGCATCGCGCTGCCGACCAAGCTGCTGCAGGCCCAACTGGTCGGTAGCGGCGTGGGCATGGTCAACCTGGGCGGACAACTGGCGGGCTTCATTTCGCCGCTGGTGATCGGCTTCCTGGTCAGCGCCTTTGCCAACTACGATTACGCCTTCAGCTTCCTGATCGGCGCGGCCTTGTTCTCGGTGCTGGTCAGCCTGTTCATCCGCACCAGCAAGAGCACCGAGCAGATACAGCCGGCCTGATCCCACTTCAAGGAAATTCATGTCTGACATCCTCGTCGAAAAAAGTGCCGTCGAACTGCGCCAGCTGATCGGCAGCAAGCAAGTCTCTCCGGTCGAATTGCTGGACGCCTGCATCGCCCGCATCGAAGACCTCAATCCCCATATCAATGCCGTGACCGCCACCTGCTTCGAGCGCGCCCGCCAGGAGGCGCGCGCGGCCGAGCAGGCCGTGATGGACGGTCGCCCGCTGGGCCTGCTGCACGGGCTGCCCATCGGCATCAAGGATCTGGAAGAGACAGAAGGTCTGCTCACCACCTACGGTTCGCCCATCTATCGCAGCAATGTCCCCGCGCGCGACAACGCGCTGGTAGCCCGCCTGCGTGCCGCCGGTGCCATCGTGGCCGGCAAGACCAACGTGCCGGAGATGGGGGCGGGCGCCAACAGCCGCAATACGGTGTGGGGCGCCACCGGCAATCCCTTCAATCCGTTGCTCAATGCCGGCGGTTCTTCCGGTGGTTCGGCCGCAGCGCTGGCGGCGGATCTGCTGCCACTGTGCTCCGGTTCGGATACCGGCGGCTCGCTGCGCATTCCGGCGGCCAAGTGCGGCGTGGTCGGTTTTCGCCCGTCGCCGGGGCTGGTGCCGAGCCAACGCAAGCTGCTGGGCTGGACACCGATCTCGGTGGTCGGTCCCATGGGCCGCGATGTGGCCGACACCGTGCTGCAATTGCGCGCCACGCTGGGGCTGCATGCCAGCGATCCCTTGAGCTATGCGGTCGATGAAGGGGCCTTCGCAGCGCTGCCACCGGTGGACCTTTCACGCTTGCGCATCGGCTATACCGAGGACTTCGGCGTGTGCGCAGTAGACGATGGCATCCGCCAGGTCTTCCGCCAGAAGATGGCCGCCATCGGGCGTTTCGTGCAGGTCTGCGAACCGGTCGAGGTCGACATGGGCGAGGCCCATCGCGCCTTCGACGTGATCCGTGCCGAAGCCTTCGTGGCCGGTTTCGAGGCCGCCTATCGGCGCGACCCTGCCTCGTTGGGCCCCAATACCCGCGCCAATTACGAAATGGGGGCGGCCATGAGCCTGTCCGACTGTGCCTGGGCGCAGAGTGAGCAGACCCGCCTGTTCCGCCGCTTCCAGCAGCTTTATGCGCGCTATGACCTGATCCTCTCGCCGACCACGCCGGTCTCGCCCTTCCCCTGGAGCGAGCTGTACCTCAAGGAGGTCAACGGCGTGGCGCTGGAGAATTACTATCGCTGGCTGGCCCTGACCTATGTGGTCACGCTGGCGACCAATCCTTCGATCTCGCTGCCGTGCGGACGCGATCATCGCGGCATGCCCTTCGGCCTGCAGGTGACCGGTGCCTTCCGCGACGATGCCCGCCTGCTGGCCTGGGCGGGAGCACTGGAGGCGGCGTTTGCGGGCGAGGAGACATTGCGCCGGCCACGTCCCGATCTGCACAAGCTCAAGACCGTCCACGCACCGTTGAACTCCATCGTCACCCATCCGCCTGTCCTGGATGGCGGGGCGACGGCGGTGGCGGCACAGTCTGCGGTATAAAACATTTATATAATTTTTAGAATTTATATCATTCCATTTCTTCGAGATTCCATGAGCACGATACAACGCTTCAACACCAATGCCCGCATGAGCCAACTGGTGCTGGCCAACAATTTCGCCTTCGTCGCCGGACAGGTACCCGACCACGCGGGTGCGCCCATCGCGCAGCAGGCCAGCGAAGTGCTGGCCAAGGTCGATGCACAGTTGCAGGCGCAGGGCATTGCGCGCGAGCGTATCGTCAGCGCCAATGTCTGGCTCTCCAGCCCGGAGCACTTCGCCGCCTTCAATGCGGTGTGGGACGCCTGGGTGCCGGCCGGTCACGCGCCCACGCGCGCCTGCGTGCAGGCCTTGCTGATGGCGCCGGGACTGGATGTGGAAGTGGCCGTCATTGCCGCGCTTTGAAGCTGCCTCAGGAGCATGTCCATGAATGAGCACGGCCGCGTCGACTATCTCATCATCGGCGCCGGCATTGCCGGTGCTTCCATTGCCTACTGGCTGGCGCGTCACGGCAGCGTATTGCTGGTGGAGCGCGAATCGCAGCCGGGCTATCACAGTACCGGCCGTTCAGCCGCGCTCTACATGGAAAGCTACGGCCCGCCCCAGGTGCGGGCACTGACCTGTGCCAGCCGCGCCTTCTTCGATCATCCGCCCGAAGGCTTTGCCGAACACGCGCTGCTCACGCCGCGCGGCGCCTTGTTCTACGCTACTGCTGCCTTGCGGGAACAGCTCGATGCCCATGAGGCGCTGGTACGTTCGGTCTCCGACAAGGTTCAGCGCCTCGATGCGGACCAGACCCGTGCCATGGTGCCGGTCTTGCGTGAGACCGACCTGATCGGATCGGTCTATGAGGAAGACGCCAGCGACATCGACGTGCATGCCCTGCACCAGGGTTTCCTGCGCGGTGCGCGGGCCGCGGGTACGCGCGTGCTGTGCAATGCCGAGGTGTTGTCGCTGCAGCATGTGCCGGCTGAGGGCCACTGGCACGTGCACACCAGTCAGGGAGAGTTCAACGCCGGCGTCATTGTCAATGCTGCCGGTGCCTGGGCCGACGAGATCGGCGCTCTGGCCGGGGCGGCGCCCATCGGGCTGGTACCCAAGCGACGCTCGGCCTTCACCTTTGCCGCACCGCCAGACAGTGCGCACTGGCCCATGTTCATGCCGGTTGATGAATCCTTCTACATCAAGCCGGATGCCGGCCTGTTGCTGGGTTCGCCGGCCAATGCCGATGCGGTCGCAGCGCACGACGTGCAGGCCGAGGAGCTGGACATCGCCATCGCCATCGACCATATCCAGAACGGCACGACGCTGGAAATCCGCCGTCCGGCCCATGTCTGGGCCGGCCTGCGATCCTTCGTCGCCGATGGCAGTTTCGTCGGCGGCTACGATGCGCAACTGCCCGCCTTCTTCTGGGCGGCGGGGCAGGGTGGTTACGGCATCCAGTCCTCACCGGCCGCCGGCGAAGCCTATGCCGCCCTGGTCAGGGGCGAACCCGTGCCAGCGCATATCGCCCGCTTCGGTGTGGAGGCGGCAGCATTGAGTCCGGCGCGCCTGCGCTGAGCACGCGGCAGCCGATCAGGTCGTGCCATCGCGGGTGGCTGATGCGTCCTGTTGCTTGCCCAGTACCACCGGTCGCGGCAACTGGCAGTCCTCGACCCGGTCACGGCCGTTTTCCTTGGCGCGGTACAAGGCCCGGTCCGCGGCCTTGAAGATGTCCCCGATCTGCATGTCCGCACGCGCTACGCAGCTCATGACGCCGGCGCTGATGGTGACCACGCCGCCGGCATTGCCTTGGTGCGGGATCTTCAGGGCGCGCACCGCATCGAGGACCTTCTGTGCGATCCGGTGTGCGGCAGCCAGGTCCGTGTCGGGCAGCAGCAGGGCGAATTCCTCGCCCCCGTAGCGCGCTGCCAGGTCGCCGTGGCGACGCAGCACGGCGCGCAGGGTGCGGGCGATGTCCTGCAGGCAGTAGTCGCCCTGGATGTGACCGTACAGGTCGTTGTACTTCTTGAAGTAATCCACGTCGAACATCACCAGCGACAGCGCGCTCTTGCTGCGACTGGCATTGTGCATGACCTGCTGCAGCTGTTCGTCCAGGTAGCGGCGGTTGGGGATGCCGGTCATGCCATCGAGCATGGCCTGGGCCCGCAGGTTTTCGGTGAGCAGCTTCAGGGAAAGATTCTTCTTTTCGATTTCTTCCTCGGCCAGGTCACGCATGCGCACCACCCGCAGCAGATAGACCGTCAGCAGACTCACCAGCAGCACCGCCGAGATCACCACCAGCAGGTGGGCGCGTTGCGCCTCGCGCCAGTCGGCCAGCATGTCGTCATGGGACAGCGCAGCCGTGACGAACAGCGGATAGTCCGGCACACGCGTGAAGTAGTTCAGCCGCACCACGTCATCCTGGGCCGACCGGATCATGGCCCAGCCGGAGCGCCGCTGCTGCGCATTGTCGCGGTAGAGCGGCAGATCGGCCATGCTCTTGCCGAGAAACTGGGGGCCGTAGGGACGGCGCAGCAGCATGGTGCCTGTCGTGGTGGCCAGCACCAGCGAACCCTGCCTGCCGATATCGACCTCATTGAAGAGACCGATGAAATGATCCAGGCTGACCCCGACCCGGACCAGGCCGGCAGGATGGCCGTCGCGTTGGCGCAGGCGGGTCAGCGGAATGATCCAGCGTCCGGTCACGCTGCTGATGACGGGCGTACCGATCTGCAGCTCCGTGGGCTTGCCTTGGAGGTCCTTGCGCAGGGTTGAAGGAGTCGATAGCGGCTCCATGCCCGGCACCACCTCCACGGCTTGCAGGGCCGGCCAGCGTTGCAGTGTGTGTCCCTGTTCATCAATGACCAGCACACTGTCCATCTCCGGAAACAGCCGGCTCTGGCGCGCCAGCAAGTCTTGGATCAGGCGCTGCAGCTCGACGGCGGGCAGCTGGGGCTGGTGCTCCAGCGCCATGATCTCCTGGATCAGCAGGTCGGCAGCGCGAAAGCTCAGGTTGACCTGGATCGACAGTCCGGTGGCGATATTGAGGGTGGCAGTCTCGCCGCTTTTGAAAGCCGCTTCCCGGCTGCTCAGGCTGCCATTGAGCAGGGCATAGCCGAACAGCGCCGTGCCAAGGATGGCCAGCACCAGCGAGATGATCCTGACCTTGTTGTTGAGACGTCTGAGGGGCATGGCAGGACTCCGGGCTGACTTCTGCTGAGTCAAGGCTGTCTTGAAACAAATTTATCAAATTTAACATTTGTATTTTAATGCAAATTGTTTTTGGTTTATTTTATTGCAATAGTTTTCCTCCCCTTAAACACGTGAAGCTTGATGTGGATTAAGTCGTGCCTTGCCTGTGGGAATCTGTTCAATTGCGCTGAAATCACAATTGTTTCCGCCTGGAATGGCATTTTCCGGCAGGCAATGCTCACTGTTCTTCACGAGCGCGTGAATGACTCGGCAACTGTGGCGCTGAAATGCGACGAAACGCATGAAGTAAAAGATCTTTTTACCGAATACGTTAAATAAATCGTTTATATTGCTTTCAATCAGCTGACAGCGGTCGGTTGGGCGAGGTGTTGCCTGGGCTTGCTCAGGTTCAAAAATGAAAAGGGGATCGTATGAAAATGTCGGATATCAAGATCAGTGTCCGGTTGGGCGTCTGTTTCGCCGCACTCATTGCCGTGATGTGCGTGATCGGCGTGGTGGCGGTCAAGAATCTGTGGACGGTGAGTGCCATCACCGATGAAATCGTCAATGACCGCTACGCCAAGGTGGTGCTGGTCAACCAGATCAACGACAGGGTCAATTCAGCCGCACGGGCGTTGCGCAATGCGATCATCGCCCCCGATCAGGCCGCTACGAACAACTATGTGGAGCGCTCGCTGAACAATACGCGCGAGATCAACGAACAGATGGCCGATCTGGAAAAGCGCCTTGCTACCCCTCAGGGCAAGCAATTGTTCGCCAAGGTCAAGGAGGTGCGTGGTGAATATGCCAAGCCGCGCGACAAGCTGGTCGAGTTGCTGCGCCAGCAGAAGAAGGTCGAAGCGGGAGAAGTTCTCTTCCGCGAAGTGATACCTGCACAGGACAAATACTTTGAGGTCCTCAAGGAACTGGTCGCCTTCCAGGTGGCGCTCATGGATCAGAGCGTGGCCCAAGGGGATGATGCTTCCGCCAACGCGGTCAACACCGTGATCGTGCTCTCTGTCGCAGCCATTCTGCTGTCGGTGCTGTGTGCCTTGCTCATTACCCGTTCCATCACCCGTCCGCTCAATGAGGCGGTAGGCGTGGCCACGGCGGTGGCGGCGGGCGACCTGACGGTGCGCATCGAGGCCACTTCCAAGGACGAGACTGGCACCCTGCTGGCGGCCCTCAAGGCCATGAACGACAACCTGCACCGCATCGTCACCGAAGTACGCCAGGGCAGCGATACCATCAACACCGCCTCCAGCGAGATTGCCACCGGCAACCTGGACCTGTCCGCGCGCACCGAGCAGCAGGCCGGCGCGCTGGAAGAAACGGCCTCGGCCATGGAGGAACTGACCTCCACCGTCAAGCAGAACGCCGACAATGCTCGCCAGGCCAACAGCCTGGCCGAGACCGCCTCCCAGGTGGCGATCCAGGGCGGCAGCGTGGTCGGTGAAGTGGTGCAGACCATGGGGCAGATCAACGATGCGTCGAGGAAGATCGTCGACATCATCAGCGTCATTGACGGCATCGCTTTCCAGACCAATATCCTGGCCTTGAATGCCGCCGTGGAAGCGGCGCGGGCCGGCGAGCAGGGGCGCGGCTTTGCGGTGGTGGCCTCGGAGGTGCGGACCCTGGCTCAGCGCAGCGCAGCGGCGGCCAAGGAAATCAAGACCCTCATCGACGCCTCGGTGGAGCGTGTGGAAAACGGCAGTCGCCTGGTCGAGCAGGCGGGCAGCACCATGGATGAAGTGGTGGCCAGCGTCAAGCGCGTCACCGATGTGGTGGCCGAGATCACTGCTGCCAGCGGCGAGCAGAGCGACGGCATCGAACAGATCAATCAGGCCATCGTGCAAATGGATGAGGTGACCCAGCAGAATGCCGCGCTGGTGGAGCAGGCCGCTGCCGCCGCGCAATCGCTGCAGGAGCAGTCGGGCCGCCTGGTGGAGACGGTCGGGGTCTTCAAGCTGGGTGGTCATGATGTACGGCGCCCGGCCGCCGTCAGTGCCCAGCGTACGGTGGATGTGACCGCACGTACAGCGACGCTGCCGCGCCAGCCGGCACCCAAGGCAAGTGCCCCCGCCAAGGCCTTGCCGGCGGCACAGCCTGGCCTCAAGCCGGCCGCCGCAGAAGGGGACTGGGAACAGTTCTGAGGTGGCGGACGGCCTGGCTGGTCAGGCCATGCAGCAGTCAGCGCGTCCAGAGGGCGCGCTGTTTTTTTTCGGCCAGGCGTAATGAATCACGGCCGCAATGCGGGCCGTCATCGCGTGCTCTATTGCTCCGGAATGTTCTTGGGAGTGCGTGCCTGGGCCAGTGAAATCCCCTTGAAGCGCGCCAGCTTCTGCAGTGCATCTTCCAGCGGCAGGCGGGCGCGTCCGGCGGCGATGCGCAATTCGCGGTGCAGGTCGGCTTCTGCGACGGAGTCATCTTCGCACTGGCGGCTGTAGCGCTCGAAACCGACCAGTGCCGTCAACAGTTCGGCCAGATGACGCGGACATTCGCACTGCATGCGATCGGATTGCTCCGACACCGAGGCCAGGGTGCTCTCGCTGAAGCGCGGCGCCGGCAGCAGGTCGTCGTCGCCGGGGGGATGAGCGGCCATCGGCTCCATGCGCCGGATCATCTCGCAAAGCCATTCCACATCGATCCCCTCTACCGTCTTGCGCACGACCCGATGCCCGGCCTCGGTCAGGCGCGCCACCATGTCCGGGGCCCCGAAGCGATAGAGGATCAGCACCGGTACCTGGATGAAGGAACGGCGCAGGCTCTCCAGGCGCAGATCGAGATCGCTATCCAGGACTGTGCTCTCCAGCAGCAGCAGGTCGCCGTCGAAATGTTTGAGGTCCAGTTCGTCGAGGGTCTCGACTGCGGCAGTGACGCTCAGTTGCCGTTGCGCCAGCGCCTGTCCCACCGCCTTGGTGGCAATCCAGGGACCGACCAGCGCCAGGCGCATCGGCAGGCTGGCCCGGCGCTCGAGGGGGGCGGCGACTTCGCCAGGCAGGCCCAGCGCCAGGGCCTGCAAGTCCTGCGGGGACAGCGCGGCCAGCTTGCCGATGCGATGCCCGGCATCCACCAGGGTCTTGATCCAGACGAGGCGTTGCAGGTCTTCCTGTGAATACAGGCGCTGGCCGCCGCCGCTGTGCTGCGATGAGCTGATGCCGTATCGATGTTCCCAGGCGCGCAGCGTCTCGACCGACATGCCCAGCTGGCGCGCCACCGCACCAGGACGCAGCAGCGGCAGATCGGAAAGCTCGGCCGGTTCCGAAGAGGCCGTGACCGCCGGAAGAGGGGATGAGTTTTGTATTTTCGACATTGTCCTATGTCCTATGAAAATTTTTTTGTAAATGTACGGATATATTTTCCGTATATCTGTTCAGAGTCGTTGCAATGAAAATTCGTTGCATCGTTATTCAGAAATATTGCCGTTTGTTTTAATGATTTTTGGCAGTATGTCACGCTTTCTCGGAAGTGTGAAATGTCTTGCATCAAACAAGATCTGGCGCATTCCGTGCAGGCGTGCGCCGGGCGTCATCAGAGAACCTTGCAGTCCCTCCGGAAAGAACCATCATGAAATTATCGGACCTGAAAATCGGTACTCGCCTCCATATCGGCTTCGGACTGGTTTCGGCCATCCAGCCGAGCCTGGCCCTGCGCCCCGCCGTGCGCCAGTGCCGTGAAGACATGAGCAAGCTGGTCACCTTCTGATCAGGGCCACTCCATGCACGCCGACCTTCTCCGTCTGACCAGCCCGCTGCCCGGGCATCTCGGTCACGACCAGTCATCCAGGGATGAGCAGCAACGCCTGGCCGTACTCGATACCTTCTGTGTGCTTGATACCCAGGCTGACGTGCTGTGTGATCTGTTGACGGAGCTGGCCGCCACGCTGTTCGGGACCGAGATTGCGCTGGTCTCGCTGGTGGCCGAGAACCGCCAGTGGTTCAAGGCACGGCACGGACTGGATGCGCAAGCTACGCCGCGTTCACAGTCCTTTTGCAGTCACGTGATCGAGCAGGACCAGGTCATGGTGGTGCTTGACGCCACCCAGGATGCGCGCTTCGCCGACAACCCGTTGGTGACCGGTGAACCGGGGATTCGCTTCTATGCCGGCGCCCCGTTGCAGACTGCCGACGGTGTGCGGCTGGGGACCTTGTGCGTGATCGGCAAGTCGCCACGCACGCAGTTCGGTCGAGCCGAAAGGCTGACGCTGCGACAGCTGGCGGCCATCGTCATGGCCCGCCTGGACACGCTGCGCGTCTCCAGTTACGTGGACAGCCTCACCTCTCTGCCCAATCGCAGCCGCCTGACGGCCGACCTGCACAGCCTCGCATCCCTGGGGCAGGGCACGCAGGCGCTGGCTGGCAAGCTGACGGTGGTGGCCATCGATCTCTGTGATCGTGTCTACCTGCGCGACATGATCAAGGCACTGGGCTGGGACTATGTCGAAGGCTTCCTGATCCAGGCCAAGGAACAACTGCGCCAGGCGCTGGGCGAGGTGGCGCTCTATCGCATCGGTACCACCACCTTCGCCTACCTGGAGCGGCGCGATATCTGGCAGCAGCAGATGGAGCAGGTCGAGCGCGCCTTTGCCGAGACCGTCCAATACCAGGGTATTCCGCATCGCCTGGAGATTTCGGCGGGCATCATGCCGCTGGCACAGTGCGATGACATCAATGAACTGGTGCCATCGCTGCTGACCGCCGCCGACAATGCGCGTGAGCGCGGCAATCTGTATTGCCGTTATGAGCAGCCGCTGGGGCGTGAGCAGAAGCATTTTTTTGAACTGCTCTCGGCCCTTCCCGCAGCCTTGCTCTCGAGCGAGCAGTTGTGGCTGGAATACCAGCCCAAGGTGGCCCTGTCCTCCGGGCAGTGTGTTGGCGTGGAGGCGCTGCTGCGCTGGCGCCATCCGGTACATGGCGTGATCTCGCCAGGGCTGTTCATTCCGCTGGCCGAGAAGACTGCGCTGATCCGCCAGGTGACCTTGTGGGTGCTGCAGCATGGCATCGAACAGGCCGCGGCCTGGGCGCGCCGTGGGCGGGCCATTCCGGTGGCCATCAACGTGTCGGCACGCGACTTCGACAATGACGACCTGGTGCAGACGCTGGTGTTGCTGTTGCGGCAGCACCGCATTCCGGCCGGGCTCATCGAGATCGAGTTCACCGAAAGTGCGATGAGCAAGAATCCCGAGAAACTCTACGGCAGGATCCAGGAGATCAAGCGCCTGGGCGTGAAGGTGGCCATCGATGACTTCGGTGCCGGATTCAGCAATCTGAGCTACCTCAAGAACATTCCGGCGGATTATCTCAAGATCGACCAGTCCTTCATCCGGACCATGGAAAGCAATTATTCCGACCAGCAGATCGTGCCGTCGATGATCCATCTGGGACAGAAGCTGGGATTCGCCGTTGTCGCCGAAGGCGTGGAAACCGAAAAGTGCCGGCGCATCCTGCACCACCTCGGTTGCGAATACGGCCAGGGTTATGGCATTGCCCGACCGATGACGGCAGGTGACACCTGGGACTGGATCGCGGCGCGCGACTGAGTCGTTGCCCTCGTGCAGTACCGCCCGGGTCTCCAACGGTAGCTTGAACGCCTGTGCCAGCAGGAGCGTGAGCCTGCTGACGGCCTCAAGAGGGCAGAAGGATTTCGTGCCACGCATCTGGGCCGTATCGGCCGACCGCACGGGAAGGGATCAACGCACCAGGGCGCAAGGTATGGCTTGCAGTGAGGATTGGTGAGGCGTATATTTCCGTATAGAAATATAATTTTGGAGACTTTCCGTGACTGTCCGACCGGTCCCCTTACCATTGGCTTCGCTCGCCATCCTGACCCTGGCGGTGGTGCTGCCGCTGACCTTGGGGGCATGCAGCCGTTCGCCCAAGGAGCAGCAGGCGTTTGAGCATGCCGAGGAGCAGTACCAGATCAACCAGCGCAACGCGGCACTGGCGCGCACCCAGCCCGAGGGCGAGTCAGCGGGTGGGGATGAACGCAGTCGGGAGCGCAACTGATCCGCAACGGCGCGCCGTCATCGATACAGCGCCAGGGCTTGCGCTGCCCAGGCGTTGAGGCTCATGCCACGCGCTTCGGCCATCGTGGCCGCATGCGCATGCACCTCGGGCGAGACGCGAACCATGAATTTTCCTGAAAACGGCTTTTGCGGTGCCTTGCCCGCCTTTGCGCAGGTCTCCAGATAATCATCAACAGCCTCTTCGAAAGCGGCCTTGAGGGTGGCGACAGAGTCGCCGTGAAACCCGACGATATCCTGAATTCCGGCGATACGACCGATGAAGCTTTCATCTTCGTCGCTGTATTCGATGCGGGCAGCATAGCCCTTGTAGATCATTGTTCCCATTGCGTCATTCCTTTCTCAATGCGCACCCCTGCGTTGAGCAGGAAGCTGCGGGCATCGCGGATCTGATACGGTTTCACATCCTTGGATGGATGGGGGCGGTGGAATGTCCCGATCACATCGCCGATCATGAAGCGCACACGCGATCCGCGTCCCTCGATGACCTGCGCACCCATGGCGATGAAAAGCAATTCGATCTGGCGCCACTCCAGTGAGCGGGGCAGCGGGTCGCTGAAGATGCTCAACAGGGTTCTTCGAGGCGTGCTTTTCATGGCGCGAATTGGTATCAAAAAATGATATCATATATGTCGCATATTCCAAAAAATAACGGACGGTGCAAGTCGCGATCGAATCTTCAATCTTTTCGATCAGCCTGTCGGCACAGGGCCTCCAGTCCCGACAGATCGCCCGTCATCAGCAGTTGCCGGGCCGTGGCTTCGAAGTTTCTGCAGTCAGGATACTGTTGCAGCGCCTCGCACCAGTCGAGCAGATCCGACACCGCCCCCATCTCGACGAGCGACAGGGCCTGCTGCAGCTCGGCCTGAGGTGGCCGCTGCAGGGGCGGTGCGGCGGCTTGCTCCGGTTCTGAATCCGGCTGCTTCTGCAGGTCCAGCAAGCGGCTGATGGTCTCCTGCAGTTCCAGGAAATTGACCGGTTTGAGCAGACAGGCATCGAAATGCTCGCCATCCTCTTCGTCCCGTTCCGGTTGCAGCGTGGCCGACAGCAACAGCACCGGCACTTGCGGAAGATGCTGGCGTGCGGCCTGCAGCACGGCATCACCATGCAGACCCGGCAACTGGTAGTCGGTCAGCACCAGCGCCACCTCAGGAGCATCTTGTGCGGCGATGCGGGCGATGGCACTTTCGCCGTCGGCATACAGTTCCACGGCGAAACCGACGCTGCCGAGCTGGTCGCCCAGCAGCTGGGCGATGTCGACATGGTCTTCCACCACCAGCACCAGGCGTCCTTCGCCATCGATCACGAGGTGGCCGCTGGCGTCTTCGAGGGCATCGTGGCGGGCGATGTCGTGTTCGCTGCCAATGGCTGCCGGCAGGCGCAGCGTCATCGTGGTGCCTTGACCGGGCGCGCTCTCCAGCGCCACCTGGCCCCCCATCTGCTGTATCCACTGACGCACGATGGCCAGCCCCATGCCGATGCCCGGCTGCGAGCGATCCGCATGGGCGCGTTCGAAGGGTTCAAACACGCGCGTCTGGAAATGCAGCGGAATGCCGCAGCCGGTGTCGCGCACCTGCATTTCCATGACCCCCATGCCGGACTGCGCTGACGCCGGATGCCAGTACACCTGCAAGCTGATCTGGCCATCGCGGGTGTACTTGGCGGCGTTGTCGAGCAGGTTGCCGAGGATGCGCCGTACCCGGCGGGCGTCCAGCGTGAGCACCGGCGGCAGGCTGGGCGCCACCTGCAGGCGGAAGGCATTGTGCTGGCGTTGCGCCAGCAGGGCGGCCTCCTGGCCGATCTCCTGCAACAGGGCATGGGCGTAGACGGCGGCCGGCTGCGGCAGGTCCGGGCGGTCGCCGCGCGCATAGTCGATCAGGTCATTGACCATGGCCAGCATGTGACGTGCGCTGCGCACGATGATGCGACCATGGCGCGCGCGCTCGTCACCGCCGGTCTGCAGCATGTCGGCAAAGCCGAGGATGGAGGTCAGCGGTGTGCGCAGATCGTGGCTGATGCGGGTGAGAAATCCGGTCTTGGCGCGGTTGGCCTGGTCGGCCGCCTCCAGCGCTTCACGCAATTCACGGGTGCGGGCAGTGACTGCCTGTTCCAGTTTCAATTGCTCGCGCACACGCTGGTAGAGCATGCTCCACTGCATCTGCTCATGCTTGCGGTGCAGTTCGATTGCGCGACTGATGACCACCATCGTGCTCATGCACAGCAGTCCCAGCTGGAACAGCGCCGCGAAATGCCAGTCCGGCAGCAGGCTGCGCTCGACCAGACCGTTGAGCTCGAGCAGCTTGAGCGACATCCCCAGCCAGGTCAGTGCGAAGGACAGCGTCAGCAAGCGTGCATGCGCCAGTCCGCGCCACCAGGCATGCAGCATCGAGGCCAGCCAGACCAGATAGGCCAGGGCAGCGCTGGCATTGGCCAGCGGCGCGGTGAGGCGATAGTCGCCCAGGGCGGTCCAGCCGGTGATCATCATCAGCAGCACCACCATCCCGGTGTAGACGGTCTTCCAGCCGCGCAGGCGCTCCAGTCCGGCCAGTACATAACTCATGCGCACGTAGAGCAGGGTGGCCAGACAGCCCAGGGTCGCCGGGGCACGGACCAGCCAGGGAGCGCCTGCGGGAAACAGATAAAGGTAGAGATAGCCCTGGAATGCCCAGATATACAGCAGTCCCGCGAGGATCCATGCTGCCATCCACCCGAAGCCGCGGTCGCGCCAGGCGATACCCTGGACCAGCGTATAGGCCAGCAGCAGCAGGGAGATGCCCAGCACGAAGGACTGAAATGCCAGCTCGCGACCTTCCTCCTGACGAAACGCGGCCGGTTCCCACAGCATCACTTTGAGGTCGATGGTCGAATCCCCGGCCACCCGCAGGATGAAAGGGCGTTGCTCACCCGGGGCCAGCGTGAGCGGAAACAAGGCGGTACGACTGAGGACCTCCTTTCCTGCCAGCGAATGCAGCGTACCGGCCTGTTGCGGCAGCAGGGACGGGGATGCTGCGCTTTCCCGGCGCGTCGGCAGATACAGCCGGACGTCCTGCAATCGTGCCGAGTCCAGCGTCAGCCAGCGCGTGAGGTAACGCGGGCCGGGGTTGCGCAGTTCTCCGCGCAGCCAGAAGGCACCGGTGTTGTAGCCTTCCTGCAGCATGGGCTGGTGCACCGACTCCCATTGCGTACTCTCCAGCACGGTGGCCAGTGGCAAGCTGCCGTCGGCCGTGCGCAGGATCTGCAAGCCCGATGTGACCACTGCGCGGCTGGCGACCTGCGTCAGGTCGATGGCCTGGGGCGGCAGGGAGGCCAGCGCAGGCAAGGCGGGCAAGGCCAGCGCAATACCCAGCCACCCATGCCACCAACACCATCGGGACAGTCGCCACATCGCGCGCACATCAGCGCCGGAACTGGCTGGGGGGCATGCCGAAGCGTTCGCGAAAGGCCGTGGAGAAATTGGCGGTATTGCTGTAGCCCAGCGCCAGCGCGATGGCGCCGATGTCGAGCGTGCTCTCGGAGAGCAGCCGGCGGGCTTCCTTCATGCGTTCTTCCCGCAGGAAGTCGAATACCGTCACCCCGGCGCAGTGCTTGAAGGCACTCGACAGGCGCCGCGCATTGGTGCCCACTGCCGCGGCCAGCGCATTGAGGCTCAGCGGCTGGTCCAGCTTGTCGAGCATCAGCCGTCGCGCGGCCTGGAACAATACGGTGTCGAAGGTACTGGACCCGGCTTGCTGGCCAAAGCTGCCCACCGTGGCCGCAGGGGGCAGCTCGGTATGCAGCAGTGAACGCAGATGCACACACAGGCGCAGGCGCACTTCCTCGAAATCGAAGGGTTTGGTGATGTAGTCCACCGCACCGACCGACAGACCGTTGACCTTTTCCTCCGTGGACGCCGCCGCCGAGAGGAAGATCAGCGGGATATTGCGCGTGCTCGAGTTGGCCTTGAGCAGGCGGCAGCTGGTCAGCCCATCGTAGACCGGCATGCGGATATCCATCAGGATCAGGTCCGGCCGTACCGTCTGCGCCTTGCGATAGCCGTCCTGCCCGTCGCGGGCCACATACAGGCGCGCCCCATGGCGCAGCAGGAAGTCCGACAGCAGCATCCGATCTTCCTCGGCGTCGTCGACGACCAGGATGCGTTGCCCTGCCAAAGGTCCGGCCAGTGCCGGATGTGCTGATTTGTAGACCATATTCGCCTCATCAGAAATGAGCGCGAAGTTACCGCGAAATTTCGACAACACGAAGCGAAAATGGTCGGCCAGAAAATATTTTTCCCGCCATCAAAACTATGTGATCAGGAGGCAAAACATCGACGAGTAAATCGTCGAATAAATTCGATATGGCGATGCCTGCGAGGCAGGAACTGTCAGTGTCCGGGACCTTGGACGTGCTTTCATCGAGATGACATCAACGCGGGGATTTGTGAATTCAAGTTAAAGATGACCTCGCCTTTTTCAGACCCTGTTTTTCGCATTGAACCAGGGCGCGCATGCAGACAGGTAAAGCAGCGCGTTCTGCCTGCGGCGAATTCTCATCCCGCGAAATATTTTTCCTTGTACCAGAACCATGAGGCTGCCCTGCACAACCGCGCGCGCGAAATGCCAGTTCTCTTGCGCTAAATTTTGAGCGCGTCAGGAGGCGGGTGCCGTGCAGCAATCTTGTGCGCGGCCATGTCACGACGGCAAAGGGTCGGTCCGGCCGTGCCGGTCCGACGTGTCATGGGATTGGATCAAGATCAGGGGAGGCCTGTATGGCCAGCATTTTGTTGGTGCAAGACATCTTGAGAAGTGAACGCCACAGTGCGCTGGGCGGTTTTCTGGAAGCGCAGGGGCACAAGGTCAACCGCGTGATGGCCGATGGCGAAGAATTGCTGACGCCGGTGCAGCCCGGCGACATCGCCATCGTACAGATGGGACGGGCCAGCGGGGCAGGCTATCTGCTGACCCGGCAACTCCGCCAGGCCAGTGCGCGCATGGGCATCCTGCTGTTGGCGGCCGAGCATGAGAGCGCGATGGTCCGTATCGGCGGTCTGGAGCGGGGCGCCGACTTCTGTGAAGCGATGCCGCAGCGCATGGAGTTGCTCAACGCCTATCTCGATGTGATGCTGCGACGGGTGGCGCCGCAGGCGTGGCGGCTGGACGTGGCCGGACGCACGCTGCATGCGCCACAACACGATGCGGTGGAAATCAACTCGCGCGAAGTAGCGCTCTTGAAGGCGCTGGCCAACAGCACCCGCCACGCCGCCGACCGCTGCACCATCGCGCACGCCTTCGGGGTAGATTGGGTGAGCTTCGATGAACGCGTGCTGGAGAAGACCGTCAGTCGTCTGCGCCGCAAGTGGCGCGACAGCACCATGTGTGATCTGCCGCTGCGCACCCTGCATGGCGTGGGCTATTGCTTTACCGAAGCGATTCAGGCGTGCTGAGGTGGCAGTGAGCGCTCTCGACGCTGCGCGCAGCCTGCCCGCGCCCATGAAAAACGGGAGCCGAGGCTCCCGTTGCAAAAGGGCCGGTCGCGCTGCGAACCGGCTCGCGTTGACTTACCTGCCCCAGCTCAGAACCATCGGATCCAGACGGCGCGCCACGCGCAGCAGGCCTTCGCGCACCTTGGGGTGCATCGGGGCTTGCGGATGGCGCAGCATGTCGGACTTGATCACGCCGCCTTCGAGCATCAGTGCCTTGCACGCCGCCAGGCCGCATTGACGATTCTCGTAGTTGATCAGCGGCAGCCACCGCATGTAGAGCTCGGCAGCCTTTTCGGTGTCGCCGGCGAAATAGGCATCGACGATCTTGCGGATGCCATCCGGATATCCGCCGCCGGTCATGGCACCGGTGGCACCGCCGTCCAGGTCGGGGATCAGGGTGATGGCTTCTTCGCCATCCCAGGGGCCGACCACGGCGTCGCCGCCCAGTTCGATGAGCTCACGCAGCTTGGAGGCGGCACCGGCGGTCTCGATCTTGAAGTAGGAGACGTTCTCGATTTCCTTGGCCATGCGCGCCAGGAAGGGCGCCGACAGGGGCGTACCGGCCACCGGTGCATCCTGGATCATGATGGGGATATCGATGGCGTCCGAAACGCGTGCATAGAACTCATAGATCTGTTTTTCCGACACGCGGAAGGTGGCGCCGTGATAGGGCGGCATCACCATCACCATGGCAGCGCCGGCGTCTTGCGCGGCACGGCTGCGCTCGGCACAGATCTGGCTGCCGAAGTGGGTGGTGGTAACGATCACCGGCACCCGACCAGCCACGTGCTTCAGGACGGTGTCCTGCACCAGCACGCGCTCGTCGTCGGAGAGCACGAACTGCTCCGAGAAGTTGGCCAGGATGCAGATGCCGTTGGAGCCGGCATCGATCATGAAGTCGATGGCGCGCTTCTGGCCTTCCAGGTCCAGCTTGCCGTCCTGGTCGAAGATGGTCGGGGCGACCGGGAATACGCCGCGATAAAGGGGGGTGCTCATGGGAGTCTCCGTCTTGGTTGTCGTGGGCCATCAGGCGATGGCGGTGTGCAATGGGGCTCAATATACGGGCGCGCCGATGGCCTGTATAGTGAAGACTTTCCATCATGTGATCGCTTTTTGGAATCACCCATGAAACCCGCGCCCAGCCAGCAACGTCTCAACAGTCTCCTGTCCCGCCTGCGCATGAAGCAGCTGCAACTGCTCATCGCGCTGGACGAGCACCAATCGCTGCACAAGGCCTCCAGCGCCCTGGCCATGACCCAGTCGGCCGCCAGCAAATCGCTGGCCGAGCTCGAAGCGATGCTGGATGCGCAATTGTTTGAACGGACCCGATCCGGTCTCATTCCCAATCAGTTCGGTCATTGCGTCATCCGTTATGCGCGCCTGATGGCGACCGATCTCGGTTCGCTGTGCGAGGAGATGGCGCAGATCCGCTCCGGACGCGGCGGGCGGCTGGCCATCGGGGCGGTCATGGGGGCCTTGCCGGAACTGGTGGTGCCGGCGGTGGATGCCTTGCAGCGGCGCCATCCGGAGCTCTCCATCGATATTGTCGAGCAGACCAGCCGACAATTGCTGAGCCTGCTCGACGAAGGCCATCTCGATTTGCTGGTGGCGCGCGCCAGCGTCTCCGACAATCCCGGCAAGTATCACTATCAGCCCTTGTCGGAAGAACCGCTGTCGGTGGTGGTCTCGGGCGAACATCCGCGCCCGCGTGGCAGGCAGATGCGTCTGGCGGCGCTGGCGGGCTATCGCTGGGTGACCTATCCCAGCCACATGCCCCTGCATGCGGTGCTGGAGCGCGAAATGGACCTGGCCGGGGTCAGCATGCCGGGCAATGCCATCTCTACCGCCTCGACCTTCGTGACGGTGGCCTTGCTGCAACAGGGGACCGACATGGTTTCTATCCTGCCCACGGCGGTGGCCGAGATGTTCGTCAGGCGCGGCATGTTGCGTATCCTGCCGGTGAAACTGCGTTCGATGTCGCAGACCATCGGCATCGTCACGCGCAAGGGCGGGCAGTTGTCCAGGGCGGGCGAAGCCTTCGTGGGCTTGTTGCGCCAAGAGGCCAGAGCCGTTTGATCCTGCGCCGGCGCCCGGCAAGGGCGGGGCGCGGCGGATGCTGCCGCTGTCTTCCTGCCTGTCTCTCTTTCCTCACTGTTAAGCACAAAGCTTCACTTGCGCCGCTCAGCCGGCAGCAGGCCTGCTCCGTTCGCCCTTGCCCGATGACCGTGGCCGGACGCTGACCCGCCGCAAAGCGCCAAGGGACGGAGCTTGGCGGTCGAAGTGAAAGGATCTTCACCTCATCCATGCAAAAAATTTGAGCGAGCATTTTTGGTGTAATGGTATAGTGATTATACCAGTTGGTCTTCTCCGGCTTGATCTGTGCGTTGCCTTCTGGAAAAACAACGAAATAACAAAGAAACAACCAAGGCAGCCAGGCGACCGCAAGGCGCACAGCCCCCGCGTCCCCTGGCCAAACCCGTAGAGGTTGTCGTTGATCAGGCGCAGCCTCTGAACCCGACAGGAGACAAGACAACAATGGAGACGCCCCAAAGCGCCGTCGAAAGATCGGCCATCCGCAAGGTCGCAATGCGGCTAGTGCCCTTCGTGGGCCTGATGTTTTTCATCAATTTTCTGGATCGCACGGCGATTTCTTTCGCCGGCCCCAATGGCATGAGCCGTGATCTGGCCCTGACCGCCGCCCAGTTCGGGTTTGCGGCCGGGGTCTTCTTCATCGGCTATGTGCTGCTGGAAATCCCCAGCAACCTGGCCCTGCACAAGTACGGCGCGCGCCGCTGGCTGGCGCGCATCATGGTCACCTGGGGCATCGTGGCGCTGCTGTTTACCTGGGTCAGCAGCGTGGAGGGGCTGTATGTACTGCGCTTCCTGCTGGGTGTGGCCGAGGCCGGGTTCTTCCCGGGAGCCATTCTCTACTTGAGCCTGTGGGTGCCGGCCAGGCATCGCAGCCATATCCTGGCCTTGTTCTATCTGGCCCAGCCGCTGACCATCGTCATCGGCGCGCCGATGGCCGCGCTGCTCATCGAGGCGCATGGCCTGTTCGGGCTGGAAGGCTGGCGCGTGATGTTCGCCGGGGTGGCACTGCCGGCCATCGCGGTGGGCGTGATGGCCTGGTTCTATCTGGCCGACCGGCCCGCCGATGCCAAATGGCTCGACGAGGCCGAGCGCAAGTGGCTCACGGCCGCCCTGCAAGCCGAACAGGGCAACAAGCGTGTCGAGCACGTGGCCCATGCGGGCGCGGCACTGAAGAATCCGCGCGTGTGGCTGCTGGCCCTGGTTTACTTCGGATTGATCTATGGCCTGTATGCCCTGGCTTTCTTCCTGCCGACCATCATCGGTGGTTTCGAGGCGCAATTCGGCAGCAAATTCAATGTGTTCCAGAAGGGGCTGATCACCGCCATTCCCTACCTGCCGGCGGCCATCGCCCTGTTCCTGTGGAGCCGTGACGCCACCCGGCGCGGCGTGCGCAGCTGGCACGTGGGCCTGCCCGCCTTGCTGGGCGCCATCAGCATCCCGGCGGCACTTTACATGCAGAGCCCGGCCACCACGGTGCTGGCCATCACGGTGACTGCCTGCGCCATCTTCTCGGCCCTGCCGACCTTCTGGTCGATTCCGGCACGTTTCCTCTCGGGAGCGGCCGCGGCCGCAGGGATTGCACTGATCAACACGGTGGGCAACGCGGCCGGCTTCATGGCGCCCTTCATCACCGGGGCGATCAAGGATGCCACCGGCAACTACCAGGCGCCGATGTTCGTGGTGGGTGCGCTCATGGTGGTGTCGGCGGCGGTGATCTTCGCCATCGGCGCCGGTGCCCGTGAAGAGGCCGCCGAACTGCAGGCACGCGTGATTGCCGAGTGAAGGCAATCCATGGCCAGTGGCATGGGCTCAACGCCGCGCTGGCCAGCAAGCAATGAACCCGCTCACCGCGTGAGCGGGCCGGTAACGATGACAGGAGAAATCACATGAAGGAAAAAATTGCACTCTTCGGCGCAGGCGGCAAGATGGGCGTTCGCCTGGCGAAGAACCTGAAGAAATCCGACTACCGCGTGGCGCACGTGGAAGTCAGTCCGGCCGGCCAGCAGCGCCTGCGCGAGGAAGTCGGCGTGGAGTGCGTCAGCATCGATGCCGCGCTGGACAATGTGGACGTGGTCATCCTGGCCGTGCCCGATACCCTGATCGGCAAGATCGCCGCCGAGATCTCCCCCAAGCTGCGCGCCGGGGTGATGGTGATGACCCTGGACGCGGCCGCACCCTTCGCCGGCCACCTGCCGGATCGTCCGGACCTGGTCTACTTCGTGGCCCACCCCTGCCATCCGCCCATTTTCAATGACGAGACCACGAGCGAAGGCCGTCGTGACTTCTTCGGCGGCGGTGCGGCCCGACAATCGATCACCAGCGCCCTGATGCAGGGGCCCGAGTCGGCCTTTGACCTGGGGGAGGACGTGGCCAAGGTCATCTACCAGCCCATCCTGCGCAGCTATCGTCTGACGGTGGAGCAGATGGCGATCCTGGAGCCGGGCTTGTCGGAAACCGTCTGTGCCACCTTGCTCTACGCAATGAAGCAAGCCATGGACGAGACGGTACGCCGTGGCGTGCCGGAAGAGGCGGCGCGTGATTTCCTGCTGGGCCACATGAACATCCTCGGGGCGGTGATCTTCAAGGAGATCCCGGGGGCGTTTTCGGACGCCTGCAACAAGGCCATCCAGAACGGCTTGCCGCGTCTCTTGCGCGACGATTGGCTCAAGGTCTTCGACCACGACGAGATCGCGGAGAGCATCCGCCGCATCACCTGACCAGGAGCGCGCATGGAACGCATCTACGCCAGCTACTGGCTGGAAACCGGCGATGATCCGGCCCGCGCGGCCGAGGTCATCGCAGGCGAACAATCCAGCGGCACCTTCGTGGCGCTGGCCACCGAAACGCCCGCCTTGAAGGAGCGCTCCGGGGCGCGGGTGGAAAAGCTGGAGATCCTCGGCCACAGCACCACGCCCAGCCTGCCCGGCGGCATGCCGGCCGCGCGCTATACGCAATGCCGGCTGGAACTGTCATGGCCCCTGGAAAACACTGGCGCCTCGCTGCCCAACCTGATGTCCACGGTGGCCGGCAACCTGTTCGAACTGCGCCAGGTCTCGGGCCTGCGGCTGACCGACCTGCGCCTGCCGCGCGCCTTCGTGCAAGCCTATCCTGGCCCCGCCTTCGGCATCGCCGGCACGCGCAAGCTCACGGGCGTGACGCACGGGCCGCTGATGGGCACCATCATCAAGCCCAGCATCGGGCTGTCGGTGGAGGAGACGGTAGAGCAGGTGCGTGAACTGGTGGCCGGTGGTATCGACTTCATCAAGGATGATGAATTGCAGGCCGATGGTGGCCGCTGTCCCTTCGATGAACGGGTGCGGGCGGTGATGCGGGTGGTCAACGAGCATGCCGAGCGCACCGGCAAGAAGGTGATGGTGGCCTTCAACCTGACCGGCGATCTCGACCAGATGCGCCGTCGTCACGACCTGGTGCTGGCCGAGGGGGGAAGCTGCGTGATGGCGGTCTTGAATTCCATCGGCCTGGTCGGTCTGCAGGAACTGCGCCGCCATGCGCAGTTGCCGATCCACGCGCATCGTGCCGGTTGGGGCTATCTCACGCGCAGCCCGCAACTGGGCTGGGACTACGCGCCATGGCAGCAGCTGTGGCGCCTGGCCGGGGCCGATCACATGCACGTCAACGGCTTGCGCAACAAGTTCAGCGAGCCCGATGAGAGCGTGGTGGCCGCCGCGCGTTCGGTCCTGCAACCGGTGGTGCCGGGTGCCGAGATGGTCAGCACCATGCCGGTCTTCAGTTCCGGCCAGACCGGTCTGCAGGCCGCCGATACCTATGCGGCCATTGGTTGTGCCGACTTGATCCACACGGCTGGCGGCGGCATCTTCGGTCATCCGCAGGGCGTGGCCGCCGGCGTGCAGGCGCTGCGCGAAGCCTGGGTGGCTGCCATCGAAGGCGTGCCGCTGGCCCAGCATGCCCAACGACATCCGGCCTTGCAGGCGGCGCTGGGGTTCTGGAAATGAGTCTGCTGCCTGATCACGACGGTCTGCCGCCGGGTTTGCTGCTGGCCTATTACGGTGACGACTTCACCGGCTCCACCGACGCCATGGAAGTCATGAGCGCCGCCGGACTGTCTACCGTGCTGTTGCTGCGCACGCCCGATGCGGCGCTGCTGGCGCGCTTTCCCGAGGTGCGCTGCATCGGTATCGCCGGGGCCTCGCGGGGGCGTTCGCCGCAATGGATGGACGATCACCTGCCCGCGCCCTTTGCAGCGCTGGCCTCGCTGCACGCGCCGCTGATGCAATACAAGGTGTGCTCCACCTTCGACTCTTCGCCCGCTACCGGCTCCATCGGTCGTGCCATCGACCTGGGCGTACGCCATATGCGCGGCGACTTTTCGCCCATGATCGTGGGCGCGCCGCGGCTCAAGCGCTATCAGGTGTTCGGCAATCTGTTCGCCGCTGTCGACGGCGAAGCTCATCGGCTGGACCGGCATCCGACCATGGCGCGCCATCCGGTCACCCCCATGGACGAGGCCGATCTGCGCCGCCATCTGCGCCGCCAGACGGCGCGCCGCATCGAACTGGTGGACATGCTGCAATTGCGCGACGGCGCCGAAGTCGCCCATACGCGGCTGCCCTCACTGCGTGGCCAGGATGTGCCGGTGGTGATGATCGATGTTCTGGATGACGAGACCCTGCGCGAAGCCGGTCGACTGGTCTGGGAAGGGCGCGGGGAGGGCGTTTTCAGTGCGTCTTCCTCGGGGCTGCAATATGCGCTCACGGCGTATTGGCGTACACGCGGCTGGATCGCCGCCCAGCCTGCACTGCCGCAGGCCGGGCCGGTGCCGGTGATCGCGGCGGTCAGCGGCAGTTGCTCGCCGGTGACGGCGGGGCAGATCGGCTGGGCGCGCGAACACGGTTTCGTATGCCTGCGCATGGATTTGCCGGCGGTGTTGTCGCAGACCACACGCGAGGCGGAACTGGCACGGCTGGTCAGCTCGGCCGTGGCGGCGCTGCGGGACGGGCGCAGCCCGTTGGTGTTTTCGGCAGAAGGGCCGGACGATCCGTGCGTCACCGGCTTTGATGCCATCGCCGCCGCAGCCGGACTGGCGCGGGCGGAGGCGGCGCAGCAGCTTGGCCTGGCGCTGGCTGCGACCATGCGCCGCTTGCTGGAGGCGATTCCCTTGCAACGCATCGCCATCGCCGGGGGGGACAGCTCGGGCGAAGTGGCCAGCGCTCTGGACATCACGGCGCTGTCGGTTTGCGCCGGACTGGCGCCGGGTGCGCCCTTGTGCCGGGCGTGGTCGGATCATCCCGGACGCGATGGACTGGAGCTGGTGCTCAAGGGCGGGCAGGTCGGCGCGCGCAGTTTCTTCGGCGATGTGCTGGAGGGGCGCTGCCACTGAAATCCGGGCTCGGGCTGGTGGCCGCAATCACAGTCCTGGCGCGGGATTGTGGTAGAGTGCGCGTCCAACGAAACCTACAATTGAGACAGCCCAGCCATGCCGGAACCGATACAGCGACGCAAGCTATACCAGGAAGTCTTGGAGCGCCTGATGGCGCGCATTCATCAGGGGGAATTCCCGCCGGGTTCGCAACTGCCCTCCGAACGCGATCTGATGGATCAGTACGGGGTCGGCCGCCCGGCCGTGCGCGAAGCGCTGCAGGCCATGGAGCGCTCGGGATTCGTGGAAATTGCCCATGGTGAACGGGCGCGCGTGGTCGATCCAACCGCCGACCGCCTCATCGCTCAGATCGCGGCGGGCGCGCAGCATCTGCTGCGGACCAAGCCGGACATGCTGAAACATATGAAGGAAGCGCGCGTGTTCCTGGAAACCAGCACCGCCCGCATGGCGGCCGAACGCGCCACCGAAGAGCAGGTCGCACGCCTGCGCGAGGCCATCGCCGCGCACCGCGCTTCGATGGTCAACCTGGAAG
This sequence comes from Herbaspirillum sp. FG34, assembly GCF_057809315.1. NCBI lineage: Bacteria > Pseudomonadati > Pseudomonadota > Betaproteobacteria > Burkholderiales > Oxalobacteraceae > Herbaspirillum > Herbaspirillum sp. FG34. The sequence goes on along the minus strand of NZ_JBMDJS010000001.1, from coordinate 274,968 downwards.
AATTCATCGAACGCGACATGGCTTTTCACCGCGAGATCGCCGACATCAGCGGCAATCCCATCTTTCCCTCGGTGGTGGAATCGATGTTCCGCTGGGCCAGCGAGTTCTACACCACCCTGGTGCGTGCTCCCGGCGCAGAAGAACTGACCCTGGCCGAGCACCAGCGCATCGTCGACGCCATTGCCGCGCATGACGGAGACGCCGCGGCCGAAGCCATGCGCGCGCACCTGATGCGGGCCAATGACCTCTATCGGGAGCTCGGTCAGCAGTAAAGCCCTAGCGCAACATGCCGTGCCAGGTTGGCTGTTTTTCTTCGTGATAATAAGGGCGGGTCAGTGGTGCCGACATCACCGCCGGATCGGCCAGCACCGTGACCGTGAACAGGTCGGGCGGGCCGTCATAGCGGCGGCAGGCCTGGGCTGAATTGCGATTGTTGTGCATGTCCACCACCAGCAGGCGCTTGTCCTGTTCGCTCATGCCAGGCCGGGGCGGCGGGGCCATGCGCTTGGGCGGGATCACCAGGGCGTCGCCCGGTTCCACCCACAGGTCGGCCAGGCTGATTTCATTGACGTAAGGACGCCAGCGCGCCACCGTGATCACCAGCGGCTCGGGTCCGCGCGAAAAGAAGATGTGCGCGAAGTCGTGATACTCCAGGTCGGTGGCATTCCAGGTCAGCAGCTCGCGGCTGCGGCCATCCCCCAGATACGGCGATTCGTAACCGGCCCACTTGCCATAGGTGTACTCGGCCATCACCAGACCGTCGTAGCTGAAATGCAGGCATTGGCCATTGCGCAGCAAGGTCGCGCCGAAGGCCTGGGCGTTCTCCGGGGTGGCGGGCAGGGGTTCGTAACGGACTTCGGGAACGCGGAAATCAAATTCGGTAATCTCGTAGGAGGGCCAGTCCTTGGGCGTGATCGTGCGCTGCCAGTGGGCGATGTCGCGGTAGGTCACGCCGCGTTCGAGCGCCGGTGCTTCCGGCGCCAGCGTGATCAGTTCGCCCACGACGACGGCGCTCTGGCGACCCACGCCGGCCTCGTTGAGCATGTATGGATACTGGTTGGTATCCAGCAAGGGCGCTGAGGGCCCATCCTTGATGAAGAGAACGGGATCGAAATCACTCTGGTCTGGCGGCATGGCTTCCCCTGGTGTTGGCGCGGTGGCGTGGTGACGATGGCCGTCCGGCCTCCCCCGAGGCCGCGTGGCGCTCGCGATCTTCGCACATTTCGGGTCAACTGAGGCGTTTGATCTCGGCGTTCGAAGAGAGTCGGCGGATCGCCTCTTCGGCCTGCGACAGTGCCGCTTCAGGCAGGCGCAGGTGAAGATGGGCCAGCGTGTCGTGGCGGCTGTCCAGCAGTTCGTATTTCTGCTGGATCAGCCAGTGGCGCAACTGCGGTTCGGCCGAATAGACCACGCCGATCTCGATTTCGGCTTGTGCCACGCGTTCGGTGCGCTCGCTGCTCTTGAGCGCAGTCGCAATTGCATCGGTGTAGGCGCGCACCAGGCCGCCCGCACCCAGTTTCACGCCACCGTAGTAACGCACCACCATGGCCAGCACGCCATCGAGTTCATGATGGCGCAGCACTTCGAGCATGGGGCGGCCGGCCGTGCCGGAAGGTTCGCCGTCATCGGACATGCCGGACTGGCCACCGGCCATCAATGCCCAGCAGACATGGGTGGCGCTGCGATGGGCCTCGCGCATCCTGGCGATCTCCTGCATGGCCGCCTCGCGCCCCGGCACCGGCATGACGATGCCGATGAAGCGGCTCTTGCGGATCTCCAGTGTGATCTCGGCGCGTTGCGCGATGGTGAAGGTGGCCATGAGGAAAGCGGCCTCAGTCCTGCGGCGGGACGTTGCCCTTGAGCAGCGCCAGCTCTGCGCGCAAGCCCTGGTTTTCTTCGGAGAGGCGACTCACGCGCGCCTGCAGCGAAGCGATTTCGCGGCGCAGGGCGGCGCTCAGTTCGTTCTCCTGGCCTTCCACCAGAGGGATGGCCTGCTCGCTCATCTCTTGCGCCTTCGGCACGCGCGGGGTGCGGGTGGCGGCTTGCTGTTCGCGCACCTTCTTGGCGGCTTCGCGCAATTCCTTCTTGCCACCGGCGACCGCACTGACCTGCGCCTGGCTGGGCAAGGTGGCCACGGCGGCAGCGGCATTGATGGAGATGGCGCCATTGCGCACCGCCTCCACCAGCTCGGGTGCGGCGGTCTTGCGGATGCGGTCGATCTGGCCGATGGTCGCGCTGCTGATGCCGGCGGCACGCGCAATGTCTTCGCGGGTCTTGATGCGACCGGTGTTGTCATCGGCGTGCCAGGGATCATCGCCTGAGGGGGAGGCATCGCCAACGCCTTCAGGCGCGGCGGTCTGGTCAGTAGCGGCGGCCACCTTGGCGGGCTTGGCCTCGGCCTTGGTGCGGGCGGCGATGATGTCGCGCTTGCGCAGGGCCAGCATGCCGCGCTGGAAGTCCGAGACGCTGCGACGACCGAGCTGGTTGTCGATCATCCAGAGCAGCACGTCCTCCAGCGAGCCAAAGCTGTCGTTCTGGATGGTCTTGAAGGGCAGGTCGTACTTGCTGCAGATTTCGTAACGGTTGTGACCATCGATGAGCACCTCGCCCCACAGCACCAGCGCATCGCGGCAGCCTTCGGCCAGCAGGCTGCGTTCCAGCGCGGCATATTCGTTGGGGGTGAGGGGATCGATGTACTGTTTCAGTTCTTCGTTGATGACGATATTCATGGGACTGTGACGCCGAAGGCGTCTGGACTGAATCGAAAAGCCGGGGTCGCATTCTACACCACTGCCTGTGGCACTCTCCGGACGGTCGGGGTGCTTGCAGTACAATGTCGGGCTTCATCACTGCTGCCCCTCGCGTCATGCGCATTCGATTCCGTCTGATGGCTGCGGCCATTGTTTCTGCCTTGTTTCTCTCTGCCTGCGGCACGTCATCGCTCTTGCCGGGTGGCGCTGCGTCCAGGCCCGCCGAGACCGCCGTCGCACCCAGTGCCACGGCGGCGCCCACCCCGCGCAAGATCAAGATCGGCCTGGCCCTGGGCGGCGGCGCTGCGCGCGGCTTTGCCCACATCGGCGTGATCAAGGCGCTGGAAGCCCAGGGCATCACCGTGGACGTGGTGGCGGGGACCAGTGCCGGCAGCCTGGTGGGCGCGCTCTATGCCGCCGGCAATGACGGCTTCGCCCTGCAGAAGCTGGCGCTGGCGATGGACGAGGCGGCCATCTCGGACTGGTCGGTGCCGCTGTTCTCCAAGCTCAGTGGCGTGCTCAAGGGGGAGGGCGTGCAGAATTACGTGAACAAGGCGGTGCACAACGTGCCCATCGAGAAATTCAAGATTCCCTTCGGCGCGGTGGCCACCGATCTGCGTACCGGTCAGCCCATCCTGTTCCAGCGCGGCAATGCCGGTACGGCAGTGCGCGCGTCCTCGGCGGTGCCGGGCGTGTTCCAGCCGGTCAGGATCGGCGACCATACCTATGTCGATGGCGGACTGGTGGCGCCGGTGCCGGTGCACTTCGCACGGCAGATGGGGGCGGACTTCGTGATCGCGGTCAACATCTCGGCCAATCCGGAGGCGCAGGCAGCGGCCAGCAGTTCCCTCGACGTGCTGCTGCAGACCTTCGCCATCATGGGGCAGACCATCAACCAGTATGAGCTGAAGAATGCCGACATCGTCCTGCAGCCGGGGCTGGGCGCCATGAAGGGGAGCGACTTCGCCAGCCGCAACGTGGCCATTCTGGCCGGCGAGCAGGCTGCCAGTGCAGCCATGCCGGAAATCAAGCGCAAGTTGAAGCAGATGGAGACCGGTAACTGACGGCTGGGCCGTTTTTGGGCGGTATATGAAGGAAAAAAAAGGCCGCTGTCCCCAGCGGCCTTTTGCTATGTGCGGTGCACCGTGATGGTGATCATTTCTGTTCGTCGTCGCCCGCGATGATGCGGCGCGCACCATTGAAGCGCTTCTTCCAGTAGGACTCGTCCATGCTCTCGATGCGCACCTGACCACCGGTCGAGGGGGAGTGAATGAACTTGCCGTCACCCAGGTAGATGCCGACGTGCGAGAAGCCGCGGCGCAGGGTGTTGTAGAACACCAGGTCGCCCGGTTGCAGGTTGTCGCTGCCAACCTTCTCGCCCACGCGGCTGATTTCCAGCGAGGTGCGCGGCAGGTCGGTACCCCATGCTTCCTTGAAGACGTAACGCACCAGACCGCTGCAATCCAGGCCGGTATCAGGCGAATTGCCGCCGTAACGGTAATTGATGCCCAGCATGGCCAGCGCCTGGGTGGCCAGTTCGGAAGCACGATTGGTGATTTCTTGCAGGCGGGCGATCGCAAGATTGGTCCTGCTGATCAACTGCTGGGCTTGCGGGGAGGTCGCTTGGGGAGGAGGAAGATCCTGCGCTGCCAGGGAAAGGTCAGCGGAATGAGCCGATGCACTGATCCAGAGGCCGACCGCCAGCGCGCATGCGCGAGCGGTTTGTCGTCGGATTCGGTCAGATCGGCGTAGGGTCATCGGGATCCTCTCAAAATAGGATTGCAGGAATGTAAGGTAAATCTTACGGCTTGTCAAAAGCTGGATTCGTGCCAGCTTGTCAAACTGAAATGATTTACGGGTTAAAGCGGGCTGCTTGCGGGTTTCTCCCTGTCAGGGTTTTTCCTACACGCGGTAGGAAAACAGCCCGGCTAAAAGATTTACGTTTTTACAGAAAGTTTCCTTGCTGCATGAGAAAAATGAGTTGCGGGCCAGGTGTGATGCAAAAAACTTCATCTATGGCGTGAAGATGACTTGGCCGGGCGGGATGTCAAAAAAGACTTTCTGGCCGTACAATCAGCGTTCAATTTTTTCTGCCTATCGGAGCAAACATGCAAACCAAACCGTTCCTGTCGCTGGACGACGTCAAGAAGATCGCTGCCGGCGCTGAAGCCGAAGCCCGTGCCAACAACTGGAACGTGGCCATCTCGGTGGTCGATGACGGCGGCCACCTGCTGTGGCTGCAGCGCATGGACGGCGCCGCCCCGATCTCCTCGCAGATCGCCCCGGCCAAGGCGCGCACCGCTGCCCTGGGTCGCCGCGAAAGCAAGATCTATGAAGACATGATCAACAACGGCCGCGTCTCCTTCCTGAGCGCTCCTGGCCTGGACGGCCTGCTCGAAGGCGGCGTGCCGGTGGTGGTCGATGGCCATTACGTGGGCGCCGTCGGCGTCTCGGGCGTGAAGTCCTCGGAAGACGTGCAGATCGCCAAGGCCGGTATCGCTGCCCTGGGCCTGTAATCTCTCCCGCGCCGGCAGCCTCGTCTGCCGGCGCTCCCGCCTTGTCTGCACCCCGTTTCGGTGCAATTTGCGCCAACTTTCGGCAATCTACGATTTGCCGGAGGGAGGCTCTTGCGCTATAATTGAGCGGTTTAGCCAATTTTATCCGCCGTAGCGCATACCCATTCCTCTTCCTCGTTCCCAACAGGCCCAGCCACGCTTCCGTACCGAATGAGTCGGGGTGTTCGCGCCGGTCAGTTTGGCGCGCAAAGGTCTACCGGTCATCCAGCCGCGGCGGTAACAATCTCAGGAGTTACCCTTGCTGCCTCTTCTTTCCGGTCCCGCGATTCCGGCCGTCCTCGCGCTCGCAGACGGGTCTGTCTTCCAAGGTTTTTCCATCGGCGCCGCAGGCAACACCACCGGTGAGGTGGTCTTCAATACCGCGATGACCGGCTACCAGGAAATCCTGACCGACCCCAGCTACAGCCGCCAGATCGTCACCCTTACCTATCCGCACATCGGCAACACGGGCGTGAACCGTGAAGACGTCGAAGCGTCGCAGATCCACGCCGCCGGCCTCATCATCAAGGACCTGCCGCGCCTGCTGTCGAACTTCCGCAGCCAGCAATCGCTGTCGGATTATCTGAAAGAAGGCAACATCGTCTCCATCGCCGGCATCGATACCCGCAAGCTGACCCGCATCCTGCGCGAGAAGGGTGCCCAGAACGGCGCCATCGTCGCCGGTGAAGCCGACATTGCTGCTGCCACCGCCAAGGCACTGGAACTGGCACGCGCCTTCCCGGGCCTGGCCGGCATGGACCTGGCCAAGGTGGTCTCCACCCAGAAGGCCTACAACTGGACCGAGACCGAATGGCGCCTGGGCCGCGGCTATGGCCAGCAGATCACCCCGAAATTCCACGTGGTCGCCTTCGACTACGGCGTCAAGTACAACATCCTGCGCATGCTGGCCGAGCGCGGCTGCAAGGTCACCGTGCTGCCGGCGCAAGCCACTGCGGCCGAAGCGCTGGCCCTGAACCCGGACGGCATCTTCCTCTCCAACGGTCCTGGCGATCCGGAGCCCTGTGATTACGCCATCGCCGCCTCCAAGGAGCTGATCGAGCGCGGTATCCCGACCTTCGGCATCTGCCTGGGTCACCAGATCATGGCCCTGGCCTCCGGCGCCAAGACCTTGAAGATGAAGTTCGGCCACCACGGTGCCAACCACCCGGTGCAGGACCTGGATTCCAAGCAGGTGATGATCACCTCGCAGAACCACGGTTTCGCCGTGGACCAGGCGACCCTGCCGGCCAACTGCCGCGTGACCCACGTGTCGCTCTTCGACGGTTCGCTGCAAGGCTTCGAGCGTACCGACAAACCTGCTTTCTGCTTCCAGGGCCACCCCGAAGCATCCCCTGGACCGCATGACATCGCTCCCCTGTTCGACAAGTTCGTGGCGATGATGGAGAAGAAACAAAATGCCTAAGCGTACTGACATCAAAAGCATCCTGATCATTGGCGCTGGCCCGATCATCATCGGCCAGGCCTGCGAATTCGACTATTCCGGCGCCCAGGCCTGCAAGGCCCTGCGTGAAGAAGGTTTCAAGGTCATCCTGGTCAACAGCAACCCGGCCACCATCATGACCGACCCGGAAATGGCCGATGCCACCTACATCGAGCCGATCACCTGGCAAGCTGTCGAGCGCATCATCGCCAAGGAAAAACCGGACGCCATCCTGCCGACCATGGGCGGCCAGACCGCGCTGAACTGCGCGCTGGACCTGCATCGCAACGGCGTGCTGGAGAAGTACAAGGTCGAGCTGATCGGCGCGACCCCGGAAGCCATCGACAAGGCCGAAGACCGCTCCAAGTTCAAGCAGGCCATGACCAAGATCGGCCTGGGTTCGGCCCGTTCGGGCGTGTCGCACACGATGGAAGAATCGTGGGCGGTGCAGAAGACCATCGGCTTCCCGGTCATCATCCGTCCGTCCTTCACCATGGGCGGCACCGGCGGCGGCATCGCCTACAACGCCGAGGAATTCGAAACCATCTGCAAGCGCGGCCTGGAGGCTTCGCCGACGTCCGAACTGCTGATCGAAGAATCGCTGATCGGCTGGAAGGAATACGAAATGGAAGTGGTCCGCGACAAGGCGGACAACTGCATCATCGTCTGTTCCATCGAAAACCTGGACCCGATGGGCGTGCACACCGGCGACTCCATCACCGTCGCCCCGGCACAGACGCTGACCGACAAGGAATACCAGATCATGCGTAACGCCTCGCTGGCGGTGCTGCGTGAAATCGGTGTGGATACCGGTGGCTCCAACGTGCAGTTCTCGGTCAACCCGGCCGATGGCCGCATGATCGTCATCGAAATGAACCCGCGCGTCTCGCGTTCCTCGGCACTGGCCTCCAAGGCCACCGGCTTCCCGATCGCCAAGATCGCCGCCAAGCTGGCCGTGGGCTTCACGCTCGATGAACTGCGCAACGAGATCACCGGCGGCGCGACCCCGGCGTCCTTCGAGCCGTCCATCGACTACGTCGTGACCAAGATCCCGCGCTTCACCTTCGAGAAATTCCCGCAGGCCGACAAGCACCTGACCACCCAGATGAAGTCCGTGGGTGAAGTGATGGCCATCGGTCGTACCTTCCAGGAGTCTTTCCAGAAAGCCCTGCGTGGCCTGGAAGTGGGCGTTGACGGCATGAACGAAAAGACCACCGACCGCGAACTGATCGAGAAGGAACTGGGCGAACCCGGTCCGGACCGCATCTGGTACGTGGGTGACGCCTTCGCGCAAGGCTTCTCGCTGGAAGAAGTGCATGGCCTGACCCACATCGACCCGTGGTTCCTGTCGCAGATCAAGGAGATCGTCGACATCGAACTGTGGCTGGAAAAGGATGTGGCGCTGGAGTCGCTGGACAAGGCGACCCTGTTCCAGCTGAAGCAGAAGGGCTTCTCGGATCGTCGCCTGGCCAAGCTGTTGAAGACCACCGACACCGCCGTGCGCGAGCAGCGCAAGAAGCTTAACGTGCGTCCGGTCTTCAAGCGCGTCGATACCTGTGCGGGCGAGTTCTCGACCGATACCGCCTACATGTATTCGACCTACGACGAAGAGTGCGAATCCAACCCGACCGACAAGAAGAAGATCATGGTGCTGGGCGGTGGCCCGAACCGTATCGGCCAGGGCATCGAGTTTGACTACTGCTGCGTGCACGCGGCACTGGCGATGCGCGATGACGGTTACGAAACCATCATGGTCAACTGCAACCCGGAAACCGTCTCGACCGACTACGACACTTCCGACCGCCTGTACTTCGAGCCGGTGACGCTGGAAGACGTGCTGGAAATCGTCGACAAGGAAAAGCCGGTTGGCGTGATCGTCCAGTACGGCGGCCAGACCCCGCTGAAGCTGGCGCTGGACCTGGAAGCCAATGGCGTGCCCATCGTCGGCACCTCGCCTGACATGATCGACGCCGCGGAAGACCGCGAGCGTTTCCAGAAGCTGCTGCAGGACCTCGGCCTGCGCCAGCCGCCCAACCGTACCGCCCGTACCGAAGCCGATGCGCTGCAACTGGCGCAGGAAATCGGTTATCCGCTGGTGGTGCGCCCGTCCTACGTGCTGGGTGGCCGCGCCATGGAAATCGTCCACGAGCAACGTGACCTGGAGCGCTACATGCGCGAAGCCGTCAAGGTTTCGCATGATTCGCCGGTGCTGCTGGACCGCTTCCTGAACGACGCCATCGAAGTGGACGTCGATTGCCTCTCCGACGGTGAACGTACCTTCATCGGCGGCGTGATGGAGCACATCGAACAGGCTGGCGTGCACTCGGGCGACTCGGCTTGCTCGCTGCCGCCGTATTCGCTGTCCAAGGAAACGATTGAAGAACTGAAGCGCCAGACCGCGCTGATGGCCAAGGGCCTGAACGTGGTCGGCCTGATGAACGTGCAGTTCGCCATCCAGCAAAGTGAAGTCGATGGCAAGACCGTCGATACCGTCTTCGTGCTGGAAGTGAACCCGCGTGCATCGCGTACCGTGCCCTTCGTCTCCAAGGCGACCGGCCTGCAGCTGGCCAAGATCGCTGCACGCTGCATGGTCGGCCAGTCGCTGGACAGCCAGGGCATCAAGAACGAAGTCGTGCCGCCTTACTACAGCGTCAAGGAAGCCGTGTTCCCGTTCGTCAAGTTCCCGGGCGTGGACACCATCCTCGGCCCTGAAATGAAGTCCACCGGCGAAGTCATGGGCGTGGGCAAGACCTTCGGCGAAGCCTTCGTGAAGTCGCAGATGGGTGCTGGCGTGAAGCTGCCGAAATCGGGCAAGGTCTTCCTGTCGGTGAAGAACAGCGACAAGCCGCGTGCCGTGCAAGTGGCGCGCGACCTGGTCGCCCTGGGCTTCTCGATTGTGGCTACCAAGGGTACGGCCGCTGCCATCAGCGCTGCCGGCATCCCCGTGGCGACCGTCAACAAGGTGGTGGAAGGCCGTCCGCACATCGTGGACATGGTCAAGAACAACGAGATCACCCTGGTGGTGAACACCGTTGAAGAAAAGCGCAACGCCATTGCCGACTCCGGAGCGATCCGTACTTCGGCGCTGGCCGCCCGCGTGACCACCTTCACCACCATCGCCGGTGCCGAAGCGGCAGTGGAAGGCATGCGCCATCTGGACGCGCTGGACGTCTACGATTTACAAGGCCTGCATAAAGCTATACACTAAACCCACAACACGTTACTTTTGCCGGCTTTAGCTTGATTGACGCCGGCAGGCAAAGAGGGCATCTGAGCAATCGATGCCCTCTCTGACTTTTGGACGACACCCTGCGGCCACAACATGTTCAATGTTGCAGGGCAGATCCGTCCGGGGACGCTAAGGACATGACGCCATCGGGCCTCACGCATGTGGATTTGCGCGTGGCGTCATGTCCTTAGCGGCTCTGAGTCAGAGCGCGTGTTGTTGAAGAGCTGACGGAATCCTGCATCAACGGTCCGTTCACCAGTCAGACTGTTCCCGTAAAAACAACGCTTGTCCGCCAGGTTGGCGGCGCGGAGATCTTTTTGCGTGTTCAGCGGCCGGCGGACCTTGGATGCGTCTTCCGTGTAACCCTAACCTTGAGCAAGAGACTTATGAGCACAGTTCCCCTTACCAAGCGTGGCGCCGAACTTCTGAAGGAAGAATTGCACCGTTTGAAAACCAAAGACCGTCCGGAAGTCATCAATGCAATCGCCGAAGCGCGCGCGCAGGGTGACTTGTCCGAAAACGCCGAATACGAGTCGGCCAAGGAGCGCCAGGCCTTCATCGAAGGCCGTATCGCCGACCTGGAAGGCAAGCTGGGCGCGGCCCAGATCGTCGACCCGGCCGAACTGAACGCTGAGGGCCGCGTGGTCTTCGCCTCCACCGTGGACCTGGAAAACCTGGACAGCGGCGAGAAGGTGACCTACCAGATCGTCGGTCTGGACGAAGCCGACATCAAGGAATCCAAGGTCTCCGTGACCTCGCCCATCGCCCGTGCCCTGATCGGCAAGAGCGCCGGTGACGTGGTGGCCGTGGAAGCCCCCTCGGGCCTGAAGGAATACGAAATCCTGGAAGTGCGCTACGTCTGACGTAGTCCGCCGCATCCGTCCCGCGCAGAGCAGGGCGGATGCGGCATTGATCCTGCCGCAACACCGACGCCGGAAATGAAAATGCCCGCATCAGCGGGCATTCTGTTTTGTGGACCGTGGCCCCGTGGCGGCGATCAGCCAGCGCTCTTCTTGGTGCTGCGCTGGCGCGGCTTGGCTTTCTTGACCAGACCACCGGCGGTGATGCGTTCGTTGCCCTTGAGCATGACCTTGCTCACCGAAGGACGCTTGGTGGCGTGCGACTTGACGATGGTCACTTCGCGCAGGCCGCCCTTGGCGCCGGCAGCGGCTTTCTTGCCTTCGTCCTTTTGAGGACGATACAGCACCAGCAGCTTGCCGATGTGTTGTACCGGCGCAGCCTTGAGCTCGGCGCAGATGGTTTCGTAGATCGCGATGCGGGCTTCGCGGTCGTCGCCGAAGACACGGACCTTGATGAGGCCGTGGGCGTTGAGGCTCTTGTCGATTTCCTTCATGACGGATTCGGAAAGGCCACTTTCGCCTACCATCACGACGGGGTTCAAGCCATGGGCCTGGGCGCGCAGTTCGCTGCGCTCGGCGGGAGTCAGATTCAACATGGGAGTGCAGGTTCGGGACGAGGTCTCGGCGGCGCCAAGTTGTCCCTCAATGAGATAAAACCAGTATTCTACGCGAATGGCAAAGAACAAACTGAACAAAAACTGGTTACACGACCATATCAACGACCCTTATGTGAAGTTGGCACAGAAGGAAGGCTATCGTGCGCGTGCCGCCTACAAGCTCAAGGAAATCGATGAGGAAGAACGTCTCATCAAGCCCGGGCAGGTGATCGTCGACCTCGGCTGCACCCCCGGCAGCTGGTGCCAGTACGCCCGCAACAAGCTGGCCGGCGCCGAGGGTGGCGGCATCCACGGCACCATCATCGGGCTGGACATCCTGCCGATGGACCCGATTGCCGATGTGCACTACATCCAGGGCGATTTCCGCGAAGACGAGCCGGTGCGCCAGCTCGAAGCCGTGCTGGAGGGGCGCAAGGCCGATCTGGTGCTCTCGGACATGGCGCCCAACCTGTCGGGCGTGGCCATTGCCGATGCCGCGCGGGTGGAGTACCTGATCGACCTGGCCATCGATTTTGCGCAGCTGCACATGAAACCTGGCGGCGCTTTGCTGGTCAAGTGTTTCAACGGGACCGGCTACAACGAACTGGTGCACAAATTCCGGGCCGAATTCAAGACGGTGATGTCCAAGAAACCCAAGGCCAGCCGCGACAAGTCGTCCGAAATCTTTCTGCTAGGGAAAATCCTGAAAAATCCTCGCAGTTAAATCGGTTAAAGTTGATTCAAAACCGGTTCGTCATCCGCAATCCAGCGCAAAATCTGCTGTAAAACCGGCGATTTAGTGAATTTTCCCGCCTTGTTTTGCCCGATTTCAGCCTTATATCGATTTCTGGAAATCGTTAGTCTGTCTGAATCGGTGACAAACTTGGCGACAAACAGGTCTTCCCCGCCCGTCTTCAAGCTGATGACGGAATGGCAAAGAAATGAGCCTGCAGCCTGGTGCGACGCGTTGTTGTGCGTTGCGCGATGGCACAGCAGGGCGGGGCGAGGCTGGTCGGACGGCGGTTTTCCGTGTAAGGGTGGTTGAATCCGGGTAAAATCGGACGATACAAAGGCAACGTGGCGCGCAGGCGTCGGAGGAGTTCCAGTGAACAATATGTTTTCCAAGGCTGCCATCTGGGTAGTCATCGCGCTCGTGCTGTTTATGGTGTTCAAACAGTTCGACAGCCGCAGCATGGCGACCAATGCCAAGCCGATCGCGTATTCGGACTTCATCTCCGAGGTCAAGGCCGGACACATCAAGGACGCGACCATCGAGGATCGCAACATCATCGCCACCACTCAGGACGGCACCAAGGTCAAGACCGCGACCACCATCCTGGATCGCGGCCTGGTCGGCGACCTGTTGAACAATGGCGTGAAGTTCGACGTGCGCCAGCCGGAAGAGCAGTCCTTCCTGTCGCAAATCTTCATTTCCTGGTTCCCGATGCTGCTGTTGATCGGCGTCTGGATCTTCTTCATGCGCCAGATGCAGGGCGGCGGCAAGGGCGGTGCGTTCTCCTTCGGCAAGTCCAAGGCGCGCATGCTGGATGAAAACAGCAACTCCGTCACCTTCGCGGACGTCGCCGGTTGCGACGAAGCCAAGGAAGAAGTCCAGGAGCTGGTCGAATTCCTGCGTGACCCGACCAAGTTCCAGAAGCTGGGCGGCCGCATCCCCCACGGTGTGTTGATGGTCGGCCCCCCGGGTACCGGTAAAACCCTGCTGGCCCGTGCCATCGCCGGCGAAGCCAAGGTGCCGTTCTTCACCATTTCGGGTTCGGACTTCGTGGAAATGTTCGTCGGCGTGGGCGCATCGCGTGTGCGTGACATGTTCGAGAACGCCAAGAAGCATGCTCCCTGCATCATCTTCATCGACGAAATCGACGCCGTCGGTCGCCATCGTGGTGCCGGCATGGGCGGCGGCAACGACGAACGCGAACAGACCCTGAACCAGATGCTGGTGGAGATGGACGGTTTCGAAGCCAACTCCGGCGTCATCGTCATCGCCGCTACCAACCGCGCCGACGTGCTGGACAAGGCGCTGCTGCGTCCGGGCCGTTTCGACCGCCAGGTGATGGTCGGCCTGCCCGACATCCGTGGCCGCGAACAGATCCTCTATGTGCACATGCGCAAGGTGCCCATCGCCCCGGACGTCAAGGCCGACATCCTGGCCCGTGGTACCCCCGGTTTCTCCGGTGCCGACCTGGCCAACCTGGTCAACGAAGCCGCCCTGTTCGCTGCGCGCCGCAACAAGCGCCTGGTGGAAATGCAGGACTTCGAAGATGCCAAGGACAAGATCGTCATGGGTCCGGAACGCAAGTCGGCCGTGATGCGCGAGGAAGAGCGCCGCAACACCGCCTACCACGAGTCCGGCCACGCCGTCGTCGCCAAGCTGCTGCCCAAGGCCGATCCGGTCCACAAGGTCACCATCATGCCGCGTGGCTACGCCCTGGGCCTGACCTGGCAGCTGCCGGAGCATGACCGCGTGAACATGTACAAGGACAAGATGCTGGAAGAGATCTCTATCCTCTTCGGTGGTCGTATCGCTGAAGAAATCTTCATGCACCAGATGTCCACCGGCGCTTCCAACGACTTCGAGCGCGCTACCAAGCTGGCTCGCGCCATGGTTACCCGTTACGGCATGTCCGTGACCTTGGGCACCATGGTGTATGAGGATTCGGAGCAGGATGCCTACTTCGGCCGCATGTCCTCCAAGACCGTCTCCGAAGCCACCCAGCAAAAGGTGGATGCTGAAATTCGCAGCATCCTCGACGAGCAATACGCCCTGGCCCGTCGTCTGCTGGAAGAAAACCGCGAGAAGGTCGACGTCATGGCCAAGGCCCTGCTGGAATGGGAAACCCTGGACGCCGATCAGGTCAACGACATCATGAACGGTGACGAACCGCGTCCGCCGCGCAATGGGACTCCCGTCAAGAAGTCGCCGTCGGACGGCAATCGTTCCGGCGACGTCTCGCCCAACGCCACGGCTCCGGCCTGAAGCGTGAAGGCTGCGGCGAACAGCCCGAGCGCCTGAGACCGCAGGTTTGATGAAGGTGAGGAGCGATCCTCACCTTTTTTATTTGGCAGATGAAAAACCGTGCAGTCGATGACGCGCTTGCCGGACAAAAGTATAAAGACGGTCCATCGGCGGTGTATCATGCAGCCGCAGAGCGATGGCAGGCGGCGCAGCCTCCGCAAGGTCGCTACGTCGGACAACTCATCCGCAACACCCACAACAGCAAGATGACGCAAGCATTTCTCAAGTGCGGCAGGTTCCGCCTGCCGGTCCAGCCTGGCCGCCGGCCGCTGGTCATGGGCATTCTCAATGTGACGCCCGATTCCTTCTCCGATGGCGGCCGCCATCACTGCCTGGAGCTGGCCCTGACCCATGCCGAACAGATGATCGCCGACGGGGTCGACATCATCGACATCGGTGGCGAGTCGACCCGTCCCGGCATCGCCCCGCTGTCCTTGCAGGAAGAGCTGGAGCGCGTCATGCCGGTGATCTATGCCCTGCGCGACTGCGGCAAGCCGATCTCGCTGGATACCTACAAGCCCGCCGTCATGCGCGAAGCGCTGGCCGCCGAGGTGGACATCATCAATGACATCAATGGTTTCCGTGCCGAGGGCGCCATCGATGCGGTCAAGGACAGCGAGGCCGGCCTGTGCGTGATGCACATGCAGGGGCAGCCGCAGACCATGCAGCAGGAACCCCGATATGAAGATGTGGTGACCGAGGTCGCCCAATTCCTGCAGACCCAGGTCGACCTCATGCGCGCAGCCGGCATCGGACGTGAACGGATTTGTATCGATCCCGGTTTTGGCTTTGGCAAGACTGTGGAGCATAATCTGGCTTTGCTCAAGAACACGCGCCGACTGATCGACATGCTGGACCTGCCCCTGCTGGCGGGCATGTCGCGCAAGTCGATGATCGGCGCCGTCACCGGCAAGCCGCTGGAACGCCGCATGGCCGGCAGTCTCGGCGCGGCGCTGGCGGCGGCGCAGCAGGGCGCGATGATCATCCGGGTGCATGATGTGGCCGAGACGGTCGATGCACTGGCCATGTGGCAGGCCGGGCGCGCCGATCGGTAGGCACAGTGGCAATGCAGCTTCGGACCTCACCGATCATCAGGCAGCAACCCATCGTCTTCACTGGAGACAGGCCGACGCCTTCGCCCGGCCAGCAAGACATCGACAAGCAATAAAGGATCAACATGGCAGCAAAATATTTCGGCACCGATGGTGTGCGCGGTCGCGTAGGCGTGGCACCCATTACCCCTGATTTCGTCATGCGCCTGGGCTATGCGGCCGGCAAGGTGCTGGCCAAGTCCAAGGATGGCGTGGCGCGTCCCACGGTGCTGATCGGCAAGGACACCCGCATTTCCGGCTACATGCTGGAAGCCGCCCTGGAGGCCGGTTTCGCAGCGGCCGGGGTGGATGTCTGGCTGGCCGGGCCACTGCCGACCCCGGCCGTGGCCTACCTGACCCGCGCCCAGCGCCTGTCGGCCGGCGTGGTGATTTCGGCCTCGCACAATCCCTATCACGACAACGGTATCAAGTTCTTCTCGGCCAAGGGCAACAAGCTGCCCGACCAGGTCGAGGCCGATATCGAAGCCGCCCTGGAGCAGCCCATGGAGTGCGTTCCCTCCGAGAAGCTGGGCAAGGCACGCCGCCTGTCGGATGCGGCCGGCCGCTACATCGAATTCTGCAAGAGCACCTTCCCCAGCGCCATGGACCTGCGTGGCATGCGCCTGGTGGTGGACTGTGCCAACGGCGCGGCCTACAACATCGCCCCGCACGTCTTCCATGAGCTGGGGGCCGAAGTCATCACCATCGGCAATCAGCCCGATGGCCTGAACATCAACGAGGACTGCGGCGCCACCGCGCCCAAGTCGCTGGTAGCCGCGGTGCGTGAATACCGCGCCGACCTGGGCATTGCCCTGGACGGCGACGCCGACCGGCTCATCATGGTCGATGGCCATGGCCGCATCTACAACGGCGATGAACTGCTCTACCTGATGGTCAAGGATCGCCTGGCCACCGGCCCGGTCGATGGTGCAGTTGGTACCCTGATGACCAACATGGCCCTGGAAGTGGCCTTCAAAAAGATGGGCGTGCCCTTCGCGCGCGCCAAGGTGGGCGACCGCTACGTGCTGGAAGTGCTGCAGGAAAAGGGCTGGCTGCTCGGCGGCGAAGGTTCCGGCCACCTGCTGGCGCTGGACAGGCATACCACCGGTGATGGCATCGTCTCGGCGCTGCAGGTCCTGTGTGCCCTGAAGCGCGCCGGCCAGAGCCTGGCGCAGATGACCGGTGACATCACCCTGTTTCCGCAATCGCTGATCAATGTGAAGATTCCGGCCGGCTATGACTGGAAGTCCAACGCCGCCCTGCAAGCCGAGAAGCTTGCGGTGGAAGAGGCGCTGGGCGAGCGCGGCCGCGTGCTGCTGCGACCGTCCGGCACCGAACCGCTGATCCGCGTGATGGTGGAAGCCGAAGAAGCCGAGCTGGCGCGTACCATGGCCCAGCGTATCGCGGCCAAGGTACTCTGATCGAGCCACAGCGAAGCCAAGGAAGATGTCAAAAGAGCTCCCCCACATCCTGATGGTCGAAGACGAACCCAGCATCGCGGAGCTGTTGCGCTTTACGATGCAGGGAGCGGGTTTTGCCACCACCATCGCCACCGACGTGGCCCAGGCCCGCAAGCTGATCGCCGAATCGCTGCCGCACGTGGTGCTGCTGGACTGGATGCTGCCCGACAGTTCCGGTCTGGTGCTGCTGGCGGAGCTGCGGCGCGACCAGCGTACGGCGGCGCTGCCGGTCATCATGCTCACCGCCAAGGGCATGGAAGAAGACAAGGTCAAGGGCTTGAACGAGGGCGCGGATGACTACGTGACCAAGCCGTTCTCGCCCAAGGAACTGGTGGCACGGGTGCAGGCCCTGCTGCGTCGCAAGACGCCCGAGATCGGCAGTCAGGCACTGCGCTACGGCGACATCAGCATCGACGTCGATCGCCGCCAGGTGGCCGTGGCGGGCAGGTCGGTGGCGCTGGATCAGGCCGAGTTCAAGCTGCTGCGCTATCTGGTGGCGCATCCGGAGCGCATCTTTTCACGCGCCCAGTTGCTCGACAGGGTCTGGGGAGACCACACCTTCATCGAGGAGCGCACGGTCGATGTGCACATCATGCGCCTGCGCAAGTCGCTGGGTGATCTGGCGTACTACGTGCAGACGGTGCGCGGCATGGGCTACAAGCTCAGTACCGAGCACTGACGTCTCTTCATCCAGAATGTGAATGAAAAAGGCGATATCCGGATCGCCTTTTTTTTCGAGCCGGGCCCAGGATGCGCTGCGCAGGATCAATCCAGCGGCACGCTGCGATAGCGGTTCACCTCCGAGGCTGAAACGAAGCCGCTCTGGTTGCCCCAGCTATTGCGCACATAGGAGACCAGTGCGGCCACCTCCTGGTCACTGAGCTGCGGACCGAAGGGCGGCATGCCGAAGGGGTAGGGGTTGCCTGTCGTGGAGGGCGGGAACCCACCATTGAGCACGGCCCGGATGGCATTGACCGGCTCTGGCCCGGCAATGGCATGGTTGCCCGCCAGCGGCGGATAATCCGGTGCGCTGCCCTGGCCACGGCCGCCGTGGCAGTCCACGCACAGACTTCCGTAGAGCTTCTTGCCCTGCTTGAGGATGCGTTCGGCCTCGGCGGGTTCCGGTTGGGCGGCCATGCCATCCTCGGGCAGGGCTTGTGCCGGCAGCGACTTCAGGTAGACCGCCATGGCGCCGATATCCTCATCGTTCAGATACTGCAGGCTGCGCCCGACGATTTCCGACATCGGCCCCAGCGAGGCAGCGCGCGGCGAGACGCCGGTCTTGAGCAGGGCGGCAATGTCCGCCTCGCTCCAGTTGCCCAGGCCATGCTCTGCTCCATGCAGGGGCGGCGCATACCAGTCCAGCCCCGGGATCATGCCCCCGGCCAGTGCCAGCGGCGCAATGCTGGCGCCGGCCCGGTTGCGGGCGCTGTGACAGGCGCTGCAATGGCCAGCCCCTTGCACCAGGTAGGCGCCCCTGTTCCACTGGGCGGAGCGCGCCGGATCAGGCTGGTAAACAGCCGGTGTGAAGAAAAATGCGCGCCACAGGCCCAGCAGCGGCCGCTGGTCGTAGGGGAAGCGCAAATCATGTGAACGATTGGGCTGAACTACGGGAGGCAGGCCGCGCAGCCAGGCGAACAGGGCATCGCTGTCGTCGCGGGTGAGGCGGGTGTAGCTGGTGTAGGGGAAGGCCGGGTAGAGGAAACGGCCATCGCGTCCACGTCCGTGGTGCAGGGCGCGCCAGAAATCGTCGGCGCTCCAGTCGCCCAGGCCGGTGGCCTTGTCCGGCGTGAGATTGGTGGTGTAGAGCGTGCCGAAGGGGGTGGCGATGGGGCGGCCACCGGCATAGGCCGCACCGCCGCGCACCGTATGGCAGGCCATGCAGTTGCCGGCGCGTGCCAGGTATTGCCCCCTGAGTCGCTGCGCCTGCGCATCGGTGACCGGGGTGGCCACACCGGTATCTTCGCTGCGCAGGCTTTGCCAGGCGATTACGCCGGCGGCCAGCGCCACGACCGCCAGCACGCTGCCCAGCAGCATCCCCAGTCCCCGACGCAAGATCTTGTTCATCGTGCCGCTCCTGCGTCGGCAGGACCCGGCGGCATGCTGCCGCAGGCCACCGGGAGTGGCTGGGGCAGGCTGCGCGCCGGGGCATAGTCGGCCGGCACCGGCTGGGAGGACAGCCAGCTGCTGACGGCATTGATGTCTTCCGGACTCAGGGCCCGGGCAATCTTGCCCATGCAGTCCGGTGCGCTGGCAGTGCGCTCGCCATTGCGCCAGGCCCCCAGTTGCGCATTGATATAGTCGTGCGGCAGG
Source organism: Herbaspirillum sp. FG34 (assembly GCF_057809315.1). NCBI lineage: Bacteria > Pseudomonadati > Pseudomonadota > Betaproteobacteria > Burkholderiales > Oxalobacteraceae > Herbaspirillum > Herbaspirillum sp. FG34. Next base: position 255,639 of record NZ_JBMDJS010000001.1, on the reverse strand, counting down.
CCCAGCAATCCCGGGATGCCCGGCTGTACGCCGCCCAGCCCGACGCCATGGCAGCTGGCGCAGGCAGCAATGCCCTGCCTCGGCTTGCCCTGGCTCACCAGCAGGCGCCCCCGATCCAGTACGGCGGTGCCGGCGTCGGCGGGAACCGGCGGCGGATAGGGCGGATGCTGGTCGGCGAAGAAGGCGGCGATCTGCCGGAGATAATCATCCGAAAGATTGCCCAGCAGGTAATTCATCATCGGATAACGGCGCCGTCCATCACGAAAACTCTGCAGCTGATTGAGCAGGTATCCCTCCGGCTTGCCGGCGATGCGCGGATAGTAGCCATCGGCCGTGGCCCGCCCCTGTTTGCCATGGCAGGCGATGCAGGCGGCCATGCGTTCGGCCATGCCCGGCATCGTACCCGGCTTGTCCGCCGTCGGCTGGGCCATGGCCAGGCCCGCTGCCATCCATGTCCCCAGGGCGGTGACTGCAAGCTTCTTCATATTTATTGTGGGCGAGCGCATCGGCCTATTGTAGTGCAAGGCCGTTGCGGCGCATGGGAAGCTTGCAGCTTTGCAAGGGCGGGCGCAGCGGATACAATAGCGGCCTTGTTGCCCCCGTAGCTCAGTGGATAGAGCGATCCCCTCCTAAGTCAAATTGGGCAGCGGATGCCGAAAGGCGCCGCCTGAATGGAGTCAAAGTCGGTGAACCCTGACAGCGCATGCTTTTGAGCCTGCGGCTGCTGGCAATACCGAGCCAAGCCGGTTTCCTCGGAAGCCGGAAGGTGTAGAGACTAGACGGCTCCGGCCTCCCGATCTTGCTCGCCAGGGCAGGGTCCATGGCCAAGGTATAGTCCAGACTGCAAACATCCGGTCATCTGTATCTGATGGTGGCGAAAGCCATAGCGGTATGAAGGGATAGGTCACACGTTCGATCCGTGTCGGGGGCGCCAGACAAAAGGAAACGGGCACTTCTTCGGAAGTGCCCGTTTGCTTTTGCCGTCCCGCTCCTGAAGTGCCAGGTGCCAGGCCCCAGGCCCGGCCCGGCTTCAATGTCCCTGGTTGGTGTTGTCCATGAAGCGCCGTGCGTTCTCGTTGAGGGGACGGCCCGCCGGTGCGCCCGGTAGCGTGCGCGGGGTGCTGGGGGAGGACCCGGGCAGGTTCGGTGCCGCCTGCGTATTGCCCTGTTGAGCGCCCGGTGCAGCCGGGGTGGAGCTCGGTGTCCAGCCGAAGAAGTTTGACAGGGCATCCACCACTGTCACGCCCACATTGGTCACCAGACCGTTGTTGGGAGTGAAGTTGTCGTAGTAGGGTTCGCCATCGATGAAGCGGATGCCGTCCGGCACCGGCAGGTCGAACTGCGGCACCCCCTTGAGGGCCTTGGCCATGTAGTCGACCCAGATCGGCAGCGCCAGCTGCGCCCCGAATTCCTTGCTGCCCAGGCTCTTGGGCTGGTCGTAACCCATCCAGGCGACGGTCGCCAGGGTGCGCTGATAACCGGCGAACCAGCCATCGACGGCGTCATTGGTGGTGCCGGTCTTGCCGGCCAGGTCGGTGCGGCCGATGCTGTTGCTGCGCGCGCCGGTACCGCTCTGGGCGACCGACTTGAGCATGCTGGTCATCATGTAGCTGTTGCGTTCGGCCACCACGCGCGGCGCGCCATTGCCCACGATCAGCGGATCCGCCTTGGACAGCACCTTGCCGCGCGCATCGGTGATCTGCGAGATCAGGTAGGGCTGGATCTTGTAGCCGCCGTTGGCAAAGACCGAATAGGCCGCCGAGAGCTGTAGCGGGTTGGTCTGGCCCGCGCCCAGCGCCATGGGCAGGTAGGGCGGGACCTTGTCGGCATCGAAGCCGTAGGTGCCGGTGATGAAGTCGCGGGCATAGGGCACGCCGATATAGTCCAGCGTACGGATGGCCACCAGGTTCACCGACTTCTGCAGGGCGGTGCGCACGGTCATGGGGCCGGCCGGGGTTTCGTCATCCTTGGGTTCCCAGTTCGGCTGGCCGGGGCCGGCCGGATAGGAAACCGGGGCATCGTTGACGATGGAGGCCGGGGCAAAACCCTTCTCCAGCGCAGCCGAATAGATGAAGGGCTTGAAGGTCGAGCCCGGTTGGCGCCAGGCTTGGGTGACGTGGTTGAAATTGTTCTGGGTGAAGTCGAAACCACCGACCAGGGCGCGGATGGCGCCATCCTGCGGCACCACCGAGACCAGTGCCGCTTCTACCTGCGGCAACTGCACCACCTGCCAGTTCTGTTTGGCGTCCTGCATCACGCGGATCAACGCGCCGGGGGCGATGCGGATCTCCTTTTTGGCCTTCTCCGACAAGGCCGCAGCGACGAAGCGCAGGGCCTCGCCCTTGATGCTGATCTTGTCGCCGCTGCGCAGCACCGCATCGATCTGCCTGGGGCTGGCGGCCACCACCACGGCGGCCAGGATGTCATCGTTGTCGGGGTGGTCGTCCATCACGTCGTCGATGGCCGCGGCACGATCGTCGGCGTTGGCGGGCAGGGCGATGGTTTCTTCCGGACCGCGATAGCCGTGGCGGCGGTCGTAATCCATCACGCCCTTGCGCACGGCCTGGTAGGCGGCCTGCTGGTCGGCTGCATTGACGGTGGTGTAGACGTTGAAGCCCTGGGTGTAGGTGTCTTCCTTGTACTGCGCGTACACCATCTGGCGCACCATTTCATTGACGTATTCGGCGTGGATGCTGTACTGGCTGCCCGGTGCGCGCACCTTCAGTTCTTCCTTGGAAGCCTTGTCGTACTGGGCCTGGGTGATGAAACCCACTTCCAGCATGCGCTGCAGGATGTACTGCTGGCGGATGTGGGCGCGCTTGGGATTGACGATGGGGTTGTAGGCCGAGGGCGCCTTGGGCAGGCCGGCCAGCATGGCGGCTTCGGCCAGGGTGATGTCCTTGAGGTCCTTGCCGAAGTAGGTGCGGGCGGCGGCGGCGAAGCCGAAGGCGCGCTGGCCCAGGTAGATCTGGTTCATGTAGACCTCCAGGATCTGGTCCTTGGTCAGGGCATGTTCGATCTTGTTGGCCAGCAGCACTTCGTAGAGCTTGCGGGAGAAGGTCTTCTCCTTGGTCAGGAAGACGTTGCGCGCCACCTGCATGGTGATGGTGCTGGCCCCCTGCGAGGCGCTGCCGCGAAGAATGTCGGCCACCAGCGCGCGGGCGATGCCGATCCAGTCGATGCCGCCGTGTTCATAGAAACGGTAGTCCTCGATGGCCAGCACGGCATTCTTCATGTCGGCGGGGATGTCTTCGAGCTTGACCAGGCTGCGTTTTTCTTCACCAAATTCGCCCAGCAAGACCTTGTCTTCGGACCAGATGCGCAGCGGTACCTTGGGGCGGTAGTCGGTGATCAGGTCCAGCGAGGGCAGGCGCGGGTTGATGAAGATCAGTGCATACACCACCAGCAGCGCACCGGCCACACCCAGACCGAGGATGGACAAACCGATGAACTTGGCGATGTTGGGATTGAGGAAGCCGCGCTGGCGGCGCAGGTCTGGCAGAGAGGAAAAAGGCATGGGATGAGCGGGAATCGGAATGCGCTATCTTACCGCATCACGCCGCCAGCCCGGCGGCCCGGCCCTGGGCAATGCTTAACCAGTTGTAACATGGCTCTCGAACGACGGGGAAATTCGAGCTTTTGTCGCTATTTTTCATCAATCCCGTTGCTTTGATGCAAACCGGAGTGATTCTGCGTCCCGCGATGGAGCGTGGCTGCGCTTAAATCAGCATTTCGGCGGCGCAGTCGGTACAATGCCGCTCTTGCGCTTTTTCCCGCATCAAGCGCCTTTGCTTTCATCCTGCGCGGCCCTGGCCGTCGCATTCACGCAGATCACGCACGCTATGGCAGTCATTTCCCTCTCCGACGCACAACTGGCCTTCGGCCACGTCGCCCTCCTGGATCACGCCGAATTCTCGCTGGAGACCGGCGAACGCATCGGCCTGATCGGCCGCAACGGCACCGGCAAGTCCTCGCTGCTCAAGATCATCGCGGGGCGCTCCAAGCTCGATGATGGCCTGCTGGTGATGCAGCAGAACCTGAAAATTGCCTATGTCGATCAAGAGCCGCACTTCCCGGAAGAGATGAGCGTCTTTGACGCCGTGGCCTCGGGCCTGGGCGAGCTGCCGGCGCTACTGGCCGAATATGAAGCCATCACCGGCCAGTTCGGCGGTGACAACGACGATGCCCTGCTGGAGCGCATGCACCAGATCCAGACCGTGCTGGATGCGGCCGATGCCTGGTCCATCGGCAACAAGGTCGAGACCACGCTGGACAAGCTGAACCTGAACCGCGAGGCCCGCATCGGCGAGCTCTCCGGCGGCATGAAGAAGCGCGTGGCGCTGGCCTGCGGGCTGGTGGGCAATCCTGACGTGCTGCTGTTGGACGAACCGACCAACCACCTCGATTTCGGCTCCATTCTCTGGCTGGAAGGACTGCTGCGCGACTTCAAGGGCAGCATCCTCTTCATCACCCACGACCGCAGCTTCCTGGACAACGTCTCCACCCGCATCATCGAACTGGATCGCGGCAAGATTCTGTCCTTCCCCGGCAACTTCACCACCTACCAGGCCCGCAAGGCCGAGCTGCTGGCCAATGAGGAAGTGGAGAATGCCAAGTTCGACAAATTCCTGGCCCAGGAAGAAGTCTGGATCCGCAAGGGCGTGCAAGCCCGCCGCACCCGTGACGAAGGCCGCGTACGCCGTCTGGAAGCCCTGCGCGTGCAGCGCAGCGAGCGCCGCGAACGACAGGGTCAGGTCAAGCTGGAAGTGGGTACCGGTGAGCGTTCCGGCAAGATCGTGGCGGAACTGGAGAATGTGAACAAGGCCTACGGTCCCAAGACCATCGTGCGCGACTTCAGCACCATCCTCATGCGCGGCGACAAGGTCGGGCTGATCGGCCAGAACGGCGCGGGCAAGACCACGCTGTTGAAGCTGATCCTGGGCGAGGAGGCGCCCGACAGCGGCACCGTCAAGCAGGGCACCAAGATGCAGGTGGCGTATTTCGATCAGATGCGCGCGCAATTGAATGAAGAAACCACCCTGGCCGACACCATCGCCCCGGGCAGTGACTGGGTGGAAGTCAACGGCCAGCGCAAGCACGTGATGACCTATCTGTCGGACTTCCTGTTCGCGCCCGAACGCGCGCGCTCGCCGGTGCGCACGCTTTCCGGGGGCGAGCGCAACCGCCTGCTGCTGGCGCGCCTGTTCGCCAAGCCGGCCAATGTGCTGGTGCTGGACGAACCGACCAACGACCTCGACATCGATACGCTCGAACTGCTGGAAGAATTGCTGGAAGAGTATGAAGGCACGGTCTTCCTGGTCAGCCACGACCGCATGTTCCTGGACAACGTGGTCACGCAGGTGATCGCCTCCGAAGGCAATGGCCTCTGGCGTGAATACGTGGGCGGTTACTCCGATTGGGAGCGCCAGCGTCCGGCCCAGTCAACCGCTGCTTCGAAGGCCGCTGCCAAGGCGGCCGACAAGAACGAGGTCAAGGCTGAATCGACCATGGCCGCACCCGCAGCACCGGCGCCGGCCAAGAAGAAGCTGAGCTACAAGGAACAGCGCGAGCTGGAAGAACTGCCCAAACGCATCGCCGCGCTGGAAGCCGAACAGAAGGAACTGTCGGCGAAACTGGCCGATCCGGATCTGTACAAGAAGAGCGCCGATGAAGCCGTCAAGCTGAACCAACGCTTCGCCGAGATCGACGAAGAACTGCTGGTGAGCCTGGAACGCTGGGAAGAAATCGAAGGCAGGCAGTAAGCCCGGCCAAGCCGGTCAGCTTGGCTTGCGCAGAGCTTCGCGCAGGTCAGGCAGCATCTCGCGCAGGTTGGGCGCGTCCTCGGCATGGGGACGCAGGGCCAGATAGGCTTCCAGGTCTTCCAGCGCCGCCTGGGCCTGGCCCAGGTTGGCGTAGGCCAGGCCACGGTCGCGCTTTTCGGTGATTTCCTCAGGCAGCAGGATCACCAGGCGCTCCTGCACATCCAGCACTTGTTGCCAGCGCTGGCCTTCCATGAAGATGGCCTTGAGGTTGCGCAGCATGCGCGCCAGGATCTCGCGCGGATGGGCCGCGCGCAGGTAGGCCGCCAAGGGCAGTTCATCACCGAAATCTTCTTCCGGCTGGTGCGCCAGATAGGGCTCCAGTCGCTCTTCCAGTTCCTGCCGCGACAGGCTGGCGCCATTCATGGGGTCCAGCACGATCTCGCCTGATTGTACCGACAGCTTCATCAGGAAATGGCCGGGGAATGACACTCCCTTCATGTCCAGCCCGATGTGCTGGGCCAGTTCGATGTAGACCACTGCCAGCGAAATGGGAATGCCGCGCCGCGTCGAGATGACGCGGTGGATGTAGCTGTTGTCGGGATCGTAGTAATTGTTGACGTTGCCGGCGAAGGCCATTTCCTGGAAGAAGAAATGGTTCAGCATGCGCAGCTTCTGGATCTGCGAGGCATCCGAGGGCAGGCGCTGCTTGAGCTTGAGCGCCAGCGTGTCGAGCGCCATCTCTTCCTCGGCAAAATCCATTTCCGGATAAAAATCCTGTCCCAGCGTCAAGGCGGATTCGAACAGCGGAATCGAATCATCCTGGCGCACCAGCGAAGCAAAATAGTCGAGGGAGGTGAGCGTCATGTCACCCATGCTATCAAAATATTGCGCGCTGCGTCAGGTCTGCCGGGAGGGGAATGAAATTTCTTGTGTCAGAGTGCGCCCGGCTTGTGATGAAGTGCTGTGCAAGCCCCTTCAGCGACGCGCGATGCGCTTGAATTCGCGCAGGCGGAAGCCCATCGCGAACAACGGTCCGAAATACGCCGCCGCACACACGGTCAATACCAGCATCAGCGCGCCGATGCGCAGCAGCGGATGGGCGCGCAGGGCGACCCAGTCGAAGTGGCCGGCGCTCCATAGCGCCACGCCGGCCATCACCAGCAGCGCGCCGGTCAGGCGTACCAGGAACAGGCCCCAGCCCGGACGCGGGACATAGATCCGGCGACGGCGCAAACCGATGAACAGGCACAGGGCATTCAGACAGGCGCCCAGCCCGATGGACAACGCCAGACCGGCGTGGGCGAACAGCGGCACGAAGACACTGTTCATGAGCTGGGTGGCGATCAGTACGCCCACGGCGATGATGACGGGGGTGCGGATATCCTGCTTGGCGTAGAAGCCGGGTGCCAGGATCTTCACCACGATCAGGCCGATCAGGCCCACGCCGTAGGCCACCAGCGCATGGCTGACCATGGTGACCGACAGCGCATCGAAGCGGCCATAGTGGAACAGGGTGGCCGTGAGCGGCTCGGAGAGCGTGGCCAGGCCCACGGCCGATGGCATGGCCAGCATGAAGGTCAGGCGCAGCCCCCAGTCCAGCAGGGCGGAATACTCTTCCATGTCCTCGGCGGCGTGGGCGTTGGAGAGGCTGGGCAGCAGGATGGTACCCAGCGCCACGCCCAAGAGCGCCGTCGGGAATTCCATCAGGCGATCCGCATAGCTTAGCCAGGAGACGCTGCCATGCTCCAGGCGCGAGGCAATGTTGGTATTGATCATCAAGCTGATCTGCGCCGCCGAGACGGCGAAGACGGCGGGGCCCATCTTCTTCAAGACCCGTTTGACGCCTTCGTCACGCAGCCCCAGCAGCGGATTCCAGTACAGGCGCGGCAGCATGCCGATCTTGATCAGGGCCGGCACCTGGATCGCCACCTGCAGGATGCCGCCCACCAGCACGGCAAAGGCCATCGCGTAGATGGGTTGTTTCATGAAGGGTGCCACGAACAGCGCGGCGACGATGAAGGCGACATTGAGCAGTACCGAGGTGACCGCCGGAATCTTGAATTCCTTCCAGGTATTGAGGATGCCCCCGGCCAGCGCCACGAAGGCCATGAAGCCGATGTAGGGAAACATGATGCGGGTCATCAGCACCGAGGCATTGAAGGCATCGTGATCATATTGCAGGCCGGTGGCGATGAAATAGACCACCAAGGGGGTGGCGATGATGCCGACCACGCAGGTGATGAGCATGACCCACATCAGGGCCGTGGCCACGTGGTCCACCAGATGCTTGGTTTGCTCGGCGCCGCGCCGGTTCTTGTATTCGGCCAGGATCGGCACGAACGCCTGCGAGAAGGCGCCCTCGGCAAAGAGCCGGCGCAGCAGGTTGGGAATGCGGAAGGCGATGTTGAAGGCGTCGGTGTAGGCGGAGGCGCCAAAGGCGCGGGCGAACAGGATTTCCCGGGCCAGCCCGGTGATGCGCGAGAGCATCGTCATGCCGGAGATGGCGGCGAGGGTTTTATGCAGATTCATGGAGCGGCATTATAGCGGTGGGCAGCGGTGCTTTTGCGGTGGTGATGTTGGCCGGCGGCGTTCATGGAGGGCGGGCGCGGCGGCAGAGCCGTGTGCAGGAGCGGGGAAGGGGTGGTTTCGAGCCGATGTGAAAGAAAAGACAATGGCCCCGCGCCCGGGCCAATAGAGTCGCCGCGGCGTCAGCAGGTTCGGCAACCGGTATGAATTTCTTTGCGGAAATCGGCAAGCCTGCGGCAGCATCGCAACGGATGGCATCGTGTTTACGGCAGAATTGGGGCAGATGCGGACAAGTGGATTGCCTTGTCACCGGAATCTGGTTATAATCCGATGCTTTACAGAATTTGGCATCGCGAGTCCTCGGGGTTTGCGGCGCAAACGACTCTCGATTTAGGATAATTTTCATGGCAAATACCGCACAGGCACGTAAGCGTGCTCGTCAAGCAGTCAAGCAAAACGCTCACAACTCGAGCCAGCGCTCGACCCTGCGCACCGCAATCAAGGCAGTTCGCAAGGCCATCGCCGCCGGCGACAAGGCTGCAGCAACCTCCGTGTTCCAATCTTCCGTGTCGACCATCGACAGCATCGCCGACAAGAAGATCATCCACAAGAACAAGGCTGCTCGCCACAAGAGCCGTCTGGCTGCTGCCCTGAAGGCCCTGGCTGCTTAATTGCTCCGGCGCTTGAACTGAAGCGCGGCCTCGCCCGCTTCAGACTGCAGTAAAAGAAAACCGCTTGAATTCAAGCGGTTTTTTGCGTTTTCGCGACGCTTCTCTACAAGCCTTGTGTTTTGTACCCGTATCGGCAGGGACACTGCCTTGCAGTGCCGTCCCGCCGTTCCTGGCGATCTTATCGGGGCAGGCCCTCGATCCTGGTGCCCGGCTTGATGTTCTTCTGTTTGAACCAGCCCTTGTTCATCTCCAGCGCATACACCGCCGGGCGCTTGGCGCAGTGTGAGTCCAGGGTCTGTTCCTTCATTTCCTCGATGTTGATGATGACGCCTTTTTCATCCATGAAGGCGACCGACAGGGGGATCAGCGTATTCTTCATCCACATGCACACCCCGGCCGGCTGGCCGAAGAGGAACACCATGCCTTCGTTGTCGGCCATTTTCTCGCGGAACATCAGGCCTTGCTCGCGCTCGGCTTCGGTCTGGGCCACTTCGGCCTTGATCAGATAGATGCCGATATTGAGCTGGGTGGTGGGGAATCTGCGCACCTGCGGCGTTTGCGCACCGGCGCTGGAGAGGCAGCCAAGCGCCAGCAGGGCGGCGGCGCTGCGCAGGAAAAAACGGGAAAGGGAAGATTGGCGCATGTTCATTATCAGTCGTGATTCGGATCGGCCTCGGGCTGCCAAAGCCCCACAGCATAGCAGCAGCGCGACAGCCCGTGTGCGGTGTGCCTGCGGGCAGGTCGCAAACCTTGCGGACATGAAAAAAGGCAGGACGAGCCTGCCTTTTCATTGAGCGGACGCTAATTACTTAGCTTCAGCTGCCTTCTTTGCCTTCTTGGCCTTCTTTGCCTTCTTGGCCTTCTTGGCCTTCGGCGCAGCGGCTTCAGCCTTCGGTGCTTCAGGCGCGGCCGGAGCTTGTGCGAAAGCAGCAGTTGCGAACAGACCAGCGATCAGAGCGGCGATCAATTTTTTCATTTTGCGTCCTTCAATTCAACATGTTAGGGATGTGAGGCAAACGATGATTCGTGCGAATCACTGCCAATAACGAAGTGCGCGTATGAAGGTTGACACCGTTTCAGATCTTTTTTATGAACATTCCTGAAGAAATGGGCAGGCCCGCCGACTGAAAAACTTGTCTGATTAGCTATTTTGCAAGAGTTTCCCGCCGTCGGCGCGGGCGGTAGCTCAGCTCTCCAGCTCTTGCGGATCGACTTCTCGCCACTCCCCCGGCATCACCGGATGGGTGGCCAGCGAGAACGGACCGATGGCAATACGCACCAGGCGCAGCGTCGGCAGGCCGACGGCGGCCGTCATGCGGCGCACCTGGCGGTTCTTGCCTTCGCTGATGGTCAGGGCGACCCAGCTGGTGGGCTGGTGGGCGCGCTGGCGGATGGGCGGCGTACGCGGCCACATCCAGTCAGGTTGCTGGATCAGCCTTGCCTGGCCGGGCTGGGTCACGAAGTCGCCCAGGTCGAGCGGGTCGCGCAGGCGCTGCAGGGCATCCGGGGTGGCCAGACCCTCGACCTGAGCCAGATAGGTCTTGGGCTGCTTGCGGCGCGGGTGGGCAATGGCGTGTTGCAGCTTGCCGTCATCGGTGAGCAGCAGCAAGCCCTCGCTGTCGGCATCCAGGCGGCCGGCAGGGTAGATGGCGGGAATATCGAGGTAGTCAGCCAGGGTCTGGCGCTCGGGATGGGCCGAGAACTGGCTCATCACGCCGAAGGGTTTGTTGAAGAGGATCAGAGGCATGCGCTAGTGTCGCAAAAAGATGGCCTTGCGTAAAATCCTGATGGATAATCAAATGATCATGTTCTATATCTTATATAAGACATTACCATTGCAATCCGGAATTTTCCCGGCTCAAAACCCGGAAATCTCTTAAAATTCCCGGCTTGTATGGCAAATCATGCAAGGTCGTCGCTGATCCTGCATGGGCGTTGCCGCTGATGCTTCCTAATGCTACCGCCTCAACCGTCGGAGACCACGATGTCGTACCAACATATCCAAGTGCCTGCAGAAGGGCGCAAGATCACCGCCAATGCCGATGACACCCTCAATGTCCCCAACAACCCGATCATCCCCTTCATCATGGGCGATGGCGTGGGCGTGGACGTCACGCCGGTGATGTTGAAGGTGGTCGATGCGGCAGTGGAGAAAGCCTACGGCGGTGCGCGCAAGATCCACTGGATGGAAATCTATGCGGGCGAGAAGTCGACCAGGCTGTATGGCCAGGATGTCTGGCTGCCCGAGGAAACCCTGGACGTGCTCAAGGAATACCTGGTCTCGATCAAGGGGCCGCTGTCGACCCCGGTCGGTGGTGGCATCCGTTCGCTCAACGTGACCATGCGCCAGCAGCTGGACCTGTATGTCTGCCTGCGTCCGGTGCGCTACTTCAAGGGCGTGCCTTCGCCGTTGCGCGAACCGGAGAAGACCGACATGGTGATCTTCCGCGAAAACTCCGAAGACATCTATGCCGGTATCGAATGGCAGGCCGGTACGCCCGAAGTGAAGAAGCTCATCGAGTTGCTGACGCGCGAAATGGGCGTCAAGAAACTGCGCTTCCCCGAGACCTCGGCCCTGGGCATCAAGCCGGTCTCGCGCGAAGGCACCGAGCGCCTGGTGCGCAAGGCCATCCAGTATGCGATTGACCACGACAAGCCCTCGGTGACGCTGGTCCACAAGGGCAACATCATGAAGTACACCGAAGGTGCCTTCCGTGACTGGGGCTATGCGCTGGCCGGCCGCGAATTCGGTGCGGAACTGATCGACGACGGCCCGTGGATGCGCCTGAAGAACCCCAAGACCGGTCGCCAGATCGTCATCAAGGATGCCATCACCGATGCCTTCTTCCAGCAGGTGCTGATGCGTCCGGCGGAATACAGCGTGATCGCCACCATGAACCTGAACGGCGACTACATCTCGGACGCGGTGGCGGCCCAGGTCGGCGGCATCGGCATCGCGCCCGGGGCCAACATGTCGGATTCGGTGGCCGTGTTCGAAGCCACCCACGGTACCGCCCCCAAGTATGCCGGCAAGGATTATGTGAACCCCGGTTCCAGCATTCTCTCGGCTGAAATGATGCTGCGCCACATGGGCTGGATCGAGGCGGCGGACCTGATCATCTCGGCCATGCAGAAGTCGGTTTCGGCCAAGCGCGTGACCTACGATTTCGCCCGCCTGCTGGAAGGGGCGACCCAGGTTTCCTGCTCCGGTTTCGGTGAAGTGATGATCGAAAACATGTAAGCCGCGCGGACTGCGTGGAGCGCATGTCCGTGCGAAATTGATGACTAAAAAGCAACAAACAGCCGGCTTGTGTCGGCTGTTTTTTTTGCGCTACAGGGGGGAGGGCGGATTTGGCGCCCAATGAAAAAAGCCCCGCGATTGCGGGGCTTTTAGAGAAACCGGGGTTTAAGCGGCGTTCTGGATGTTCGATGCTTGCTTGCCCTTGGGGCCTTGCGTGACGTCAAACTGGACTTTTTGACCTTCTTTCAGGGTCTTGAAGCCGTTCATCTGGATTGCGGAGAAGTGGGCGAACAGATCTTCGCCGCCGTCATCCGGAGTGATAAAGCCAAAGCCTTTGGAATCATTGAACCACTTGACAGTACCTGTTGCCATAAAAGCATCTTTCAAAAATAACTATCACACGAGCCGTCAAAGCAAGAAGCATCGCGCGTCACGCAGCCCCCCTTAAACCGTGCCCCCTTTCGTATCGACGAGTTGTTACATTTAGTAACTACTAATCAATGAATTCCATTGTTCTCGGTCGAAATACAAAAGTCAAGCAGTTTTCATGTTCTGCTTTGTGGTCCTGTTTGAGTGATGGGGAAAGAAACCCTTGATTTAGGATAAATCATCGTCATCTGCGCAAGGTCCGGAAAACAAGTAATATCTATCTCATCTAGAGGTTACGAGATCATTGTGCGTTGCACAGCTTTTGATGGTCCAATAAACGCATGGCAACCAAGCACGAAAATGATGGCGGTACAGTTCTGGAACGGCAAGAGTCCAAGCTCAAGCCGCCCCCGATGTACCAGGTTTTGTTGTTGAATGATGACTATACGCCGATGGAATTCGTCGTCGCCGTCATCCAGCAGTACTTCAACAAGGACCGTGAAACCGCGACGCAGATCATGCTCAAGGTTCACCGCGATGGGAAGGGAATGTGTGGTGTGTATCCCAAAGATATCGCATCCACAAAAGTGGAACTCGTTTTAACCCACGCTCGAAAAGCAGGGCACCCCCTGCAATGCGTGATGGAGGAAGCATGATTGCGCAGGAACTCGAAGTCAGTTTGCACATGGCCTTTGTCGAAGCCAGACAATCCCGTCATGAATTCATTACCGTGGAACACTTGCTGCTGGCGCTGCTGGATAATCCCTCCGCCGCAGAAGTGCTGCGCGCCTGCTCGGTGAACATTGACGATCTGCGCAAGACGCTGACCAATTTCATCACCGACAACACGCCCACGGTGCCCGGCACCAATGAGGTGGATACCCAGCCCACGCTGGGCTTCCAGCGCGTGATCCAGCGCGCCATCATGCACGTGCAGTCGGCTTCCAACGGCAAGAAGGAAGTCACCGGCGCCAACGTGCTGGTGGCCATCTTCGGCGAGAAGGATTCGCACGCGGTCTACTACCTGCACCAGCAGGGTGTGACGCGTCTGGACGTGGTCAACTTCATCTCGCACGGCGTGCGCAAGGATCAGCAGGCCGACCCGCAGAAGGCCCCGGAAGGCGCGGAAGACGTGCAGGCCGAAGGCCAGCAGAAGGAAAGCCCGCTGGATCAGTTCACCCAGAACCTGAACAAGGCCGCCGCCGAAGGCAAGATCGATCCGCTGATCGGTCGCGAGTCCGAAGTCGAGCGCGTCATCCAAACGCTCTGCCGCCGCCGCAAGAACAATCCGCTGCTGGTGGGCGAAGCCGGCGTGGGCAAGACCGCCATCGCCGAAGGCCTGGCCTGGCGCGTGACGCAAGGCGACGTGCCCGAGATCCTCAAGAATGCCGTCGTCTATTCGCTGGACATGGGCGCGCTGCTGGCTGGTACCAAATACCGCGGCGACTTCGAGCAGCGCCTCAAGGCCGTGCTCAAGCAGTTGAAGGACAGCCCCAACGGCATCCTCTTCATCGATGAAATCCATACCATCATCGGTGCGGGGTCGGCTTCGGGTGGCACGCTGGATGCGTCCAACCTGTTGAAGCCTGCGCTGTCGAGCGGACAGTTGAAGTGCATCGGCGCGACCACCTATACCGAATTCCGTGGCGTCTTCGAGAAGGACCACGCGCTGTCGCGTCGCTTCCAGAAGATCGATGTGAACGAACCGACCGTGGAGCAGACCGTGCAGATCCTGCGCGGCCTGAAGTCCAAGTTCGAGGAACACCACGGTGTGAAGTATTCTGCTTCGGCGCTGACCTCGGCGGCGGAACTGGCGGCACGCTTCATCAATGACCGTCATCTGCCTGACAAGGCCATCGACGTGATCGACGAAGCCGGTGCCGCTCAGCGCATCCTGCCCAAGTCCAAGCAGAAGAAGACCATTGGCAAGCCGGAAATCGAGGAAATCATTTCCAAGATCGCCCGCATCCCGCCGCAGTCGGTCAACCAGGACGACCGCGCCAAGCTGCAGACCATCGAGCGTGATCTGAAGAACGTGGTGTTCGGCCAGGACCCGGCCATCGAAGCACTGGCCTCGGCCATCAAGATGGCACGTGCCGGCCTGGGCAAGACTGACAAGCCGATCGGCTCCTTCCTGTTCTCCGGCCCGACCGGCGTGGGCAAGACCGAAGTGGCCAAGCAGCTGGCCTTCATCCTCGGTATCGAGCTGGTGCGTTTCGACATGTCGGAGTACATGGAACGTCACGCCGTGAGCCGCCTGATCGGCGCGCCCCCGGGCTATGTCGGTTTCGACCAGGGCGGTCTCCTGACCGAAGCCGTCAACAAGAAGCCGCATGCCGTGCTGTTGCTCGATGAAATCGAGAAGGCACACCCCGACATCTTCAACATCCTGTTGCAGGTGATGGACCATGGCACGCTGACCGACAACAACGGCCGCAAGACCGACTTCCGCAACGTGATCATCATCATGACCACCAATGCGGGGGCCGAGAGCCTGCAGAAGCGCACCATCGGCTTTACCGAGAAGAAGGAAGCCGGCGACGAAATGGCGGACATCAAGCGCATGTTCACCCCGGAGTTCCGCAACCGTCTGGATGCCATCATCAGCTTCCGCCCGCTGGACGAGGAAATCATCCTGCGCGTGGTCGACAAGTTCCTCATGCAGCTGGAAGAGCAACTGCACGAGAAGAAGGTGGAAGCCGTCTTCTCCGACAGCCTGCGCAAGTTCCTGGGCAAGAAGGGCTTCGATCCGCTGATGGGTGCACGTCCGATGTCGCGCCTGATTCAGGATCTGATCCGCAAGGCGCTGGCCGACGAACTGCTGTTCGGCAAGCTGGTCAGCGGTGGTCGTGTGACGGTGGAGATGGACGACAAGGATCAGATCAAGCTGGACTTCCCCGAAGGCGACGATTCGTCTCCGCCGGAAGAACCGCAAGAGAAGCTCGAAGTCGAATAAGCCACATCAGGCAAGCCATCAAGGCCACGTCGGGAAACCGGCGTGGCCTTTGTTTTGCAGAGGGCTTCATTTTCGAGAAGCAAACAAAAACGGCGCGGTCTTCACCGCGCCGTCTTCACTTCAAATACTTCATATCTCCATTTTTACGGCACCAGCGGCTTGCCCGCCTCCTGCTTGGCCTTGACGATCTGCGTGACCTTTTCGATCATCGCCAGGCGATAGGTCGTAGAGGGATGCAGCGCCGTATAGCCATTGGGCACGCTGGCCGGAACCTGGTCAGACAGGCGCTTCCAGAAGGCCGGTACGTTGTCGATGTTGTAGCCGGCGCGCGCCAGCAGGTACAGCGAGAGCGTATCGGCCGCCGCATCCAGATCCTGCGGATAGACGCGGATGCCGGCCGTGCCGGCAGTCATGGTCGGGTCAGGATGCGGCAGCAGCAGGTTGTCGATCACTTCGGCGATGGTCGAGACCATGCGCTGGCGGATGGCGTGACCGAGGATGTTGTGCGCCATGTCCTTGGCGATCAGGTAGGCCAGTTCATCATCGGACTGGGTGAACCTGAGCATACCGCGCGTGATGAGCACGCGGCGGCCATCAGCGTAGGTGTTGACGTTGTCGGCATTGCCCAGCTCGATGCTGAAGGCGCAGGCGTAGGTCAGCGGGACGCTGACGATGCTGTTCTGGCCATTGCGCTGGATGCCCAGTGCAATGGGTGCCTTCTTGACCACCAGCGGGCTGAGCAGCACGGCCGCCTGGCGTTCGGCATCCGTGCCTTGCGGCATGGGCTTGCCAGCCACCGAGATCAGTACGTCGCCACGCTGGATGCCAGCCTGCTCGGCGCCGCTGCCGGGCAGCACGCCGGTCACCTGGAGGCGGTCGTCATACCCCAGGCTGCGTGCGGTATCGGCAAATTCGATGGGGAAGGAGTACTTGTTCTTGGCCGTGAAACCCAGCAGATTGCGGGAATTTCCCCGGCACAGCTGGGCGTTGCTGGTCAGCAGCGGCGCTGCCACGCGGTAGAGCCGGTCCTGCTGCGCGATCAGTTCGCGCAATTGCTGCTGCTGGGGATTGTCGGCTACCGGGCGCGGCGCCTGGGTGGTCGTGGTGGCCGGCTTGGACGGTGTGTCCGCGACCGGACCCGGTTCCTGGGTGGCACAGGCGGCCAGCAAGGCCAGCGGTGCCAGGACGGCAAGGGTTTTCAGTTTCTGCCACTGCGGCAGGGGGGATACGAGCATGCGGTTCTCCATCAGTGTTTGCCTGTGCTGCCGAAACCACCGGCGCCGCGTTGGCTGCTGTCGAATTCATCTACCACATTGAAGCCGACCTGCAGTACCGGCACGATCACCAGCTGCGCCAGGCGTTCCATGGGGTTTAGGACAAACTCGGTACTGCCGCGGTTCCATGTCGAGATCATCAACTGCCCCTGATAATCCGAATCGATCAGTCCGACCAGGTTGCCCAGCACGATGCCATGCTTGTGGCCCATGCCGCTGCGCGGCAGGATCACGGCGGCATAGTTCGGATCGGCCAGGTGGATCGCCAGGCCGGTGGGGATCAGATGGGTGGAACCCGGCGCCAGCGTCAGCGGCGCATCGATGCAGGCCCGCAGGTCCAGGCCGGCGCTGCCGGGGGTGGCGTAAGCGGGTAACTGGTCTTTCATGCGGGGGTCGAGGATCTTGATGTCGATGGTCTTCATGAGGCGTAATCGGATTCCAAAAAACAAAAGCGTACAAAAGACACGGCCCGCAAGACGCGGGCCGTGCACCGTCAGGCCGCCATGCGGCGCGCAATCTCGCGCACCAGCTGGCGGGCCAGGGTCTGCTTGTCCGCACGCGGCAGGGCGCTGTGGCCCTGGGCGTCGAACAGCATGAGAGCATTGTCATCCCGGCCAAAGGTCTGGTGACCGATGTTGCCGACCAAGAGCGGAATGTTCTTGCGAATCCGCTTGGCCGCGCCATATTGCTCCAGATTCTCCGACTCGGCGGCAAAACCGACGCAATACGGGCGCTGGGGCAGGGCGGCCACACTGGCCAGGATGTCAGGATTCTGGACGAACTCCAGCTGCGGCGTATCGTTTTCGTCCTGTTTCTTCAGTTTCTGGTCGCTGGCATTGGCCACGCGCCAGTCAGCGACGGCCGCAACCGCCACGAACAAGTCTTTTTCCTTCACATTGCCCAAAACCGCCTCATACATCTGCCGCGCCGTCTGCACGTCCACCCGGTGCACCCCAAAAGGCGTCTGCAGCGCCGTCGGGCCCGACACCAGGGTGACATCGGCCCCGGCTTCGCGGGCGGCGCGGGCGATGGCATAACCCATCTTGCCGGAGGACAGATTGGTGATGCCGCGCACGGGGTCGATCGGCTCGAACGTCGGCCCGGCCGTCAGCAGCACGCGGCGACCGGCCAGCACCTTGGGCTGGAAGGCGGCGACGATCTCTTCCAGCAGTTGCGCCGGCTCCAGCATGCGGCCTTCGCCGACCTCACCACAGGCTTGCGCACCGGCGTCCGGCCCCAGCAGGAGGATGCCGTCCTCGCGGATCTGACGCACATTGCGCTGGGTGGCCGGGTTCTGCCACATTTCCACATTCATGGCCGGGGCCACCATCAGCGGCACCCGGGCCGGACGGGCCACGCACAGGGTGGAGAGCAGGTCGTCGCAATCCCCGTGGGCCAGCTTGGCGATGAAATCGGTGGAGCAGGGCACGATCACCACCGCATCGGCGTCGCGCGTGAGATTGATGTGCGGCATGTTGTTGTCCATGCGCGCATCCCACTGGTCGGTGTAGACCGGGTTGCCGGTCAGGGCCTGCATGGTGACGGCGGTCATGAAGTGCGTGGCCGCCTCGGTCATGACCACGTGCACGGCGGCGCCGGCGCGACCCAGTTCGCGCGCCAGCATGGCGGACTTGTAGCAGGCCACGCCGCCGGTGAGGCCCAGTACGATTTTCTTGCCAGCCAGATCCATTGTTTGCTCCCGGAATGCGGCGTACCGCAGGCGTGTTCAGACGTGCGAACGGGCGGACTTGCCTACTTTTTGGAGACGCGGCGCAGTTCGTCCACGACGAACAATACCGCACCCACGCAGATCGCACTATCGGCGATGTTGAAGGCCGGCCAGTGCCAGTTGCCGACGTAGACGTCGAGGAAGTCGATCACGTGTCCATAGACCACGCGGTCAAGCACGTTGCCGATGGCACCGCCCAGGATCAGCGCCAGCGCCCAGCAGAACATGCGCTGACCGGGATGCTTGCGCAGCAGGTGGATGATGAACACCGCCGCGCCAATGCCGATGGCGGTGAACAGATAACGCTGCCAGCCACCGCTGGCGGCCAGGAAGCTGAAGGCCGCGCCCTTGTTGTAGACCAGCACCAGATTGAAGAAACCGGTCACCGGCAGTGATTCGCCATAGTGGAACAGTTTCAGGATGGTGATCTTGGTGAGCTGATCCAGCAGCAGCACGATGGTGGCGATGCCCAGCCAGGGCAGCAGCCCTTGGAGGGTGGACGAAGAACCGGAAGAGGAGGAGCGCTTTTTGGTTGCCATGGATGTTCTTGTTGGAGTGGGCGGCCCGCCGCCGCAGAAGGCAGCGGGCCGCTAGCAAGGCCGTCCCGCCCGGATCAGGCGAAGCGGCGCTGTTCGCCCTGGCCGAACAGGTTGCTGTAGCAGCGACCGCACAGGCCCGGATGATCGGCATGAGACCCGACATCGGCGCGATAGTGCCAGCAACGCTCACATTTCTGATGCGTCGAGGGCGTGACCACTACGGCTTCCTCTTCCACCGTCGCTACCGGGGTGACGCGGGCAGCCGAGGTGATGAGCACGAACTTGAGATCATCGCCCAGGCTTTCCAGCAGGGCCGCCTTCTCGCCGGCGACCTTCAGTTCCACCTCGGCTTGCAGGGAAGAACCGATGCTGCCGGCGATACGCACTTCTTCCAGCTGCTTGGTGACGGCTGCGCGCACTTCATGCAGCACCGCGAACTTGGACAGCAGGGCCGCACTATCTGCCACTTCCGGCAGGGCGTAGTAGACCTGCGAGAAGATGGTTTCGCCGCTGGCCTCGAAGGCCTCCTTGCCGGCGAAGAAGCGCCAGGCTTCTTCGGCCGTGAAGGACAGGATCGGTGCCATCAGGCGCAGGAGCGACTGCGTGATGTGCCACACCGCGGTCTGGGCCGAGCGTCGTGCGGCCGACTCCACGCCGCTGGTGTAGAGGCGGTCCTTGAGGATGTCCAGGTAGAAGCCGCCCAGGTCTTCCGAGCAGTACATCTGCAGCTTGGCCACCACCGGGTGGAATTCGTAGGTCTCGAAGTGCGCCAGCACCTCCGCTTGCAGGCGTGCCATGTTGGCGATGGCATAGCGGTCGATTTCCAGCATCTCCGCCACCGGCACGGCGTGTTGCGCCGGATCGAAGTCGGCAGTGTTGGCCAGCAGGAAGCGCAGGGTGTTGCGGATGCGACGGTAGGCTTCCACCACGCGTTTCAAGATTTCGTCCGAGATCGACAGCTCGCCCGAGTAATCGGTCGAGGCTACCCACAGGCGCAGGATTTCCGCGCCCAGCGAGTCCGAGACCTTCTGCGGGGCCACCACGTTGCCCTTGGACTTGGACATCTTCTTGCCTTCGCCATCGACCACGAAGCCGTGCGTGAGCAGGGCCTTGTAGGGCGCGCGGCCATTCAACATCGAGGAAGTCAGCAGTGACGAGTGGAACCAGCCACGATGCTGGTCCGAACCTTCCAGGTAGAGGTCGGCCGGGAACTGCGACTGCTGTGCGTGCGAGCCGCGCAGCACGGTCTGGTGGGTGGTGCCGGAATCGAACCAGACGTCCAGCGTGTCGCGGTTCTTGAGGTAGTGCTCGGCGTCTTCACCCAGCAATTCCTTGGGGTCCAGTGCCTGCCAGGCTTCGATGCCGCTCTTCTCGATGCGCTGGGCGACCTGTTCGATCAGCTCCGGTGTACGCGGATGCAGTTCACCCGTTTCCTTGTGCACGAAGAAGGCCATCGGCACGCCCCACTGGCGCTGACGCGACAGCGTCCAGTCCGGACGGTTGGCGATCATGCCATGCAGGCGCGCCTTGCCCCAGCCGGGGAAGAAAGCGGTGTCCTCGATGCCTTGCAGCGCGGTCTGGCGCAGGCTGGGGCCGCCATCCTTGGGCGTGTTGTCCATGCTGGCGAACCATTGCGAGGTGGCGCGATAGATGATGGGAGTCTTGTGGCGCCAGCAGTGCATGTAGCTGTGGTCGAACATGACCAGCTTGAACAGCGAACCCACTTCATCGAGCTTGCCGCAGATGGGCTTGGAGGCTTCCCAGATGGTCAGGCCGGCAAACAGCGGCAGCCAGGAGGCATAGCGGCCATCGCCCATGACCGGGTTGAGGATGTCGTCATCCTTCATCCCGTGCGCCTTGCAGGAGACGAAGTCCTCGATACCGTAGGCCGGCGAGGAGTGCACGATGCCGGTGCCGCTGTCAGCCGTCACGTAGTCGCCCAGGAAGACCGGCGAGAGACGATCGTAGCCGGCATCGGCCTTGGCCAGCGGATGGTGGAAGCGGATCAGCGAGAGTTTCTCGCCGGTGGTGGTGGCGATGATCTGGCCTTCCAGGCCGAAACGCTGCAGGCAGGATTCGACCAGGTCCTTGGCCAGGATCAGCAGGGTGGCTTCACCGTTGCGGGTGGTCTGCACCAGCGCGTATTCGAATTCCGGATGCACGTTCAGCGCCTGGTTGGCCGGGATGGTCCAGGGCGTGGTGGTCCAGATGACGATGTAGCCGTTGCGGGTCGGCAGCTCGGTCAGGCCGAAGGCGGTAGCCACCTTGTCGTGTTCGGCAAACGGGAAGCCGACGTCGATGGCCGGATCGCGCTTGTCCTGGTATTCCACCTCGGCCTCGGCCAGGGCCGAACCGCAGTCGAAGCACCAGTTCACGGGCTTCAAGCCGCGATAGACGTAACCCTTCTCCAGGATCTTGCCGAGGGCGCGCAGCTCGTCGGCTTCGTTGGAGAAGTTCATGGTCTTGTAGGGGTTGTCCCATTCACCCAGCACACCCAGGCGGATGAAGTCGGCCTTCTGGCGCTCGATCTGCTCGCCGGCGTAGGCGCGCGCCTTGGCCTGCACCTCGGCCACCGGCAGGTTCTTGCCGAACTGCTTTTCGATCTGGATCTCGATGGGCATGCCGTGGCAATCCCAGCCCGGCACGTATTGCGCGTCGAAACCGGCCATGTTGCGGGCCTTGACGATCATGTCCTTCAAGATCTTGTTGACGGCGTGGCCGATGTGGATGTCGCCGTTGGCATACGGGGGGCCGTCGTGCAGGATGAACTTCGGGCGGCCGGCCGAGGCCTTGCGGATGCGCTCGTAGACCTTCTTCTCCTGCCATTCCTTGACCCATTGCGGCTCGCGCTTGGCGAGGTCGCCGCGCATGGGAAAGCCGGTTTCGGTCATGTTGACCGGGTACTTGGAGGGGGCCTTGCCGGCTTTTTCCGGTTTGCCGGGTTTGGCGGAGGATTCGTTATTGGACATGACAGGACTTTCGTTGAATGCAGGTTGATTCAGGAGCCGCGCGCGCCAAGATGCGCGCTGGCGAAATGCTGGATGGGGCGGCTGGACGGTGGCCGAAGCGGGGCTCCGGCAACCGCCCAGCGATCAAATTCGGTCGGTGGCCGAGACGGCCAAGCCGGCATGTTCACGGAACCAGGCGCGGGCATTGTCCACGTCACGGGCGATGGCCGTGGTCAGCGTGGGCAGGTCGACGTACTTTTCCTCGTCGCGCAGCTTCTTGAGGAACTCCACCCGCACCAGCTTGCCATAGCAATCGCCCTGGAAGTCCAGCAGATGGGTTTCCAGCAGCACCCGGCCACTGTCGTCCACGGTCGGACGCACGCCCAGGCTGGCCACCGCCGGCAGCGGCTGCTCGGCCAGTCCATGCACCTGCACCACGAAGATGCCCGAGAGCGCCGGACGCTTGTGGCCCACGCGCATGTTCAGCGTCGGGAAACCGATGGTGCGGCCCAGCTTCTTGCCATGCACGACCCGGCCGCTGATGGCGTAGGGATGGCCCAGCAACTGCTGCGACAGGGTGAAATCGCCCTCGGCCAGCGCCGCGCGCACGGCCGAAGA
Organism: Herbaspirillum sp. FG34; assembly: GCF_057809315.1. Classification (NCBI taxonomy): domain Bacteria; kingdom Pseudomonadati; phylum Pseudomonadota; class Betaproteobacteria; order Burkholderiales; family Oxalobacteraceae; genus Herbaspirillum; species Herbaspirillum sp. FG34. The sequence goes on along the minus strand of NZ_JBMDJS010000001.1, from coordinate 233,006 downwards.
GGAGATGCGTACACCGGCATTGGTCACCGTGGGCAGGGCGTGCACCTCGAAGCCATACTGCTTGCCGGCCGCGATCAGGGTGTCGAGCGTGCCGGCGCGGCGGGCGCCGAAGCAGAAGTCGTCACCGACCATCAGCCAGCGCACGTGCAGGCCCTGGACCAGGATCTTCTCGATGAAATCCTGGGGGGAAAGGGCGGCGAAATGGCTGCCGAAATGCTCCACCACCACCCGGTCGATGCCGGAGTTGGCCAGGGCTTCGAGCTTGTCACGCAGGTTGGCGATGCGCGCCGGAGCGCGTTCGGGGGTGCCGGCCAGCTGGGCGAAGAATTCGCGTGGATGCGGTTCGAAGGTCATCACCGCCGCGTCCAGCCCCAGCTTGGCGGCGGCCTCGCGCACGCGCGCCAAAAGGGCCTGGTGGCCCAGATGCACGCCGTCGAAATTGCCGATGGTCAGCGCGCACGGGGCGCGCGATTCGGCTGTGGGAAGTCCGCGAAATACCTTCATTGAGCCGCTGGAAAGATGCGCTGTTACAAAAGCCTTCCATTATAAATGGTTTCGGCGGCTTTCCTTGATTTGGTGGCGGCTCGGCGCCGACCAAGCGGGCAGATGCCGCGATCGAGCGCAGTTTTTCATCTTTCCGGCGGGAAAAGTTGGCAATCTTTCATGTGAAGGATTGTTCCAGGCGCTGTCAGCGGGCCAGCGCCGCTTCCGGCTCCTGGAGTTGGCGTGCCTCGGCCAGCATCCAGATGGTGATCTTTCTGACCTCCAGCTTGCTCTGCGTGATGTGGGCGCGCAGCAGGATCTGCGCTTCGGTGGCGCGGCGCTTGGCGATCAGTTGCAGGATCTTGCCGTGTTCCTCGTAGGTGGCTTCGATGCGCTTTTTCTTGAGGAAATCCAGGCGCCGCACGATGCGGATCTTTTCGGTGACTTCGGTATGCACCCGCGTCATTTCCACATTGCCGGCCGCGGCCACCAGGTTGGTGTGGAAGGCCTCGTCCAGTTCGGCCACCTTGACGGCATCGGTGTGGCGCGCTTGCGGTTCGGCCAGCCAGATGGCGTTCAACTGCTCCAGTTCGGCGCTCGGATCCTGCTGGCTGCAGAGTTTGTCCAGCGCGGCCATTTCCAGCACGATGCGCAGATCGTAGAGATTGTCGAGCCGGTCGAAGTCGATCGGGCAGACCTTCCAGCCGCGCCGGAAGCCCACTTCCAGATAACCTTCGCGCTGCAGCCGGAACAGCGCATCGCGCAAGGGCGTGCGCGAGACGCCCTGACGCTGGGCCATCTCGGTCTCGGTGAAATTGTCGCCCGGCAGCAGGCGGAAGCTGAAGATGTCGTCCTTGATCCGGTGATAGACCTGTTCGGCGAGCGGGTTGGCGACGGTGGCGGTCATGGTGCGGGCATTCCGGTTCGATGGGGCAGGGGATTCATGCCATCAGGCTGACATGGGCGGCAACGATGCGCCAGCCTTCCTCCATGCGCACCCAGGTCTGCATCTGACGACCGATGCGGTCCGATGTATGGTCGGTGAATTCGGTGGAGACCGTAGCATAGTCGGTGCCGAACGTGGTGACAACGGTGCGATGCAGTTTGCGCGAGGCCGGCACCGGGGTGCAGGTCTTGCGGTACTGGCGGATCGCCTCGCCGCCCAGCAGCACTTCGCCCACGCCGTAGCGCACGGTCTGCGGGTCATACCAGAACCAGCGGTCCAGCGCCGGGATGTCGTTGATGAGCAAAGCGTATTCGTAATCGGCAAAGGCTTGCTCGACCTCGGCCACGACGTGGGGCAGGTTCACTTGCATCATGGATTTTCTCCGGCGTAGGCAGCCACGGCGCCTTGCAGTTGCGCCAGCGGGGCGCGCCAGCCGACGATGCCGCCCTGGGCGGTCAGCATCTCCAGCGTGGCGCGATGGAATTCGGGGAAATAGCTGGCGCAGGCATCTTCCACCACCAGGCATTCATAGCCGCGGTCATTGGCTTCGCGCATGGAGGTCTGCACGCAGACTTCGGTGGTCACACCGGCCACCAGCAGATGGGTGATGCCGCGTTCCTGCAACTGCGTGTGCAGGTCGGTGGCGTAGAAGGCGCCCTTGCCGGGTTTGTCGATGACGATCTCGCCGGCCATGGGGGCCAGCTGCGGCAGGATCTGGTTGCCCGGTTCACCGCGCACCAGGATGCGCCCCATCGGCCCCACATCACCGATGCCCAGCGTGGGATTGCCGCGCAGGCGCTTGGCGCGCGGACAGTCCGAGAGATCGGGCAGGTGCGATTCACGCGTGTGCACCACCAGCATCTGCGTCTGGCGCGCCAGCGCGAGCAGCGCGGCCACGGTTGGCACAATGGCGCCCAGCGGTCGCACGTCATTGCCCAGCGCACTGCCGAACCCGCCTTCTTCCACGAAGTCGCGCTGCATGTCGATGACCACCAGCGCCGTGCTGCGCGGGTGGAACTGATAGGGATAGGGGAAAGCGTCGATACGGATCATGCGGCCTCGGCGTGAGCAGGTTGTTCAGCCTGGCCCGCCATCGAGCGGCCCAGGGCGGCGCGGTCCGCGCCTTGGATGGCCACGTCCTGCGCCACGTGGACGATGCGACCCTCGGTCATCACCAGGATGCGGTCGGACAGTTCCAGCAGTTCATCCAGGTCTTCGCTCACCAGCAGCACCGCTGCGCCGCGTGCGCGGGCCTGCAGCAATCGCGCGTGGATGTCGGCCACCGAGGCGAAATCCAGCCCGAAGACCGGATTGGCGACGATGAGTACGTTGGCCGAACCGTCCTGGCTTTCCTCGCCCAGTTCGCGTGCCAGCACGGCGCGCTGGACGTTGCCGCCGGAGAGCGTGCCGATGGGCCGTTCAGGCAGCGGCGGCTTGACGTTGAAGGCGGCGATCAGCGCTTGCGCCCGACGCTGCATGGCGCTGCGGTCGACCCGCCAGCCGCCGCGTTTGTAGGGAGCCACGTCGAAGTGACGCAGCGCCATGTTCTCGGCCACGCTCATGCCGGCGATGCAGGCATTGCGCAGCGGTTCTTCCGGCAGCGCGAAGACCCGCAGGCGTCGCATCTGCTCACGGGTGGCGCGATAGGGCGCACCGTCCACATGGATCTCGCCCAGCAGGTGAGGCCGCTGGCCCAGCAGGGCTTCCACCAGTTCCTTCTGGCCGTTGCCGGAGATGCCGGCCAGGCCAACAATTTCCCCACGCTTCACTTGCAGCGACAGCGCCCGCACGGCAGCCACGCCGCGATCGTTGTTGACGGTCAGATTCTTCACATCGAGCCCGACGCCCGCGTCCGCTGGCACTTTCTCCCGCGCCACCGGAGCCTGCTCGGCGCGGGCATGACCCATCATCCAGTGCGCCAGTGCATCCGGCGTGGTCTGCGCAACCTGGGCGCTGCCGACCAGGCGGCCCTTGCGCAACACGGTGACGTCGTCGGCATAGGCGCTCACTTCGTGGAACTTGTGGGTAATCATCAGCACCGTCAGTTCCTGCTGGCGCGTCAGGGCGTGCATGAGTCCCAGCACCTCGTCGGCTTCCTGCGGGGTGAGCACCGAGGTCGGCTCGTCCAGGATCAGGAAGCGGCGGCGCAGATAGAGTTGCTTCAAGATTTCCAGCTTCTGCTTTTCGCCGGCGGAGAGGCTGCTGACCACCCGTTCCGGGGCCAGCTTGAAGGGCATGCGCGCCATGAATTCTTCCAGCGCCGCGCGCTCGCTGCCCCAGCGGATGCGCCAGGGCAGGTCGCCGCGCGCCAGCAGCAGGTTCTCGGCCACCGTCAAACTGGGCGCCAGCGTGAAGTGCTGATAGACCATGCCAATGCCGAGCTGGTTGGGCACGCGTGCACTGTGGATCTCCACCTCGCGGCGATCGGCCACGATGCTGCCCTGGTCCAGCGGGCTATAGCCGACCAGTCCCTTGACCAGCGTGCTCTTGCCCGCACCGTTCTCGCCCAGCAGCGCATGGATGGTGCCGGCGCGGATCTTCAGCGATACCTCGTCGAGCGCGCGAAAGCTGCCGAAGGATTTGCCCGCATTGATGATCTCCAGCTCCAGGGCGTGCATGTCAGGCCCCGATCACATCGATCAGTGCGGACGAATCGGAGACCGCGCCGAACACGCCACCCTGCATCTTGATCATGGACAGCGCCGCCAGATGGTTGTTGTAGTCGGTCGCGCCGCAGCAGTCCGCCAGCATCACGCACTCGAAGCCACGGTCATTGGCTTCGCGCATGGTGGTGTGGACACAGACATCGGTGGTGATGCCGGTCAGCACGATGTTGCGGATGCCGCGCGTGTGCAAAATCATCTCCAGGTCGGTTGCGCAGAAGGAGCCCTTGCCGGGTTTGTCGATGATGATCTCGCCCTCGATGGGCGCCAGTTCCGCAATGATTTCCCAGCCCGGTTCGCCGCGCACCAGGATGCGGCCACACGGACCGGCGTCACCGATGCCCACGCCATTGGTGCCGATCTGGCGCGAGCGCCAGCGCTTGTTGGCGGGCAGGTCGGAGAGGTCTGGCCGATGGCCTTCGCGGGTGTGGATGATGGTGTAGCCCCCGGCGCGCATGGCAGCCAGCACTTTCTTGATCGGATCGATGGGGGCGCGCGTGAGCGAGAGGTCGTAGCCCATCTTGTCCACGTAACCGCCGATGCCGCAGAAGTCGGTCTGCATGTCGATGACGATGAGCGCGGTATTGGCCGGGCTCAGGGCGCCGTCGTAGGGCCAGGGATAGGGTTCGGCCTGGATGTAGCGTTCGGACATGGTTTCTCCTTGGGGATCGTGGATTTATCGGGTCAGGCTCAACTCGCCCGGCGCGCTCGACAGTGTGCGGTCGGGACGGCAGGTGATGATCATGATCAAGAGCGTGAGCGCATAGGGGGCCGCGTTGAAGAGGTAATAGCCGGAGGTCACGCCCACCGCCTGCAAGGCCGGCCCCAGTGCACCGGCGGCGCCGAACAGCAGTGCGGCCAGCAGGCAGCGCCACGGTTGCCAGCGCGCGAAGATCACCAGGGCCACGGCCATCAAGCCCTGGCCGCTGGAGAGTCCCTCGTTCCAGCTGCCGGGGTAGTAGAGCGACAGGTAGGCCCCGCCGACGGCGGCCAGGAAGCCGCCTGCTGCGGTCGCGGCAATGCGCGTAGCGGTGAGCCGGTAACCGAGGGCACGGGCGGTCTCGGCATGATCGCCCACCAGCCGCAAGGCCAGTCCCCAGCGCGTGGCCGACAGGCCCCATTGCAGCACCAGGGCCAGGAGCACGCCGACGAAGAACAGCGCATTGATTTGCAAGGCGTGATGCAGGCGCGCATTGCTGCTCCAGGCACCGAGATCGATGGCCGGCAGCATCGGCGCCTGCGGCTGGATGAAAGGCTTGCCGAGGAAGAAGGCCAGGCCGGTACCCAGCAGCATCAGCGCGATGCCGAAGGCGATGTCGTTGACGCGCGGCAGCGAACATACCACGCCATGCAGCATGCCCAGCAACAGCCCCGCGCAGCCGGCCGCCAGCACGCCCAGCCAGGCCGAGCCGCTGTAGAAGGAGGCGGCGTAACCGGTCATGGCGCCGCAGACCAGGATGCCTTCCAGCCCCAGGTTCACGCGCCCGCCTTTTTCGGTCAGGCACTCGCCCAGGCTGACGAAGAGAAAGGGCGTACCGACCCGGATCGCACCGGCGAACAGCGCCAGCAGCAGGGTGGTGAGATCGATGTCATACATGGCCGGCCTCCGTGGCGGGAATGGCGTGCGCCTGTTGCTGCCAGCGCAGCTTGAGCGCCGACAGACGCCCGGTGATGGCTTCCCAGGCCAGCAGGTTGGAGAACAGCAGGCCCTGCAGCACCAGAGTGGTGGCGTCGGGCAGGTCCAGGCGCCGTTGCAGCAGGCTGCCGCTGGCCTCCACGCCACCGATGACGATGGCGCAGACGATGATGGCCAGCGGATTCTGGCGCGCCGCAAAGGCCACCAGGATGCCCGAGAACCCATAGCCGGCCAGCAGCGCACTGGTGGCGCTGCCCTGCACGGCGCTGACTTCGAACATGCCCGCCAGTCCCGCCGCTGCGCCCCCCAGGGCACACGCGGTGAGTATGAGCCGATTGACCGGCAGGCCGACCAGCCGCGCGGTGCGGATATTGCCGCCGACCACTCCCATGGCGAAGCCGGCCACGCTGTGGCGCAGGAAAATCCACGCCGCCAGACAGGCCAGTGCGCCCCAGGCCAGGCCCCAGTGCACGTCCAGTCCGGGCAGGGAGCCTACCAGATAAGCGTCCGGCAGGGGCAGGGTCGAGGGTTTGTTGAGACTGGCCGGGTCGCGCAGCGGGCCTTCCACCAGATGCTTGAAGATCGCCACGGCGAGATAGGAGAGCAGCAGGCTGGAGATGGTCTCGTTGACCCCGCGCCACTGGCGCAGCCCGCCGCACAGTGCAATCCACAGCCCACCGGCCAGCATCGCGGCCAGCGCCATGGCCACCAGCATCACCAGCGAAGGCAGGACCGGCAGCCACTGCGGCATCACCGCCGCTGCCAGCCCGCCCAGCGCCAGCGCGCCTTCCCCGCCGATGACGATGAGCCCGACGCGCGCCGGCAAGGCCACGCAGAGCGCCGTCAACAGCAGCGGGGCGGCGCGCTGCAAGGTGTTCTGCCAGGCGAACATCGTGCCGAATGCACCCTGGAAGATCAGCAGGCAGGCCTGGCCCGCCGGCTTGCCCTGCACCAGCAGGAACAGCACGAACAAAAGCAGCGTACCGGCCAGTGCGCACAGTGTGGGCAAGGCCGGTGCGGCACCATTGAGCAGGGCCGAACGCAGGCGCAGCAAGGGCGGGCTGGCGGCAGCGGCCACGCCGGGAGCGGGGAGGGAAGTCATGAGGCGATCCTGCAGCTTGGATCAGACCTGGCCGACCACACCGGCCACCAGGTAATTCATCTTCTCCAGCACGACGTCGGTCTGGACTTGCGTGGTGCCGGCCGGGATCACGGTATTGCCCTTGTTGTCCTTGATCGGGCCCTTGAAGATCTGGAACTTGCCGGCCAGCATCTGCGCCTTGATTTCGTCGGCCTTCTTCTTCGCTGCTGCGCTCACGGCAGCACCGTAGGGCGACATCCTGACGAAGTTGTCCTTCAGGCCGCCGCGCAGGAAATTGATCATCGGCTTGCCTTCCAGCGTGGCCTTGACGATCTCGGTATAGGGCGTGGCCCAGTTCCACTCGGCGCCGGTCAGGTAGCCCTTGGGGGCCAGCGCAGCCTGGCTGGCGTGATAGCCGGTGGTCATGACGCCGCGCTTTTCTGCGGTCTCCACGATCACCTTGGGGCCATCGACGTGGCAGGTGATGACATCGCAACCCTGGTCGATGAGGCTGTTGGCGGCTTCGGCTTCCTTGACCGGCAGCGACCAGTCCCCGGTGAAGATGACGTGGCAGGTAATGGACGGGTCGACCGACTGCGCCCCCAGAGTAAAGGCATTGATGTTGCGCAGTACCTGCGGAATCGGCTTGGCGGCGATGAAGGCCAGCTTCTTGCTCTTGCTCATGTGGCCGGCCACCACGCCCGAGAGGTATTCGCACTCCTCGATGTAGCCGAAGAAGCTGCCCACGTTCATGGGGTGCTTGCCGGCGGTCCACAGGCCGCCACAGTGGGCGATGCGCACCTTGGGATATTTCTCGGCGATCTTGAGCACGTGCGGATCGAAGTAGCCGAAGGAGGTGGCGAAGAGCAGGGTGGCGCCATCCTGCTGGATCATGGCTTCCATGGTCTTTTGCACGGCCACGGTCTCGGGCACTTTTTCTTCCTCGACCACCTTGATGCCGGGCATTTTCTTGATGATGGCCGCGGCCTGCGCATGCGACTGGTTGTAGCCGAAGTCATCGCGCGCGCCAACATAGATGAAGCCCACGGTCAAGGGACTGGCAGCCATCAGCTCCAGCGGGAAGGCAGCGCCCAGGGCGGCGGCTCCGGACAGTTTCAGAAAATCGCGGCGGTTTTTCATGTTGTTGCGCTCCAATGAGAACGTGGATGGTGGGGGTGGATCACTGATTCGGTACGACTCAGGACAGCGCCAGCGAACCCGGTGCCTGCATGCGCGCCGGCTTGCGCACTTCGCGCTGGAAGATTTCCATGGACAGCTTCTTGGCGGCGATGAAGCCCGGCTGCGACAGCGTTTCCACCGTGCGCGGCCGCGGGTCCTGGTAATGCAAGATGTCTGCCACCGCCGTCGGGCGCTTGGTCAGCAGCAGGATCTGGTCAGCCAGGTAGACCGCTTCCTCCAGGTCGTGCGATACCAGCACCATGGTGGTGCCGGTCTGCAGGAACACCTGTTGCAGCTTTTCACGGATGAAGAGGGTCATCTCGAAGTCCAGCGCCGAGAAGGGTTCATCCAGGAACAGCACCTCCGGCCCCGGCGCCAGGGCGCGCATGATGGAAGCGGTCTGCTGCTGGCCACCCGAGAGTTCGTAGGGATAGCGCATCAGGTCGAACTTCACGTCGAAGGACGCCACCAGTTCATCGACCCGATGCCTGATCTCGGCCTTGGACTTGCCTTCCAGCTTCAAGGGATAGGCGATGTTGTCGATGGTGCGCAGCCACGGGAACATGGCATCGCGATAGTTCTGGAACACGTAGCCGATCTTGGTCTGCGCCAGCGATTTGCCGTCAAACAGAATCTGTCCGGCGTCAATCGGAATCAGGCCGGCGATCATGTTGATGAGCGTGGACTTGCCGCAGCCATTGGGGCCGAAGATGGAAACGATCTGGTGCTTGGGGATATCCAGGTCGAAGTTTTCATACAGCGGCCAGCCGGCGAAGTGCTTGGTCAGGCCGCGAATGGTGATGTGGGTGCCTGGCGGCCCGGGAACGAAGGGCGTTTCCGGGGGCAGGTCGATTTTGGGGCTGATCACGACACTCATCTTCCGCTCCAGTGCACGATGCGTTTTTCAATGACGATGAAGACCACGTTCAGGGCATAGCCCAGCGCGCCCGCCGACAGAATGGCGGCGTACATCTCGCGTACGTTCAATACCTGCTGGGTATCGATGATGCGATGGCCCAGACCGTTCTCGGAACCGATGAACATCTCTGCCACGATCACGATCACCAGCGCCATCGAGACCGCGCTGCGCAGCCCCACGAAGCTGGCCTGCAGACTTTCCCAGATCAGCACGTCGCAAAAGATGCGCCAGCGCGAGGCCCCCATCACCTTGGCCGCCATCACCCGCTGCTTGCGCGCATTGAGCACGCCATAGGCACTGTTGAAGAGCACGATCAGGAAGGCGCCGAAGGCGGCGATGGCGACCTTGTTGATGTCGGACACCCCGAAGATCAGCAGGAACAGCGGGATCAGCGCCGAGGAGGGCGTGGAACGGAAGAAGTCGATCAGGAATTCCACGCTGCGATAGGCGCGCTCGTTGCTGCCCAGCAGGACGCCCATGGGCAGGCCCAGCACGGCGGCAATGGCAAAGGCTTCCAGCGTGCGGATCACGGTCACGCTGAAATCCAGCAGCAGCGGTCCCCCGGCCAGGCCCTTGAACATGGCCATGAGAGTGGCTTCCGGCGGCGGCAGCAGGATGGCCTTGATCCAGCCGGCCCGCACCACCAGGTCCCACACCACGAACAAGGCTACGGGACCGACCAGGGGCAGCAGACGGCCCAGCGCCGCGCGCTTGCGCGGCCGGGTCGCCGGCGGCGCCGTGGTCGAGGTAGCGGAAGGCTTGGGCGCCACGGTCACGGCAGGAGCGATGGTCTCGTTCATGATGCGCTCAACCCTTGTAGATCAGGTTGTCGACCACGATGCGTTGGGAGAACACGCCCTTCTCGACAAACAGGTCGTAGAACTTCTGGAAGTAGGCGATATCGCTGGGCTTGAATTCGTTGTAGAGCATGTAGGCCGCCAGCGGGACTTCATTGGTCAGCGAACCCTCGATGGCGGTATAGCCCTTCAGGTAGGCGCGCGCCTGGTCCGGTTGCTTGCGCACCAGCTCGATGCCGCGGGCATAGGCGGCGATGTACTTGCGCGTGAGTTCCGGATTCTTCTTGATGAATTCGGTGGTCAGCGCGGCGGCGCCACCATGCCAGGGCGCCATCGGATCACCGAGGATGTACTTGGCGATGACCCCTGCCTCCAGCACGCGGGTGGTGTTGTTCATGCGGCCCACGGTGCCGGTCGGTTCCAGCGTGTAGGCGGCATCGACCTGGCCGGCGGCCAGCGAAGCGACATGCTGGCCGATGGGCAGTTCGACTACGGTCGCGCCAGTGGCACCGGCGCGTTCGAGTACCGTCTTGGCCAGGGTGACGTTCTGGATGCCGGGGCCGGAGGCGACCTTCTTGCCCTTGAGTTCGGCGATCGATTTGACGGTGCTGTCCTTGGGCACCAGGAATTCATCGAGCACGTACTTGGCGTTGCTGGGATTGGTGGCGAAGATCTTGAATAGACCCGGCTGCGCGATCTCGCCGATGGCCAGGTTGCCGGCACCGGTACCATTGGCCGAGCCATCGGCGCGGCCGGCCAGCATGGCTTCCATCACTTGCTGGGCGCCGGCGAACTTGATCGCTTGCACTTCCAGTCCGGCCTGCTTGAAGTAACCCGCTTCCACTGCGGCATAGAAGGGCAGGCCGGCGGCCACCGGCCAGTAGCCGATGCGGATGGGGACGGTCTGCGCCCGCAGGATGGCCGGGGCGCCCGCGATGGCGGCGGTGGCGGCGACGGCACCGGCTTTGGCGATGAAGTCGCGGCGGGTGGTATCGTGGATTGCGGCGGGGGACTTCTTTTTCATGAGCAGCTCCGTGGTGAGGGTGTCAGTTCAAGGAATGGAGGTAGGGAACCCAGCCGCCGTGGTGGGTAATGTCGGTGGCGTCGGCAATGCCGGCCGGCTCGCAGATGAAGCCCTTGACGCTGCTGCCATCGGCCAGCTCCACCGTACCGATGCCCAGCGGCGCCGGGATGGCGGCGACGAAACCGCCGAACTGGCGCAGCGGCATTTCCCACACTTCCACCGCGATGGCGGCGCCGTCGCCTTCGGTGCGGGCCAGGCCCGGCTTGGGTGGCGTGGTACCCGCCAGGGCGTAGAGACGATAGTGGGCAGCGGTGCGGGTGACGGCCACGCGGCGCGCACCGGCTTCCAGCAATTGCCAGTTCAGCGGTTGGCCGGCCAGGTGGGCGCCCACCACGCAGACCTTGATGGTGCTTTCATTGAAGGGCAGCGGGGCGGCGGCAATCGTGTCGGCTTGCGCCGCACCGCCCAGTTGCTGCTGCAGGCGTGCGCCGGCTTCGGCCAGCAGATGATCGGCACCGGCCGGCCCGATCAGGGTCACCCCGGCGGGCAAGCCATCACGGCGCCACACGGCGGGGATGGCCAGGGCCGACATGTCCATCAAATTGACGAAGTTGGTGTAATGGCCCAACTGCGCATTGCGCACCACCGGATCGGCCTCGACTTCGGCGATGGTGGGGAAGGTGGTGGTGGTCGGCACCAGCATCAGGTCGCTGCCTTCGAGCAGGTTTTCGGCCTGGCGGCGCAGGTCGGCCAGGCGGTATTGAGCGTTGAAGCTGTCTACGGCGTCGTAGTCGTCGGCCTGGGCGGTGATCTGGCCTACCACCGGGTGGATGGCGTCCCGGTGCTCTTGGAAGAAGTCACCCAGGGCTGCACGGCGCTCGGCCACCCAGGGGCCCTGGTACAGCAGTTCTGCGGCGGCACTGAAGGGGGCGAACGGAATTTTCGCCAGGCTCACGCCGGGCAGGGCGGCGATCTGCGCCAGGCTGCGCTCCCAGGCTTCCTGGGCGAGGCTGTCGCCAAAGAATTCGCAGTGATCGGGGATGGCGATGCGATAACCCCGGCGCTTCACGCCCAGCATGGTGGGGCGGCGCGAATAGCCATCCTCGGCATCGAAGCCGGAAGCGCTGTGCAGTACGCGCCAGGCATCGGCCACGTCGTGGGCGAAGATGGAGATGCAATCCAGGGTGCGGCAGGCCGGCACCAGGCCGCGTGCGCTGATCAGGCCCTTGGTTGGCTTCAGGCCCACCAGATGATTGAAGGCGGCGGGGACGCGGCCCGAGCCTGCGGTGTCGGTGCCCAGCGAAAACATGACCTGCCCCAGGGCCACGGCCACCGCTGAACCCGAACTGGAGCCGCCGGAGACATATTCCGACTTGATGGCGTTGCGTACCGCGCCGTAGGGGGAGCGCACGCCGACCAGGCCGGTGGCGAACTGGTCCAGGTTGGTCTTGCCCACCAGCAGTGCTCCAGCGGCTTGCAGGCGTTGCACCACGGTGGCGCTTTCGCTGGCCAGCCGGCCGAATTCGGGACAGGCCCCGGTGGTGGACATCTCGGCCACGTCGATGTTGTCCTTCACGGCGAAGGGGATGCCGAACAGCGGCATGCTCTCAAGCACCGCTTCGCCCTTGATCTGCAACATCAGGTCCAGTGCTGCGGCTTGTTGTTTCAGTTGCTTGGACGGCACCCGGCTGATCCAGACTTCATCGCGCCCGCTGCTGTCGATACGCGCCAGCAGTTCGGCTACCACCTTGCCAGGCGTGCTGCGGCCTTCCCGGTAGGCCGCCAGGGTGGCGGCGATGGTGGTCGGGGCGGCCTCGGGGGCGGCTTGCTGCAGGGCGTGGGTAGTGGTCATGGTGGATATTCAAACTTGAATACAAGATTGAATATCTTTAAGCAGGAGGCGTGCCAGCTGGTCCGTCATGCGGCTGGAAAACGGCAAAAGGCTTCACCACGCGGGTTTGCGAGGTGAAGTGCTGGAAGGCAAGTTGCGCGAGGGTAAATGAAGAGTTTTGTCAGCGAGACAAAATGGGGAGGCGTGCGCCGAATTTGGACGTCCGTCGTGGTGGGCTGCACGGGAATCAGGCAGGCCACCGGGAATTTACCTGGATGAAGCTTTCTTCAAAGCTCCCCCCACACCGCATTCAAGGCCGCCAATGCCGCCAGCCCGGCGGTCTCGGTGCGCAGCACGCGGCTGCCCATGGACAGCATCAGCGCACCCTGGGCGCAGGCCAGGTCTTCCTCTTCCTCGCTGAAACCGCCTTCGGGGCCGACGATGACCGTCACGGCCTGCGGCGGATGATGGCGCGCCCAGCCCGACAGCGGCTCGGTGCCGCGCGGGGAGAGCAGGATACGGCGGTGCAGGTCGCTCTGGACGATCCAGCGCTTGAAGTCGGTCACCTCGCCCAGCTGTGGCAGACGATTGCGACCACATTGCTCGGCGGCAGCATGCACGATGCCTTGCCAGTGCGCCTGCTTCTTTTCGGCGCGTTCGCCCGACAGGCGCACCACGCAGCGCTGCGCGGCCAGCGGCTGGAGGGCGGTGGCGCCCAGTTCCACGGCTTTCTCGACGATCCAGTCCATCTTCGACCCTTCCGGCAGGGCCTGGGCCAAAGTCAGCGCATAGGGCAGTTCGGCTTCGCGCGGAGAAAAAGTCTTCACTTCGGCGTGGGCGCGCTTCTTCTCAATGGCGCTCAGACTGGCGGTGTACTCGCCGCCTTCGCCATTGAACAGGGTCACCGTATCGCCGGGTTGCAGGCGCAACACCTGGATGTGATGGGCAATCTGCTCGGGCAGGACCAGGGCCGAGCCAATGCCGAGGGGGTGCGGGAAGTAAAAGCGGGGCATGGGGCAGGGTCCTGGGCGAAGAAGATCAAAAAGACATGAAAAAAGTTGTCAGTCCGGTTACGGGCTGGTCCCGAATTTTAATCCCCCCGGCGCACTCTGGTAAAATACGGCCCCGCGCTGCACTTGGCCTTCCGGGGCGGCGCTTTGGCTACAAAACCCGATTGGTGCGCCTGACAGCGCCTCCCGCACAGCAAACTCAGACCTCGACATGATTTCCACTCTCCCCACCGACAAGATGGCCAACGCGATCCGCGCGCTGGCGATGGATGCAGTTCAAAAAGCCAATTCCGGACACCCGGGCATGCCGATGGGGATGGCCGAAATCGCAGTGGCCCTGTGGGCCAAGCACTATCGTCACAACCCGTCCAACCCGCAGTGGGCCAACCGTGACCGCTTCGTACTCTCCAACGGCCACGGCTCCATGCTGCAGTACGCGCTGCTGCACCTGACCGGCTACGACCTGTCGATGGAGGACATCAAGGCCTTCCGCCAGCTGCATTCCAAGACCGCCGGCCACCCGGAAGTGCACATCACCCCGGGCGTGGAAACCACCACCGGTCCGCTGGGCCAGGGCGTCACCAATGCGGTGGGCATGGCGCTGGCTGAAAAGCTGCTGGCCGCCGAATTCAACAAGCCCGGCCTGTCCGTGGTCGATCACTATACTTATGCTTTCGTCGGCGATGGTTGCCTGATGGAAGGCATCTCGCACGAAGCCTGCTCGCTGGCGGGCGTGCTGAACCTGTCCAAGCTGATCGTGCTGTATGACGACAACGGCATCTCCATCGATGGTCACGTCGAAGGCTGGTTCAAGGACGACACCCCGAAGCGCTTCGAAGCCTACGGCTGGAACGTCATCCCCGCTGTCGATGGCCACAACGTCGAAGCTGTCAGCGCGGCGATCCACCAGGCCAAGCTGGCCGACAAGCCGACCCTGATCTGCTGCCGCACCGTCATCGGCAAGGGTTCGCCCAACCTGGCCGGCACCGACAAGGTGCACGGCGCCGCCCTGGGTGACAAGGAAATCGCCGCCGTGCGCGAAGCGCTGGGCTGGACCTCCGCACCCTTCGAGATTCCCGCTGACGTCTACGCCGCCTGGGATGCCAAGGCCACCGGCGCCGACTTCGAAGCCAGCTGGAAGCAGACCTTCGACAGCTACGCCGCCCAATACCCGGCCGAGGCCGCCGAACTGCTGCGTCGCCTCAAGGGCGAGCTGCCGGCCGCGTTCGAATCGACCGTGACCGCCTACATCAATTCCACGCTGGAAAAGAAGGAAACCATCGCCACCCGCAAGGCCAGCCAGAACGCCATCCAGGCTTATGCGCAGGCGCTGCCGGAATTCCTGGGCGGCTCGGCCGACCTGACCGGCTCGAACCTGACCAACTGGAAGGAATCGGTGGCCGTGCGCGCCGACCAGCGCGGCAACCACATCAACTACGGTGTGCGTGAATTCGGCATGAGCGCCATCATGAACGGTATCGCCCTGCATGGCGGCTACCTGCCCTTCGGCGCGACCTTCCTGACCTTCTCCGACTACAGCCGCAATGCCCTGCGCATGGCGGCGCTGATGAAGATCCGTTCGCTGTTCGTGTTCACCCACGACTCCATCGGCCTGGGCGAAGACGGCCCCACCCACCAGTCGGTGGAACACGTCTCCAGCCTGCGCCTGATCCCCAACCTGGACAACTGGCGTCCGTGCGACACCACTGAAACCGCCGTGGCCTGGGCCGAGTCCATCAAGCGTCACGATGGCCCGAGCACACTGATCTTCTCGCGCCAGAACCTGCCCTTCCAGGAGCGTACCGACGCCCAGGTCAAGGACATCGCTCGTGGCGGCTACGTGCTGCGCGATGCGGCCGATGCCAAGGTGATCCTGATCGCTACCGGTTCCGAAATCGAACTGGCTACCAAGGCCGCTGACGCCCTGACCGCTGAAGGCATCGCCGTGCGCGTGGTGTCGATGCCCTCCACCGATGTGTTCGACCGCCAGGATGCGGCTTACAAGGCCTCCGTGCTGACCCGCGGTGTTCCGCGCGTGGCCATCGAAGCCGGCGTTACCGCCTTCTGGCACAAGTACGTGGGCCTGGAAGGCGCCGTGGTCGGTATCGATACCTTCGGCGAATCAGCCCCGGCCGGCGTGCTGTTCAAGCACTTCGGCTTCACCGTCGAGAACGTGGTGGCCAAGGCCAAGGCAGTACTGGCTTGAGCAGTCTGGTGTCCATGACTGAAGAAGTCCTGTTCCGCCGCGCCAGGAAGGGCGATGCGGCCTCCATCGCCGGCGTGCGCATCGACGCCTGGCGCGCCGCCTATCGCGGCCTGGTGCCCGACAGCTACCTGGATCACCTCAAGCCCGAGGAAAGCGTCAAGCTGTGGGAGCAGGTGCTGGAAGCGTCTTCGGACGCCGCCTGCACCTTCGTGGCCGAGAGCGGCGGTGAGATCATCGGTTTTGCTTCCGGCATGACGCTGGCCGAGTCGCGCTTCGGCTGCGATGCCGAGCTGACCGCGATCTGCGTGCTGCCCGATGAGCAGCGCAAGGGATTGGGCAAGCGCCTCTTGGCCAACGTCGCCGCCACCCTCATCAGTGCCGGTGCGACCGGCCTGATGGCCTGGGTGCTGAGCAAGAATGAAGGCGCCGGGGAATTTTTCGAGTCGCTCGGGGCCGAAAGGCTTTATGAACAAACGTTCACCTGGGATGATGGCAGTGAACTCGACGAGATCGGTTTCGTCTGGCGCAAGCTCCACTCCTGAGCGGATGAACGCGGGACTGGATGGATTGGCAGGATGAGCAGGGCAGGCAGGGACGGCAAGAACAACTGAACAAAAAGGCCGGAAAAGAAGGATTCATGTCCGACGGGCGGCGCCGCAAGGGTGCAAGCTGTCGGGCAGGTCGCTTTCCCGACTACCGGTTTGCATTGATTTTTACTACTTGAGGAGAAGAGCATGGCAATTCGCGTAGCAATCAACGGTTATGGCCGCATCGGCCGCAATATCCTGCGCGCTCACTACGAAGGCGGCAAGAAGCACGACATCGAGATCGTCGCCATCAACGACCTGGGCGATCCGAAGACCAATGCCCACCTGACCCAGTACGACACCGCCCACGGCAAGTTCCCGGGCACCGTGACCGTGGAGGGCGACTCCATCGTCGTCAACGGCGACCGCATCAAGGTGCTGGCCCAGCGCAATCCGGCCGAGCTGCCCTGGGGCGAGCTGGGCGTGGACGTGGTGCTGGAATGCACCGGTTTCTTCACCACCAAGGAAAAGGCCAGCGCCCACATCAAGGGCGGTGCCAAGAAGGTGATCATCTCCGCTCCGGGCGGCAAGGATGTGGATGCCACCGTCGTCTTCGGCGTCAACCACGGCGTGCTCAAGGCTTCGGATACCGTGATCTCCAACGCATCGTGCACCACCAACTGCCTGGCCCCGCTGGTGCAGCCGCTGAACGACAAGATCGGTCTGGAAAACGGCCTGATGACCACCGTCCACGCCTACACCAACGACCAGGTGCTCACCGACGTGTATCACGAAGACCTGCGCCGCGCCCGTTCGGCCACCCAGTCCATGATCCCGACCAAGACCGGCGCTGCCGCCGCCGTCGGCCTGGTGCTGCCGGAACTGAACGGCAAGCTGGACGGCTACGCCATCCGCGTGCCGACGATCAACGTGTCCATCGTCGACCTGTCCTTCGTGGCCTCGCGCGACACCAGCGTGGATGAAGTCAATGCCATCCTGAAGGCCGCTTCCGAATCTGGTCCGCTCAAGGGCATCCTGACCTACAACACCGATCCGCTGGTGTCGGTGGACTTCAACCACAACCCGGCATCGTCCAACTTCGACGCCACCCTGACCAAGGTCTCCGGCCGTCTGGTGAAGGTGTCGTCCTGGTACGACAACGAGTGGGGCTTCTCCAACCGCATGCTCGACACCACCGTCGCCCTGGCCAACGCCAAATAAGACGCGTGATCTGGCGCTCTGGCCGGGGTTCCCCGGTCGGGAGCGTCAATTTCAGGGCTGTTTCGGCTTCTTTTCCTCGTATGCAGGCCTGCTTGCCGCGGTGAAAATAGACGAATCAGCCTGCAAACGGATCAGAAGGCTGTTGCGAGCGTCGCTTGCAATGGCCTTTTGTCCATTTGCCGCCAAGGGCCGTACGGCCCGTCAACAACAAGAGCAACCGACCCAACGAGGCAACGCATGTCAGCAAGCTCATCCCAGGCTCGTCGCCTGTTGGCCAACCTGGCCCTGATTTCCGCCGTCAGCTTCTCGCTGTCCGCGTGCGACTACATCAGCAGCTTTTCCAAGCCCAAGCAGACCCCGGAAGAGGCCAAGGCCGAAGGCATCGCCCTGGGCGCCGGCTGCCGCCAGGCCGGCCAGAGCCTGGAAGACTGCTACCAGCGCAATCCCGACGCCCTGAAGGCCGGCATCTTCACCGGCTGGAAGGACATGCACGAATACATGGCCGCCAAGGGCATCCAGACCGTGGCACCGCCTGCGCCGGCGCCCGACGCCGCCAAGGATGACGCCAAGGCCAAGGATGGCAAGGACAGCAAGGACAGCAAGGACAGCAAGGACAGCGACCGCAGCAGCCGCACCCGCGACCGCGACTCCAACCGCGACAACGCCCGTTCGCGCGACCGCGAAAGCTCCTCGTCTTCGCGTGATGGCAGCAGCGATCGCCGCGCCAGCCGGGACGAGAAGACTCCGCCCAAGTACTGAGGGCAGCAACAGGCGCAGGAAAGTTGCAGTCCTGCTTGCCAGCCGGTAACATCTGATGCCCCGCGCGCCTTCGCTTGCGGGGCATTTTTCCATCAGCCGGCAGGGGGAACCGCCGGCGACCCGGATGTCCGCCAGTACCGGCCCGGCATCCGGCCAGTACAACAAGCATAACGACATGAACTCACACTCACCGCCCTTGCCTCCGGCCATGCCGGAGCACGTCCCCGAGACCGCCTTCGGCCTCTGGTTCCTGCGTACGCCGACCTGGACCCTGCACGTGTTGGAACGCGCCCTGCAGGATCTGGAGCGGCTCATTGCCGAGCGTCGCAGCAGCTATCCCGTGGTGGCCGACGTCGGGTGCGGCTGGGGCCGCTCGCTCAAGAAGCTGCACCAGCGCTTTGCTCCGCAGCGCCTGATCGCCATGGACATCGATGCCAACATGATCGCCGCAGCCCGCAGCGAGGCCGAGGCCGAGGGCCTGCGTGCCGAATTCATCCAGTGCTCCAGTTCGCGCATGCACCTGGAGGACAACAGCGTGGACCTGTTGTTCTGCCACCAGACCTTCCATCACCTGATCGATCAGGAAGAAGCCATCCGCGAGTTCTACCGCGTCCTCAAACCGGGCGGTATTCTCCTGTTCGCCGAATCGACCAGGCGTTACATCCATTCGTGGATCATCCGCCTGTTGTTCCGCCATCCGATGGAGGTGCAAAAGTCCGCCGGCGAATATCTGGCCCTGGTGCGCAGCGCCGGGTTCGAGGTGGCGCCGCAGGCGATCTCCTATCCCTACCTGTGGTGGAGCCGCGAAGACCTGGGTCTGCTGGAGCGTGTCTTTGGCATCAAGCCCAAGGCGGATCGGGAAGAAACCCTGATCAACCTGGTGGCGGTCAAGCCCATGAATTAAAAGAGGTCATACAGGATGTCACGCAGGTGAAGTCAAAGGAAAAAACGGGAGGCACCGCAAGGCGCCTCCCGTTTTTTTCTTCACCACGCCTTGGAGGCGTCAACCGAAAACCTGCTGCCAGAGCCGGATCACGCAAGCCCGTTCATGTTCCACCCGGATCGCATCGATGTGGGCGCGCTCCGAGCCCTGCAGGCGGATCTGGTGCTGCAGCTTGCGGAAGAGCCGATAGGCATTGGCCGCTTCGGCCGCCAGCAGGCCATCGATCAGGCCCAGCTGGGCCGCCAGTTTCAACAGCGCGATGTTGCCGATGTCGCCGGTGAGCTGCGGATGGTCGCAGGCATGGCGCAATACCAAATACTGCACCATGAACTCGATGTCGATCATGCCGCCTTCATCGTGCTTGAGATCAAACATCATGCTGCGGTTGGGATGGGCTTCGCGCATGCGGCGGCGCATGGACAGCACTTCCTCTTCCAGCTTGTTCACATCGCGCGGCTGGCGCAGCACGCGTTCGCGCAGCGCCTCGAAGCGCTCGCCGATGGCCGCATCGCCCGCACAGAAGCGCGCCCGCGTCAGGGCCTGATGCTCCCAGATCCAGGCGGCATTCAACTGGTATTTCTCGAAGGAGGACAGCGGCGACACCAGCAAGCCGCTGGCGCCATCCGGGCGCAGGGCGATGTCGATGTCGAACAGGGTACCGGCCGGGGTGTGGCTGGTCATCCAGGTGATGAAGCGCTGGGCCAGCTTGGCATACAGCGCCGGTGCTTCCTGGTCGTCATCGTCGTAGAGGAAGACCACGTCCAGGTCCGAGGCATAACCCAGTTCCTTGCCCCCCAGCTTGCCGTAGGCAATCACGGCAAAGCGGGGGACTTCGACGTGGCGCTGGGCGATGGTCTGCCAGATCGCCTCGAGAGTGACCTGCACCAGTACGTCGGCCAGGGCCGAGAGTTCATCGGCCAGCTTTTCCACCGACAGATCACCCTCCAGATCCTGCGCCAGCAGGCGGAACAGTTCGGCGTGATGCAGCTCGCGCAGGATGTCGAGCTGGCGTTCGGTATCGCCCTCGGCACTGGCCAGTTGACGGCGGCAGGTGTCGGCAAAGGCGTTCCAGTCGGAGGCGGCCTTGAGATTGCGGTCGTCCAGCAGTTCGTCCAGCAGCAGCGGGTGGCGCGTGAGGTAAGTCGCAGCCCAGCCACTGGCCCCGATCATGCGCACCAGCCGCTGCAGGGCGTAGGGATATTCGGTGAGCAGGGCCAGGTAGGCCGCGCGCCGGGCGATCGCTTCGAGAAAATCGAGCAGGCGGCCCAGCGCGGGCAACTGGTCGTAATGCAAGGCGGCCAGCAGCGGCAGACAGTTGTTGATGACGGTGTTGAGCCGGTTGCGGCTGGCCTCGGGCAGGCTCTGCATGCGCGGCGACTGCCAGGTCAGATGCAGGCGACGCGCGCCGTTGTCGATATCTTCCTCGGGAAAACCCACCAGGCGCAGGGCCTCGGTGAGCCCTTCGAGATTGTCGTTCTCGCTCACGGCCACCGTGGGGCCTTCGCTTTCGCCCTCGGATTGCTTGTCGGCGAAGATGGCATCGAACTGCGCGGCCACGATAGCGCGCTGGCGCTCCAGTTCCTGCAGCAGCGCCGGGCTGTCGGCGTAGCCCATCATGTTGGCCACCAGCAGCAGGTCGTCGGGATTGACGGGCAGGGTATGGGTCTGCGCATCTTCCAGATACTGCAGGCGGTGCTCCAGGTCACGCAGGAAGGTATAAGCCTCCAGCAACTGGTCCACTACTTCGGGCGCCAGCAGTTCCTTGGTGGCCAGGGTGCGCAGGGTGGTGCGGGTGGAGCGGTCGCGCAGCTCGGGGTCGCGTCCGCCCCGGATCAGCTGGAACACCTGGCTGGTGAACTCGATCTCGCGGATGCCGCCGCGTCCCAGCTTGACGTTGTTGCTTCGGTCGGGATGCAGGGCTTCCTGGCGCTTGACCTCGGCGCGGATCTGGCCGTGCATGGAGCGCAGGGCATCGATGGAGCCAAAGTCCAGATAGCGGCGGAAGATGAAGGGCCGGCTGATCGCTTCCAGGGCAGCGATGTCTTCTTCGGTACCGGTCAGGGCGCGGGCCTTGGTCCAGGCATAGCGTTCCCATTCGCGGCCCTGGCGCACCAGGTATTCCTCGACCATGTTGAAGCTGGCTACCAGCGGGCCGGAGTTGCCGTTGGGGCGCAGCGCCATGTCGACGCGGAAGGTGAAGCCGTCTGCGGTGATCTCGGCCAGGGCGCCGATGAGCTTCTTGCCCAGGCGCACGAAGAATTCATGGTTCGACAGCGACTTCTGGCCGGCCTCGGCGCGGGTGTCGCCATCTTCCGGATAGACGAAGATGAGGTCGATGTCGGAAGAAACATTCAGTTCCCCGCCACCCAGCTTGCCCATGCCCAGCACGATCATTTCCTGCGGGCGTCCTGATTCTTCACCGACCGGGATGCCATATAGCGCGATTTGTTCCTGCATCAGGGCCGCCAGATGGGTCTGCACGGCGAAATCGGCAAAACCGGTCATGGTGGCCACCACTTCGGCCAGGTCGGCGCGGCCATCCAGATCGCGCGTGATGAGGCTGCAGATGATCAGGTTGCGCAGACGCCGCATGGCCGCCGGCAGGGCGAGGCCGGCCTCGAGGTCGGTCGCCAGGCGTCGCTGCATGGCGGCGCAGTCCATGGGCTGCGCCGCCGTCTGCGCGACCAGGGCCGGGCGGGCCGGATCGGCCTGAGTCCAGCGGGTGTAGTAGCGGGAGGTGGAGGCGTCGACCAGAGAGATAGGATGAACAGACATAAGAGACCGCAAAGCTCCACGACAAGGTGTAAAAGGAGGAAAACCGCTGCCCCTCCCGCTTCAGAGCGGGCCGGCCCGTGCCGACAATGCAGGCAGGGCGGATCGCCCGCGTGTGATGCGTGTCCGGCGGGATTGACGCAGACTGCGCACTGACGATCTGCTGGAAGAGCAGCCAATCAAGCGATTCTAGCCTTCCTTTTTAAACTTATCGCCGTTTTTGCCCCTCATAGTCCCATTGTCACGATGGCATGGGCCGGTTTTCCATGCGATCATGCTGCCTGCCCGATTCCATTCATTTGCCGAGCCGCCTTGCAACCTGATGTCCCAAGAACAACATAACGCCACACCCAAGCCTGGCCGCTGGGCGCTGTGCTGGCGATTTGCGCGGGGCAGCTATCGGCGCCTGAACCGGGCCACCCACCACGTCCTGGGCTTCACCCTCAAGCTGCTGCTGGCAGCCTATTTCGTCTTTTGCGCACTGTTCCTGGTGCTGCGCTATGCGGTGCTGCCCGAGATCGGCCACTACAAGTCGCGTATCGAGGCGCTGGTCTCGCACGAGATCGGTCGTGCGGTCAGCATCGATGTCATCGAGGCCTCCTGGAGCGGCCTGCGTCCGCAGCTCTCCCTGACCAATCTCACCGTCCATGACCAGCAGGGCGAACCGGCCCTGAGCCTGCCGCGCGTGTCTACCACGCTGTCCTGGAGCAGCGTCCTGGTGGCCTCCCTGCGACTGGAGAACCTCAGCATCGAAGGGGCCGACCTGGCCATCCGGCGCGATGCCGCCGGCAAGTTTTACGTGGCCGGTATTCCGGTGCCGGCCGGTGGCGACGGCAGCAGCCTGGACTGGTTGCTGTCCCAGCGCGAAATCGTGATCCGTCACAGCAAGCTGCGCTGGAATGATGAATTGCGCCGTGCCCCGGAACTGGTGCTGGAAGACGTCAACCTGGTACTGCACAACCGCTGGCTGCGTCATCGTCTGTCGTTGCGCGCCATCCCGCCGCAGGACATGGCTGCCCCTCTGGATGTGCGGGCCGACTTCAGTCATCCGGCCTTCGGACGCAGTTCCGACATCGCGCGCTGGAAGGGCGTGCTGTATGCGGATCTGCGCAATACCGACCTGTCGGTCTGGCGCGCCTGGTTCGATTACCCGATCGCCATCAACAGCGGTCGCGGTTCGGTGCGGGCCTGGCTGACCCTGGACCATGCCAAGGTGGCCAACTTCACCGCCGACCTCGGCCTGACCGACTTCAATGCCCGCCTGTCGCGCCAGCTGGAGCCGCTTTCGCTCAAGCGTGTCAATGGCCGCATCTCCGCCAGCGAAACGCTGGGACCCAATCTGGAGGACGGCGTACCGACCTTCGGCGCCAATGGACACCAGGTCACGCTGACCGATTTCTCCATCGAAACGCCGGACGGCTTCGTCCTGCCGCCGACCTCGATTGCCGAGAGCTATGAACCGGCCACTGCGCTCAAGGCCGAGCGCACCAGCCTCAAGGCTACCTACCTGAATCTGCAGACCTTGTCGCAACTGGCCGCCCGCCTGCCGCTGGCGCCCTCCCAGCGCAAGTTGCTGGATGACCTGGCGCCACGCGGGGAGCTGCATGACTTCACCGTGCAATGGCAGGGCAGCTATCCCGAGTTGAGTTCCTATCGTGTCAATGGTCGCTTCCAGGGGCTGGGCCTGAAGGGCTTGCCGGCCCATGTCGAGCCGCGCAGGAACGGCGTGCAGCCGGCGCGCGCGCAGTGGGCCGCGTTCCCCGGCTTCAGCAACCTCTCCGGCGAGATTGACGCCAGCGAGAAGGGCGGATCCGTCAAGGTCGATGCGCGGCAACTGGCGGTGGAGCTGCCCACCGATCTGTTCCGCGAGTCCAGCCTGCCCTTTGACAGCCTCAAGCTGCAGGCGCGCTGGCAATACCTGAAGGACCAGACCCTGCAGGTGGACCTGGACCAGATGCAGTTTGCCCAGCCGGGCGTGGCCGGCAGTCTCAGTGGTCAGCACCTGCTACCGTTGCAGGGTGGTTCGCTCGGCAGCGTCGACCTGCACGGCGAGCTGACCAGCTTCGATGTGAAGGCGATTCGCCGCTATCTCCCGCAACACCTGAGCGAACCGCTGCATCGCTGGCTTACCGAGGGTTTGCTGGCCGGCAATCTCAAGGACGTACGGTTCAAGCTCAAGGGCGCGCTGGCCGATTTCCCCTTCCAGACCACCAAGCCGGGCGAGCAGCCCAAGGGCGTGTTCCAGCTCGCGGGTGATTTCGACGGCCTCAAGCTGAACTACACGCCCGGTCATGTCGGTCGCGACGGCAAGGAACCCGAATGGCCCTTGCTGGAGGAGGGGCGGGGACACATCAGCATCGACCGTACACGACTGGAGATCAAGGCTGAGGGTGCCCGCACCCTGGGCGCGCGGCTGGGCCCGGTCAGCGCGCGCGTGGCCGATGTCGAATCGCATGATGCCGTGCTGGAAATCGACGGCGTGGCCAACGGCCCCATGCCGGCCTTCCTGCAATACGTCAACCAGAGCCCGGTGGCACGCTGGACCGGCAACGTCATGGAGCACACCACGGCCAGTGGTGAAGCGCGGCTGGACCTGAAGTTCCAGATGCCGCTCAATCACGCCATCGAGACCCGTGCCCAGGGCGTCTTCCATTTCGCCAACAACGATGTGGACCTGCTGCCTGAACTGCCGCCCATCTATCGCACCAGTGGCAAGGTCGAGTTCAACGAAAGCGGTTTTACGCTCAATGGCGTGCACGGGCAATTCCTGGGCGACAATCTGGCCATCAGCGGCGGCACGCAGAAGGATGGCAGTAGCCAGGTACGCCTGGACGGCGCCATCAACATCGAGAATCTGCGCAAGCAATACCCCGATCCTTCGCTGCAGCGCCTGCTGACGCGCTTCTCCGGTGGCACGCGTTACACCGCGACGGTGGCGGTGCGTGCGGGGCAGCCGGAGGTCACGGTCGAGTCGAACCTGGCCGGCCTGGGCGCGGACTTGCCGGTGCCGCTGCGCAAAGGGGTGCAGGACAGCCTGCCGATGCGCTTCGATCTGCTGCCGCTGGCCTCTTCCGATCCACTGATCGAACGCGAGGAAATGCGCGTGGCGCTGGGTCCTCATGTGGCCTCGCGCTATGTACGCGAGCGCGTGGCCGGCAACGGCAATGCCTGGCGCGTCACCAGCGGCGGCATCGGCTGGAACCAGCCGGCGCCGACGCCTGCTTCCGGTCTCAGGCTGGCGCTGGCGACCGACAGCCTGGATGCCGATACCTGGCTGGCCCTGAAGAAGGCGCTGGCCGGCAACGAGGCCGCCAGCAGCGCAGGCAACGACCGGCTCGGCAGCAGCGACGTGACGCAGTATCTGGAGCCGGACAGCGTGTCGGCCCGGGTGGGCGAGTTCAACATGATGGGCAAGAAACTCGACCAGCTGGTCCTGGAAGCCAGCCACCGCCGCAATGCCTGGCAGATCAGCCTGGAGTCCCGGCAGGCCTCCGGTACCGTGACCTGGGACGAGCCCGCCAGTGCGCGCGGTGCCGGCAAGGTCACGGCGCGCCTGTCCTCGCTGGTCATTCCCAAGTCCGGCACCGCCGCCGACACGGCCCAGCCCGCCAGTGCCGACAAGAGTGACGACCACCTGCAGATGCCCGCCCTTGACATCCGGGCCGAGCAGTTCGAGCTGGGCGGCAAGAAGCTGGGCCGGCTGGAGCTCGATGCCAGCAACATCGTCACCTCGGTAGGCCGCGAATGGCGCATCAGCCGCCTGTTGCTGGCCAATCCCGATGCGCAGTTCCGGGCGGCCGGCAACTGGCTCAGCTTCGGCAGCAATCACACGTCCAACTTCACCTATGCGCTCGATATCGAGGATGCGGGCAAGCTGCTGGAACGCTTCGGCTATCCCGGCACCATCCGCGGCGGGCACGGCAAGCTCGATGGCGATCTCAGCTGGAAGGCGCCGCCCTATGCCATGGACATGGCCACCCTGGCCGGGCAGGTACACATGGATGTGCACTCCGGCCAGTTCCTGAAGGTTGATCCGGGTGCGGCCAAGCTGCTGGGGGTGCTCAACCTGCAGGCGCTGCCGCGCCGGCTGACGCTGGACTTCCGGGACGTGTTCTCGCAAGGTTTTGCCTTCGACACCGTGGCCGGTACCGCCAGCATCGCCAAGGGCATCGCCAGCACCGACAACCTCAAGATGACCGGCGTGACGGCCTCGGTGCTGATGAGCGGTTCGGCCGACATCGCCCGCGAAACCCAGGATCTGCATGTGGTGGTGATCCCCGAGATCAACCTCGGCACCGCCTCCGTGGTGGCCATGGCAGTCAATCCGGTGGTGGGGGTGAGTACCTTGCTGGCGCAACTGTTCCTGCGCAATCCGGTGATGAAGTCGCTCAGCTTCGAATACAAGGTGACCGGCCCGTGGAGCGATCCCATCGTGGTCAAGCAGGGGCAGGTCACACCGGTGGATGGCGAGCGGGCCCGCGAAGTGCTGCAGAAGGACAAGAACGGCAAGACCGACGACAAGCCGGTCAATGACCTGGCACCGGCCCCCTCAGTGGCCCCGCCTGAGCGGCGCCGGGCGCCCGAGCCGGGAGCGCGCGTCAATTCCGGTGCCTGATCCGGTCCTGCGGCAGCCCTCCGCGGCAGGTCAGGATGGGCCATACTGGCGGCATTGTTTCAACCCACCCCACGCTGGCAAGAGGCAGACATGAATGATTCCTTCAAGGTGGCGGCGATCCAGATGGTCTCCACCCCCGAGCCGCAAGAGAACTTCGATGCGGCTGCGCGGCTGGTGACGCAAGCTGCCCGGCAAGGTGCGCAGCTGGTGCTGCTGCCCGAATACTGGCCCATCATGGGCCGCCACGAGCGCGACAAGCTGGCCCATGCCGAAGCCGATGGCAGCGGCCCCATCCAGGAGCACATGAGCGCCCTGGCGCGCCAGCACCGCTTGTGGCTGGTGGGCGGCACGCTGCCGCTACAGTCGGCGGTTTCCGGCAAGGTGCTCAATACTTCACTGGTCTATGGACCGGATGGCCAGCGGGTGGCGCGTTACGACAAGATTCACCTGTTCAATTTCGTACGAGGTGAAGAAAACTACGACGAAGCCCGCACCATCGAATACGGCAGCGAGGTACGCAGCTTCGAGGCGCCGTTCGGACGGGTCGGGCTGTCAGTGTGCTACGACCTGCGCTTCCCGGAGCTCTACCGCGCCATGGGCGAGTGCGCCCTGATCGTCATGCCCGCCGCCTTCACCTATACCACCGGCCGCGCCCACTGGGAGCTGCTGCTGCGCGCCCGCGCCATCGAGAACCAGTGCTACGTGCTGGCGTCGGCGCAGGGCGGCGAGCACGTCAATGGCCGCCGCACCTGGGGTCACAGCATGCTGGTCGATCCCTGGGGCGAGATCGTCTCGGTTCTCCCCGAGGGGGAGGGGCTTGTGATCGGCGACATTGATCCCCATCGTCTACAATACGTTCGAGAAAGTTTGCCGGCGCTACGCCACCGCAAGCTTTGACCTTTTTGCCTTCCGACAAGACGCTATGAAATTATTTGAACCCAACATGGGCGCCCTGCAAGTGGCGCGCGACGTGCTGCTGACTCCCTTCGGCCTGGACGAATCCAAGCTGCTCAAGGCCCTGGGCAGCATGTTCACGCACAAGGTGGATTACGCCGATCTTTACTTCCAGTTCACCAAGAGCGAAGGCTGGAGCCTGGAAGAGGGCATCGTCAAGACCGGCAGTTTTTCCATCGACCAGGGCGTGGGCGTGCGCGCCGTGTCGGGCGACAAGACCGCGTTTTCGTATTCGGACGAGATTTCCGAGTCGGCCCTGCTGGATGCCGCCGCCGCGACCCGCACCATCGCCCGCCAGGGCAGTGGCAAGATCAAGGTGGCCGGTGCCATGACCCCGGCCGGTGGTCGCGCGCTGTACCTGCCGCATGATCCGCTGACTTCGCTCGATGCCACGGCCAAGGTGCAGTTGCTGGAACGCATCGAGCGCATCGCCCGCGCCAAGGACCCGCGCGTCAAACAGGTCATGGCCAGCCTTTCCGGTGAATACGACGTGGTGCTGGTGGCGCGCGCCGATGGTGTGCTGGCGGCGGATATTCGCCCGCTGGTGCGCGTGTCGGTGACCGTGATCGCTGAACAGAATGGCCGTCGCGAGATGGGCAGCAGCGGTGGCGGTGGGCGTTATGACTACGGCTATTTCTCCGAGACCCTGCTGGAAAAGTATGCCTCCGAAGCGGTGGCCACCGCTCTGGTGAACCTGGATGCGCGCCCGGCCCCGGCTGGCCCGATGACGGTGGTGCTCGGCCCCGGCTGGCCCGGCATCCTGCTGCACGAAGCCATCGGCCACGGTCTGGAAGGTGACTTCAACCGCAAGGGTTCGTCGACATTCTCCGGTCGCATCGGCGAGCGCGTGGCCGCCAAGGGCGTGACCGTGGTGGACGATGGCACCATCGCCGATCGTCGCGGTTCGCTCAACATCGACGATGAAGGCAATCCGACTCAGTGCACCACGCTGATCGAAGACGGCATCCTGAAGGGCTACATCCAGGACACCATGAATGCGCGCCTCATGAAGATGGACGTCACCGGTAACGCCCGCCGCGAATCCTTTGCCCATCTGCCCATGCCGCGCATGACCAATACCTACATGCTGGGCGGCGACAAGGATCCGGGCGAGATCCTGGCCTCGGTCAAGAATGGCCTGTATGCCGTCAACTTCGGTGGTGGTCAGGTGGACATCACCAATGGCAAGTTCGTCTTCTCGGCCAGCGAGGCCTACATGATCGAGGACGGCAAGATCACCTATCCGGTCAAGGGCGCGACCTTGATCGGCAATGGCCCGGATGTGCTCAACCGCGTCTCCATGATCGGCAATGACATGCGCCTGGATTCGGGTGTCGGCGTGTGCGGCAAGGAAGGCCAGAGTGTGCCGGTGGGGGTCGGGCAGCCGACCTTGCGCCTGGATGGCGTGACCGTGGGTGGCACGGCCTGATCGTTCATCGCTGCATCGCTTCTTGTGAAAACCGCCGGTCTCAGCGACCGGCGGTTTTTTTCATGTCGAAGGCGGGAAAATGTCGTCCCGAAGCAGGAAAAACTGACGTGGTCAGATCAAATCTTCACTTTTTTTGCAGGAAAGCTACAGCCGACCGGGTACGCAGTGTTGCGCAAGGCTTGCGTAGTCATTGATTTTTTGTTGTGTAGTTGGCGTTTTGATTGGCAATTTTTGCAACAATTGTTCATTTTGTTCGCTATTAATGATCAAATTTTGCATTTGCGCCGCAACATCTCCTTTTCGTCTTGTTGCTTGCCAAAGCCCGTGATTTGTAGCACTATGAATGCCTGCTTCACTTAACCCATGACGCCAGACATGTCTTTCGCCCGCGCTTACTTTTATTTTTACTTTAGCTATTCCAGCCCCACGGCGGTGAAAAGCGGTAAGCGTTCGTAAAAAGACAAAACCGATTTCCTAAAAAACCGCCAGTGATGGCGGTTTTTTTTTGGTCAATTTCCAGCTGAATCATTGCAGTACACCAGGAGAAAAAAATGCCGCGCACTGACGATCTTCGCATCCGAGAAATGAAAGAACTGGTCCCCCCCTCGCATCTCATCCGCGAATTCGCCTGCACTGAAAAGGTCGAGCGCACCACCGCCGAAGCTCGCACTGCGCTGCATCGCATCCTGCACGGCCAGGACGACCGGCTGATGGTCGTCATCGGCCCCTGCTCCATCCACGACACCAAGGCCGCCATGGAGTATGCGCGTCGCCTGGTGGTGGAGCGTGAGCGTCACAAGAACGAGCTGGAAATCGTCATGCGCGTCTATTTCGAGAAGCCGCGTACCACGGTGGGCTGGAAGGGTTTGATCAATGACCCGTACATGGACAACAGCTTCCGCATCAACGATGGCCTGCGCGCGGCCCGTGAGCTGCTGTTGAACATCAATGATCTGGGCCTGCCGGCCGGTACCGAATTCCTGGACGTGATCAGCCCGCAATACATCGCTGACCTGATCAGCTGGGGCGCTATCGGCGCCCGTACCACCGAGTCGCAGGTGCACCGCGAACTGGCGTCTGGCCTGTCCTGCCCGGTGGGCTTCAAGAATGGTACCGACGGCAACGTCAAGATCGCCGTGGATGCGATCAAGGCCGCGTCGCAGCCGCACCATTTCCTGTCGGTGACCAAGGGCGGCCACTCGGCCATCGTCTCCACCGCTGGCAACGAGGATTGCCACATCATCCTGCGCGGCGGCAAGCAGCCCAACTATGATGCGCCCAGCGTGGAAGCCGCCTGCCAGGACATCGCCAAGAGCGGCCTGGCGGCGCGCCTGATGATCGATGCGTCGCACGCCAACAGCTCCAAGAAGCCGGAAAACCAGATCCCGGTCTGCGCCGACATCGGCCGCCAGGTGGCAGCGGGCGACACCCGCATCGTCGGCGTGATGGTCGAATCGCACCTGGTCGCCGGTCGCCAGGACCTGGTGCCGGGCAAGGAGCTGACTTACGGCCAGTCCATCACCGATGGCTGCATCAACTGGGAAGAAAGCCTGCAAGTGTTGCAGGGCCTGGCAGATTCGGTCAAACAGCGTCGTTTGGTGGGGGATGAACGGGACGCGGCTTGAGGGGTGTTGTTGAAGAGAGATTGATGCGCCGGTGATTGCTGGCGTGAGGTAGTGAACAAAGCCTTGGCGGGAGCCAGGGCTTTGTTGTTTTAGGTCCGGCAAACTTTGTTCATGACGCTATCCGATCAATTGCCGAGAACATAGCTGGCGAGATACAGCAACGCGGTCATCAATATGAGCGTCAGAAGCTTGCCAATTATCTTTTGTGCCGAAATACCGGGACGTGCGGGCAGATGGCTACCTGCCCACAGCGCCGCCCAGATTGTGAGCAGTCCGGCAAAGAAGAAAGAAGAGGATAGGCCGAGTCTTTTCATTTGATTTCCAAAAATGGAATTCTGGCCCTAGGGCAATGCAGTCTCTCGCGCTACGGTCTTGCAGCTTGGCTCCGTATTGATCGCGACGCCTGAGTTTGCATCGAAGTAGAGGCCGTCATAGTGGTCGCCATTGAAGATCAGGGCATAAATCAAACGACGCTTGAACTGGCCTGTGAGACGAAACGTCGGCCATGTACATGCCGGGTCCTTTTCAAACAACTCATCTTGATATCTGGATAGGTAGGAGTCATTCCCCCTGAACAGAACGAGAACATCCCAGTCCTCGAACCGGTAAGGTGAGTTTTGTCGGTTGCTTTCATCGCGCCCCTCGATCTTTGATATTCCGAATGCTACATAGCATTCACCGCAGGCATAACGCCTATCGAAGACTTGTATCGTTACGTCTGGATTTGACAGCGTGAATGGATAAACGCAGATACCTATGGCACCCAATAGAAGTAACGAGGCGCTGATGAAAGTATGTGCCAGATATTTTTTTCGCATCATTTTTCAAGCTCTTTGTCGCTAAGGTCGCCTTGTTTTTCCGTAATAGAGACCAGTTTTCCGTGCTTGAATATCGCTCTTTCACCGAACCTATAGTCTTGCTCTGGCGCGCGTGTTTTTCCTTCACCTTTGATAACCGGAACAGCATTCTCAATATGGCCGATTACGAATGACATTTCTTTTCCTGCTAAGGCTAGTTTTTCTGAAATATCGGCGGCGATGTTGTCGGCATCGGATGGATTTGCCGCTGTTGCACATCCATGTAGTTCGACTCTCGCATTTTCGGAAAACTTCGAAAACTCTATGTCGTCCACCAGTGCGGAACCTTCCACCCATCCCGCTGCATTGAATATCATTCGGGTTCTTGTGCGGTATAGACTGGAGTTGTGTAGGACCCATCTATTTGCTTCATAAGCTTTTTTCCTAATCCACGAGGAGTCCTTCGGCGGTGGGGGATCTGCGGTAGTTAGGTATAGTGCTTGAGGGCCCCCGTGCGTCCATATGTCGAGAGACTGAATGCTTCCAGTCGTTTGCGAATTGATGATGCTGACAATGTCTTTTGCGACATATATCCGCTTTACCACTAAGATAAATTTGCTTTTG
This sequence comes from Herbaspirillum sp. FG34, assembly GCF_057809315.1. Classification (NCBI taxonomy): domain Bacteria; kingdom Pseudomonadati; phylum Pseudomonadota; class Betaproteobacteria; order Burkholderiales; family Oxalobacteraceae; genus Herbaspirillum; species Herbaspirillum sp. FG34. Next base: position 200,965 of record NZ_JBMDJS010000001.1, on the reverse strand, counting down.
TCCTGAGCTTTATAGTCGCGCAGTACGTTGTTTTTTGCGTGCTCGAAGGTGTAATTGTCTGATGGAGTTGCAGCGCCTCCCCATAGTAACAAACGTACTTTGCGGTCGTGCTTCACCGGCACCGTTGAGCCCTTTTCGTGGTTAGTCTTGACCTTTGCTCCCATCATCCCTCCCGCATTTTTGTTTCTGCATCCTCGCCGAACCAGACGCTCAGTTCCTCAGGATGATAGGTCGCGACTCGTTCACATAAGCCGTTGGCATCGGTGTAGCCGCCGTAAGTAGTTCCGTCCGGTGCCTTGATGTAATACGCCAGATCAGGTATCGGCTCGCCGGTCTTGCCATCGATGGCGCGCACTTGTTCATCCGGGCTTTCTTCTGTGAGATGTTCAGGTCCAAATTTTGGTAGCCAGTCGCCTTGGGTTGTTTGATAGAAATTGGACGCGACTGCTTCACCGCTCGCATTGCCCACGCCATCAACCTCATTGAGCGTGGAAAGCAATGGACACCCGGCACTGGTCTTCATCCCATGAATAACCTGAGCCCGTCCATTGGTGAGCGTAGAGCGAGGAAATCCATCAGCAATGATGCAGTCCTGTCGGCAAGCCACCCGAGCCCCCTGAAAGGCATAAGCCCGCCCATGACTGCGGCAAGTCTGGTCACCCTCAATCACCGTCCCGCCGCAGGCGGCTTTATCGCCATAGCGAATCCAGCCGATGATCTTCATTTCAAACCTCCGTTGGAGGCGGGATATTCCCGCAGCTGCGACGAAGTGATGCCAATGGCGCAAGCGCCTTCTCGACGCGGATTGAGTCGGTCTCGGACTGCGAGGTGCAGCGTTTCGGGTTGCGTGTGTTCCATCTTTGCTCCTTCCGTCAGTTGGCAGCTTGCCCAAACAGCCCATCAGCGCTCGCTTCAAGAGACGCCGATATTTTTGGGTGGAAGGAGTGTAGATTTGGCGGCGCGGAAACCCGCTTGCCCTCAAGCAATCAGCTACGTTTTCTCGAATATCATCGAGCTGGCGCCAAAAACAAACGCCGGCAATAGCCGGCGTTTTTTGTGGAATGCGATGCAGGGGATCAGTCGCGGAAGTTGTTGAACTCCAGCGGAATCTCCTTGATCTCCTTGCGCAGCAGCGCCATGGCCGCCTGCAGGTCGTCGCGCTTGGCGCCGGTGATGCGCACGGCGTCGCCCTGGATGCTGGCTTGCACCTTCATCTTGCTGTCCTTGATGACGCGCACGATCTTCTTGGCGTCGTCGCTTTCGATGCCGTTCTTCACCTTGATGACCTGCTTGACCTTGTCGCCGCCGATCTTCTCGATCTTGCCTTCGTCCAGGAAGCGCACATCGACGTTGCGCTTGGTCATCTTGTTGGTCAGCACATCGCGCACCTGGCTCAGCTGGAAGTCCGAGTCGGCAAAGGCGGTCAGCTCGCGCTCCTTCTGCTCGACGCGGGCGTCAGTGCCCTTGAAGTCGAAACGGGTGGAGATTTCCTTGTTGGCCTGGTCCACGGCGTTCTTGACTTCCACCAGGTTGGCTTCGCAGACGGTATCGAATGAGGGCATGGCTTGTTCCTTATGTTCTTGCAGCCGGCGAAGGCCGGCGTCCAAGCCGTGATTTTAACGGACTGGCGCCCCCGCCGCCATCGCCAGGCCGCTGTCAGCGGATTTGCCCCCGCGTGGGCGATATAATCCCACCCCTATGAGCACTTCTTCACTTCCCGTCCAGCACGACATTTCCCTGCGCACCCTCAATACCTTCGGGATCGAGGCACGGGCCCGTGCCTACCTGCCCGTCACGGATGCCCGGACCCTCCATGCGCTGCGCGAGGATAGCGCCCTGATGGCCCTGCCGCGCCTGGTCCTGGGCGGCGGCAGCAACCTGCTGCTGACACAAGACTTCAGCGGACTGGTGCTGCATATGCAGGGTAGGGGCATAGAGATCACCGGCGAGGATGAAAACTTCATCTACGTGCGCGCCGCCGCCGGCGAGAACTGGCACGCCTTCGTCCAGTGGACGCTGCAACAGGGCCTGGGCGGGCTGGAGAATCTTTCACTTATCCCCGGCAGCGTCGGTGCCGCGCCCATCCAGAACATCGGCGCCTACGGCATCGAGATCAAGGACCGTTTCCACAGCCTGCAAGCCTTCGACTTGGTCAGCGGCGAACTGCTCACCCTCGACCATGAAGCCTGCCGCTTCGGCTACCGCGACAGCATCTTCAAGCAGGAACTGCGCGACCGCGCCGTGGTACTGGCAGTGACATTCGCACTGCCCAAGCACTGGCACGCCAATGCCAACTACGCCGACGTTGCCCAGGCCCTGCAGGAGCGCGGCATCACCGAACCCGGTCCGCGTGACATCGCCGATGCCGTCATCGCCATCCGTACCCGCAAGCTGCCCGATCCTGCCAGGATCGGCAACGCCGGCAGCTTCTTCAAGAACCCCATCGTGTCGGCCCGTCTGCGCGATACCTTGCTGGCGCAATACAACAACCTGGTCAGCTATCGCGTCGATGACGATCACTACAAGCTCGCCGCCGGCTGGCTGATCGACCGCTGCGGGTGGAAGGGCAAGAGCATCGGGCGTGCAGGGGTATATGAACAACAGGCACTGGTGCTGGTCAACCGGGGCGGTGCGACCGGGGCGGAGGTAGCCAGGCTGGCCAAGGCGATCCAGGAGGATGTGAAGGAAAAGTTCGGCGTCCAGCTGGAGCCGGAACCGGTCTTCATCTGAGCGCACTCCTGTGTGAAGACGTAAAAAAGCCGTCCGGTATCGCTACCGGACGGCTTTTTCATTCAGGCTCGGGATGTATCAGCCGAAGTGGCAGACGTAATCCAGGGTCTCGGTCACTTCGATGTCGAAGCTGGAGTTGCCCGGTACGCTGAAGGTGGTGCCGGCAGCGTAGGTATTCCAGGCTTCTTCGCCCTTCAGACGCACGCGGCAGCTGCCGCCGTTGATTTCCATGATTTCCGGTGCGCCGGTGCTGAAGTTCAGCGTCGAGGGCAGGATCACGCCCAGGGTCTTCTTGCTGCCATCGGCCAGCAGCACGGTGTGCGAGACACACTTGCCGTCGAAGTAGACGTTGCCCTTTTTCAGGACGGTGACGTTGTCGAATTGAGTGCTCATCGAATCGCTTCCATTAAACGGTAAAGGTGAATCCAGCGGGAATTACTTTTCGTCCTTGCCCAGCAGCGGCAGCGACACGGCAGTGCTGGAATCGAGCAGACCGGTGTTCTGGTAGATCGACAGCTTCTGGCGGGTGTCGGCGATGTCCAGGTTGCGCATGGTCAACTGGCCGATGCGGTCGATGGCCGAGAAGCTGCCTTCGCCCTTTTCCATGGTCAGGCGTTCCGGGTGGTAGGTCAGGTTGGGCGACTCGGTGTTGAGGATCGAGTAGTCATTGCCGCGACGCAGTTCCACCGTGACTTCGCCGGTGATGGCGCGCGCCACCCAGCGCTGGGCGGTCTCGCGCAGCATGATGGCTTGCGAATCGAACCAGCGGCCTTGATACAGCAGGCGGCCCAGCTTGCGGCCGTTGTCGCGGTACTGTTCGATGGTGTCTTCGTTGTGGATGCCGGTGACCAGGCGCTCGTAGGCGATGAACAGCAGGGCCAGGCCCGGGGCTTCGTAGATGCCGCGGCTCTTGGCTTCGATGATGCGGTTCTCGATCTGGTCGCTCATGCCCAGGCCATGGCGGCCACCGATGCGGTTGGCTTCCAGGATCAGCTCGGTCATGCTGGCGAAGGTCTTGCCGTTCAACGCCACCGGACGGCCTTCTTCGAAGCGCACGGTGACCGTCTCGGCCTTGACTTCCACGTCATCGCGCCAGAACGCCACGCCCATGATGGGCTGCACGATCTTGATGCCGCTGTTGAGGAATTCCAGGTCCTTGGCTTCGTGGGTCGCGCCCAGCATGTTGGAATCGGTCGAGTAGGCCTTTTCCACCGACATCTTGTAGTCGAAGCCGGACTTGATCATGAACTCGGACATTTCCTTGCGGCCGCCCAGTTCGTCGATGAAGGTGCTGTCCAGCCAGGGCTTGTAGATCTTCAGGTTGGGGTTCACCAGCAGGCCGTAGCGATAGAAGCGCTCGATGTCGTTGCCCTTGTAGGTGCTGCCATCGCCCCAGATGTCGACGTTGTCTTCACGCATGGCCGACACCAGCATGGTGCCGGTCACGGCGCGGCCCAGCGGGGTGGTGTTGAAGTAGGTGATGCCGGCGGTGGAGATGTGGAAGGCACCGCTTTGCAGGGCGGCAATGCCTTCGTTGGCCAGCTGTTCGCGGCAGTCGATCAGGCGCGCCAGTTCGGCACCGTATTGCATGGCCTTCTTGGGGATGGCGTCATAGTCCGGCTCATCCGGCTGGCCCAGGTTGGCGGTGTAGGCGTAGGGGATGGCGCCCTTCTGGCGCATCCAGGTCAGTGCGGCGCTGGTATCGAGGCCGCCGGAGAAGGCGATGCCGACTTTTTGATTGACCGGGACGGATTGCAGGATGTTGGACATGATCTTGACGTTGCGATGATTGAAGTGTTGAGCGTGATTCTTGCAGTAGGGGGCAGGCGGCTTAATCGAAGCGGCCGTGCACCAGGTATTCGAGCAGGGCCTTCTGCACGTGCAGGCGGTTTTCCGCCTCGTCCCAGACCACCGATTGCGGGCCGTCGATCACTTCGGCGGCCACTTCCTCGCCACGGTGCGCGGGCAGGCAGTGCATGAAGAGCGCATCCTTCTTGGCGCGCGCCATCTTGGCCTGGTCCACGATCCAGCCATCGAAGGCCTTCAGGCGGGCATTGTTCTCGGCCTCGTAGCCCATGCTGGTCCACACGTCGGTGGTGACCAGGTCGGCATCCTGGCAGGCATCGGCCGGATCGGCGAAGAAGCTGTAGTGCTTGTTGCCCGGCGAGACCTGGGCCGGATCGATGTCGTAACCCTTGGGGGTGGAGACGTTGACATGGAAGCCAAACACCTCGGCTGCCTGCAGCCACGAATAGAGCATGTTGTTGGCGTCACCAACCCAGGCCACGATCTTGCCCTGGATGCTGCCGCGATGCTCGATGTAGGTGAACACATCGGCCAGCACCTGGCAGGGATGCTGCTCGTTGGTCAGGCCGTTGATGACAGGTACGCGCGAATGGGCGGCAAAGCGCTCGATGATTTCCTGGCCGTAGGTGCGGATCATGATGACGTCGCACATGCGTGACATCACTTGTGCCGCATCTTCCACCGGTTCGCCACGGCCAAGCTGGCTGTCGCGGGTGTTGAGGTAGATTGCCGCGCCGCCCATCTGGTGCATGCCAGCCTCAAACGAGAGGCGGGTACGGGTTGAGTTCTTTTCGAACACCATCACCAGGGTACGATCGGCCAGCGTGTGATGGGGCTCGTAATTCTTGAACTTACGTTTGATCACACGGGAACGTTCGATCACGTATTCGTATTCATCAAGCGTAAAGTCGGAAAACTGAAGGTAGTGTTTGATTGCCATAAATAAAAACGGCGGCCAGTGTGGCGCCTGCCGCCGATAGTCGTTAACTCCTTAGATTATAAGGGATTCGGCTCAAAAAGATACCCGCAGTACTTGCCTGAAAGAAACTCCTCGGCATCGGCCTTTTTGCGTCAAAGGTGAAGATCCGCGCACACCACCGCGTGGGCGCCTCGAATTCCTTCTATCCACGTGAAGAAACTTTTCGAAAACCGCATCCAGCTTTTTCGAGGAATGCTCACTAAGTGCGAGCGATCGGCCAAAGTCTCGTTATAAATGAGAATTATTACTATTTAGATGGCTAGAATCCGCAGCTTTCCATCGCCTGAAAGGAATAGCTGTCATGTCGCACACGTCTTCTTTGCCGAGTCGCCTGCGGGGTTTGCAGCGGTCTTGCTGCTCTTCCCTTGCTTCACCGCCGAAGCTGCGCACCTTGTCGGCGGCTCTGGTGGCCGCCTTGTTCGCGTTTCCCATACCTTCTTATGCCGCTGATGCGGCAGAAGAAGGCGAGGGGAGCGACGCCGCCCCCCTGCCTGCGATCGAGGTGCGCGGCCAGCGCAGCGTGCAGGATCCGCGTCCTGGTCCCTTGGAGAGCGCTACCCGCACCGCCACCGATGTGCGCGAAGTGCCGCAGACGGTGCAGGCGGTCGATGCTGCCCAAGTCCGGGCTTACGGTGGTCGTGGGCTGGCGGCCGCCTTGGTCGGGGTGCCGGGTGTGTCCAATGTCTCCGATACGCGCTTCGATGCCTTCCGGCTGCGGGGCTTTTCCAATGCGGGCGACACGCTTCTGGACGGCATGCGCGACGATGCGCAATACGTGCGCAGTCTGGGCAACATCGAGCGCATCGAGATCCTCAAGGGCCCGGCCGCCGTCCTTTACGGGCGCGGCAGTGGCGGCGGCGTGATCAACCGCATCAGCAAGCAGCCCACACGGGAAGACTTTGGCCTGGTGTCGGCCACCTGGGGCAGTCGCGGCCAGCTGGGCGCGGCGGTGGACTGGAATCGTCCGCTGGGAGCGCAATGGGCGCTGCGCATCAATGCCGGGCGTGAGCACGAGACGCACTTCCGCCATGAGGTGCGGGGCACGCGCCAATACTTCGCGCCCGCGCTGAAATGGGAGTCCGGCCCTGACAGCTGGCTGCTGCAAGCCGACTACGACGAATACGACCGCATCCCCGATCGCGGCGTACCGGCGCGGGTGACGGCAGTCACGCGCAATGGTACGGCCCGTGCCTATACCTTGCCGGTGGCGTCCGATCGCACCTTCTTCGGTGCGGCCGGACGCGACTTCATTCGTGATACCAGCCTGAACCTGCGCTCCACCCTGATACGCGCCATCGCGCCCGACTGGAGCCTGCGCCAGAAGGTGAGCGTGTTCGATCTCAACAGCGACTTTGACAATACCTTCACCAGCCAACCCTTTGTGAGCGCGGGGCCCGATCTGGGGCGCGTGCAGCGCAGCCGCTTTCAGCAGAACCTGCAGCAGCGCAATGTACAGGTCAATCTGGAAGTGCTGGGCAAGCTCGCCACGGGCGCAGTGCAGCACCAGTTGCTGGCCGGTGCCGAGTACGGCTGGCAAAAGCGCGAGCCCAGGCTGTGGATGGGCTCGGCGCGCCCGGTCTCCCTGACCGACCCGGACCAGCACGACAACGCAGGTTCGCTGCCGCAGCCCTGGCAGATGAACTATCACAAGGTGAAGACGACCGGTTTCTATGCGCAAGACCAGATCGACCTGGGCGCGCGCGTGAAGGGGCTGGTGGGCTTGCGTTGGGATCACTTCGAGGTGGATTCGCGCAGCCGCCTGCTCAAGCTGCGCAGCGAGCGCTCCAGTCATGCACTGAGCCCGCGCATCGGTGCGGTGTGGGAGGCACTGCCCGAGCATCATTTCTACGCTTCCTGGAGCAAGAACTACGCACCGGTCGGCGGCGACGTGATCGGTCTGTCTCCGGGCGCCAAGGGCAATGGCAACGACCTCGGTCCGCAATTCAGCCGCCAGCTCGAAGCCGGCGTCAAGAGCGACTGGCTCCAGCGCAAAATCAGCACCACGCTGGCCTGGTTCGAACTGGAACTCTACAACCGCATCGTGCGCGATCCGGTACAGCCCGACGTATTCAGCCAGACCGGGCTGGAACGCAATCGCGGCATTGAGTTCAGCGTGGCCGGAGAGCTGGCGCGCCACTGGTTCGTGCGCGGTGGCTGGACCCGGCAGAATTCACGCGTCGTCAGGGCCGAGACGCAACTGGCGGGCAAACGCCCGTCAGGGGTGTCGGCGCTCAACGGCAGCCTGTTCGTCGCCTATGCGCCTCCCCAGGGCTGGTTCGGCGAGACCGGCTTAGTCTATGAGGGCGCGCGCTTTGCCGATCGCGAGAACCTGCTCGAACTGCCTGGCTACGCCCGCTGGGACGCCATGCTGGGCTATCGCCTGGCACGGGCCGACTATACGCTGGCGATCACCAACCTGAGCAACCGCCGCTACTATGCCAGCGCCACCGGTGTGTCGCAGATCGCGCCGGGCGCACCGCGTGCGCTGGTCTTCACGGCGGCCTACAAGTTCTGAGCGGCAGCAGGATCAGTACAAGGTCTGCGAAGACTCATGCACCAGCTGCGCATACAGCTGGTGCCGCATGCCCGCAATCTCGCCGGCCTGCACCGCCTCCAGCACCGCGCAGCCCGGCTCGTTGAGATGGTGGCAGTTGTAGAAACGGCACTTGCCCAGATACGGCGTGAAGTCGCGGAAGGCGCGTTCCAGCATGCCTTCAGACAGCTGGTACAGCCCGAACTCCTGGAAGCCCGGCGAATCGATGATGCTGGCTTGCTGCTCCATCTGGTATAGCCGGGTGAAGGTAGTGGTGTGCTTGCCGGTATCGAGCGCGGCCGAAATCTCGCGGGTGGCGATATCGGCGTCCGGCACGATCAGGTTGATGATGGAGGACTTGCCCATGCCCGACTGGCCGATCAGGATGGTGCTCTTGCCGGCCAGCAGCGGCATGAAGGCCGCGCGGGTTTCTTCCGGCTGCGCCTTGGCCGAGACTTCGTGCACCGGATAGCCCAGCCGCGCGTAGACCTGCAGGCGCTCGCGCGTCCTCGGCAGCGCTTCGGTGATATCGGTCTTGTTCAGGATCAGGTGCGCCGCCACGCCAGCTGATTCGGCGGCCACCAGCGAACGCGAGACCAGATCATCCGAAAAACTCGGTTCGGTCGCCACCACGATGAAGAGTTGATCCACGTTGGCCGCCAGCAGCTTGGACTTGTACTGGTCCGAGCGATAGAGCAGGGTGCGACGCTCGTCGATGCTCTCCACCACGCCCTGGTCGGCAGAGGTGCGCGCCAGACGAATATGATCGCCCACGGCCACGTCGCTCTTCTTGCCGCGGGTGACACAATTGAGTTTCTGTTCACCTGCCTGCACCAGGTAGTGACGTCCATGGGCGGCAATGACCAGCCCCGGTTCCAGCTCGGCCTTGCCCGTTGCCGATCCCGCCCGTGCGCTGCGCGCACCTTGCTTGCGGACTCCCATCAGGCCGGTGCACGCTGGGCGAAGATGGCGTCGACCTTGGCCGCGCAGATGAAGTCATTGGCCGACAGACCGCCACGGCCTTGATTGACGCTGTGGGTGTCGAACTTCACGCTGCAACGGTTGTAGGTGACGACCAGTTCCGGATGATGGTCGTCCGCGTGAATGATCCAGGCGATTGCATTGACGAAGGCCAGGGTCTCGTAATAGTTGCCGAAGGCAAAGCTGCGCGCCAGCTTGCCGCCCTCGATCTTCCACTCGGGCAGGGCGGCCAGGTGGCTGGCGATGGCGGCCTCATCCAGTGCCTCGATGGGCTGGATGCAGCGGGAAGCGGCGAGGGTGCTTGCGGTGATGCTCATGGGGTTCTCCTGCGGCGGGCAATGTCATTCATGACGCCCGCCTTGAATACGATGAAAAATTTAGTGATTGCCGCCGGCTGCAGCCATCGCGCCATGCAGATGCTGGATGCGCAGTGACGCCGGCGGATGCGAATCATAGAAGGCCGAGTGCAGCGGATCGGGCGTGAGGGTCGAGGCATTGTCTTCATACAGCTTGACCAGCGCCGAGACCAGGTCCTGTGCATTGGTGTGCTGCGCGGCGAAGGCATCGGCCTCGAACTCGTGCTTGCGCGAGGACAGCGACGACAGCGGCGAGAACAGGAAAGTGAAGATAGGCAGCACCAGCATGAACAGGATCAGCGCCATGGCATCGTTACTGCCCAGCAGCATCGGCTCCACGCCCAGGCCGGTGTAGAACCAGGCCTGGCCCTTCAGATAGCCCAGCAGCGCCAGGAAGGCCAGCGACAGGCCGAACATCACCACCACGCGCTTGACGATGTGCTTGAGCTTGAAGTGACCCAGTTCATGGGCCAGCACCGCTTCGATCTCATGCGGGGCCAGGCGCGCCAGCAGGGTATCGAAGAAGACGATGCGCTTGCCCGAACCGAAGCCCGAGAAGTAGGCATTGCCATGCGCGCTGCGCTTGGAACCATCCATCACGAACAGGCCCTTGGAGGCGAAACCGACGCGCTGCATCAGGCCCTCGATGCGGCTGCGCAGGCTGTCATCCTCCAGCGCGGTAAATTTGTTGAACAGCGGCGCGATGAAGCTGGGGTAGATCACCAGCATCAGCAGCTGGAAAGCGCACAGCACGATCCAGGTATAAAACCACCACAACGCGCCGGCCTTCTCCATCAACACCAGCACCACCCACAGCAGCGTCAGGCCGATCACGGCGCCCAGCAGGGTTTGCTTGATCATGTCGCTGAAGAACAGGCCAGGGGTCATCTTGTTGAAGCCGAAACCGGCCTCCAGCCTGAACTGGCGGTAGTAGTCGAAGGGCAGGTCCACTGCGCCCGAAATGAGTCCGAAGCCGGCCACCAGCGCAATCTGGTACAGCATGCCCGGCCCCCCGGTCCAGCCCAGCAGCAGGCTGGAGAGCCATTGCAGCCCGCCCAGCAGGGTGAAGCCGATCAGGACCGCGGCATTGACCAGCAGCGTCACCAGACCGAACTTGGTGCGCGCAACCGTGTAGTCGGCCGCCTTCTGGTGGGCCGATAGCGGGATCTTTTCCGCGAACTCGGAGGGCACGGCGGCGCGATGGGCGATGACATGGCGAATGTGGCGCGAGGCCAGCCAGAAACGCACGCCCAGGCTGATGGCCAGGAATACGACGAACAAAACCGAAAACGAAAGTGAAGACATGCTGTCCCTGTGCGAAAATGGCGGAAGTTCGAGGCCCAGGCCCGCGATCTGCCCCAGCCGACGCCGGTGGCAGGCTTGCGCGCCGTGCCGTCCGGTCCGATCCGGGCGAGCGAACCCAGCAATGAACCCTGCAGTAGATGGGGCCAGACCCCATCCCGTCAATAAGGAAGAATTATGTCACAAGCCCCCGCCGCGCCTGTCCGGCCCAATGAAATGAACCTGGTCTGGGTCGATATGGAAATGACCGGCCTGGATCCGGACAAGGATCGCATCATCGAAGTGGCCGTGGTGGTTACCGATGCCGAACTGAACGTGCTGGGCGAAGGCCCGGTCCTGGCCATCCACCAGTCCGACGAACTGCTGGACGGCATGGACGCCTGGAACAAGGGTACCCACGGCCGTTCCGGCCTGATCGACCGCGTCAAGGCCTCCACCGTCACCGAAGCCGACGCCGAACAGCAGATCATCGCCTTCCTGAAGCAATACGTCCCGGCCGGCAAGTCGCCCATGTGCGGCAATTCCATCTGCCAGGATCGCCGCTTCATGGTGCGCGGCATGCCCAAGCTGGAAGAATTCTTCCATTATCGCAACCTGGATGTGTCGACCCTGAAGGAACTCTGCAAGCGCTGGAAGCCCGAAATCGCCACCGGTTTCAAGAAGCGCCAGATGCACACCGCCCTGGCCGATATCCTCGAATCCATCGAAGAACTGAAGTACTACCGCGAGCACTTCATCAAGGAATGATGCAAGGTGGCAGGGTGGCAGGGCGGTTGGCAGAAAAAACCGTCCTGTATGAAGAAACAAGGCGCGCCCGGTATCTGGCGCGCCTTTTTCATGGGGGTGGGTGAATCATTCTTCCGAATCTGCCCCGCAGCATTTCTTGTACTTCTTGCCGCTGCCGCAGGGGCAGGCATCGTTGCGACCGGTCTTGGGCGCATCGCGCTGCACCTGTTCCACCGCCGACTTGCGTTTGGGCGCCCAGTAGCGGTGGATGTGCGGGATGGCAGCTTCGATCTCGATGGCCAGCTTGTGGGTCTTGACCGGGTCGTCGATGAGTCTGGTTTCTTCCTCTTCCAGCTCTTCTGATCCGAGCAGGTAGATCGGACGCATCAGCGGCGCCAGGTTGGAGTGGAAGATTTCATCCCACTGCGCCGCGCGCAACTGGATACCTTCCCAGAAGCCCCAGGCCCAGGCTTCGGCATCCAGCAGCGGTTTGCCTTCGTGCTCGCGCTCGCAGAAGAGCGGTTCATATTCCTTGGGCGCGACCTCGAAGGTGATGGCGATTTCGTTCATGGTGCGCGCGATCAGACTGGTGATGCGCTCGGCTTCCTTGCCATTCTTGAACTTGGGAGTGTCTTCGGGACGGCTGCCCCAGACGCGCGGCAGCCATTCGGCCATCAGCACTTCCTGCGGACCGATGGCCAGCGCCGTCAGGTAACCGTGCAGGGTGTCCATGGTCATCACATCGTCGGCGCAGCGATCGGAGAGGAGAAAATCGTCGAGTTCGTCGAATTCGGCGTCGGAAAGGGGCTGGTCAAGCTGCATGATGGTTCCAGTGACAGATGCTAAAGGCAGGAGTGTAAAGGCATTGCGCCGGGGGCGCGAGTGTTGTCGGTTGGCACCCGGCATTCTGATGCGGCGCCCACGCCTGCGGACAGTACAATAGACGGATGAATCCCGCCGCCCCCGCTCCCGATCTGCCCGACGCCACTTCCTTCGCCACGCTCTCGCCCGATACGGTGCTCGATGCCCTCGATGCGCTGGGCCTGTATGGCGACGGTCGCCTGCTGGCCCTGAACAGCTATGAAAACCGCGTCTACCAGGTCGGCATGGAGGACGGCCCGCCGCTGGTGGCCAAGTTTTACCGTCCCTTGCGCTGGAGTGAGGAGCAGATCCTCGAAGAACACGCATTTTCGCAGGAGTTGGCCGACGAAGAGGTGCCGGTGGTGCCCGCCATGCGTCTGGACAACGGCGCTACCCTGCATCGCCATGCCGGTTTCCGCTTCGCCGTTTTCCGCCGCCATGGGGGCCGCGCGCCCGAGCTGGACGACGCCGATACCCTGGAGCGCCTGGGGCGCTTCATTGGCCGCATCCATGCGGTCGGCCTGCGCAGTCCTTTCGCTGCCCGCCCCGCGCTGGATATCACCAGCTTCGGCGAAGAACCGCGCGACTGGCTGCTGGCGCATGATTTCATCCCGATGGATGTGGCCACCGCCTGGCGCACCACGGTCCAGCAGGCACTGGACGGCGTGCGTCGCTGCTACGACCGGGCCGGGGCGATCCGCACGCTGCGCCTGCATGGGGATTGCCATGTCGGTAACGTGTTGTGGACCGACGCCGGCCCGCACTTCGTCGATTTCGATGACAGCCGCAGTGGTCCTGCCGTGCAGGACCTGTGGATGCTGCTCTCGGGGGAGCGCCGCGAGATGGTCGGCCAGCTGGCCGACCTGTTGGCGGGATATGAAAGTTTCTGCGAATTCGAGCCGCGCGAGCTGTATCTGATCGAAGCCCTGCGCACCCTGCGCCTGATCCATTATTCCGCCTGGCTGGCGCGGCGCTGGGATGATCCGGCCTTCCCGGTAGCCTTTCCCTGGTTCAATACCCAACGATACTGGCAGGACCGCATCCTGGAGCTGCGCGAACAGATCGCGCTGATGGATGAGCCGCCGCTGTGGCCGGTCTGATCTGGCCGATATGAAGAAAGCAACATGATCATGACGCAAACACCTGTCCGCTGCGGCTGGGTCAACCTGGCCAATCCGCGCTATGTGCAGTATCACGACCACGAATGGGGGGTGCCCTGCCGCGATGAAAGGCGCCTCTTCGAGATGCTCAACCTGGAAGGAGCCCAGGCCGGGCTGTCGTGGGAGACCGTGCTCAACAAGCGCGAGAGCTACCGTGCCGCCTTCGACGACTGGGATGCCGAGAAGATTGCCCGTTATGACGAGCGCAAGGTGGCGCAATTGCTGGCCAATCCCGGCATCGTGCGCAACCGCCTGAAGGTGGCTGCCACCATCGGCAATGCACGTGCCTATCTGCAACTGCGCGAGGAAGTGGGCGGGCTCGACGCCTATCTGTGGGGCAAGGTCGATGGCCAGCCCATCGTCAACCGCTGGGCCTCGCTGGCGGATTGTCCGGCCAAGACCCCGCTGTCGGATGCGATTTCCAAGGAACTGGCCAGGCGCGGTTTCAAGTTTGTCGGTTCCACCATCATCTATGCCTATCTGCAGGGCGTGGGCGTGATCAATGATCACGTGATGGATTGCCATTGTCATGGCCGTTGAGGCCGGGCGTGCTCTGCACCAAAAGGCCAGCCGATGTGCGGCGGCAGGGCGCCGGTTTGGTTTACACTCGCAGCCTGCGATGCAGCAATAGCTTGCACCGTATGGATTCACGAGGCCGTCTGGCGCTGCCAGGCCGGTGGAGTTTGGGAGTAGCATGATTTTCGTCAAATGGTTTGGCTGGTCGGTCCTCTGGCTGCTGCCGCTGCTGCTGCGCACGGTAGCGCGCGCGCTCGGCCGCAAGTCCATCTTCGGCGGGCGCGGTGCCATTCGCCTGTGGTGCGGCAGCCTGCTGCTGCTGGGGGCCAGCAGTGCGGTCGAGTCGCTGGTGCGTTCGCAACTGGTCTCCGGCGATGAAGGACCGGGGGCCGCTCTGTTGGGCGCGGCCCTCATGGATGCGCTGGGCGGCAAGATCAGCCGTGGCATCGCCGCCGTGCTGATGCTGGGTTTGCTGGCGCTGGGATTGAAATGGGTGTTGAGCGCGATGTTCGGTCGCAGCGCCCCTGTGGGGCGCGATGAGCATCCGGAGCTGGACCTCGGGCCGCCGCGCCGCGGCAGCATCGAAAGCGAACGGGTACGCATGAGCGGTCATCACGGCATTGCCGGCCCATCCCGCAACAGCTTCCCGCCGGGTTCGGAACGCCGGGCACCGCTGCCGCGCGCGCCCTCGTCGGCCGCTGCCAGGCGCGTACCGCCTGCCTCGCCCTTCGCACCGCGTCCCCGTCCGGCGCGCCTGACGCCGGCCCCGGCACCCGAACGTCCGGCCGAGCAAGCGCCGCGCGACGATTGGAAAGTCCCCCTGTCGGCCCTGACCGGCGGCAGCCGCAACGGCCAGGCCACGCCCACCGGCAGCGCGCAGGGCGGCAAGTGGCCCTCGCTCAATGCGCGTCAGGCGGGGCCCGCCGCCAAGCCGCGTCCGGAATCCGAATGGGCCGCCTTCGAAAGCCTGCGTCCGACCGAAGCCATGCTGGCGCGTGCTGCTGCCAGTCGTGCCATCTCCGCGGCCAGTGCCGCAGCCGATGCCAGCCTGTCGCGCGCGGCCACGCCATCCCCGCCGATCCGTCCGATTCCGCCCTCCATTGCGCGCGGCAATCCGGCACCGGCCCAGCCTACGTGCAGCATTCGCATCAGCAGCGTGGGTCGTCCCCCTGAGGCGGGGAGTGCGGCAGACAAGCCAGCCGAGCGCGCCGATGTGGTGCCCACGCGCCTGATGCGTTCGCTGCAGCAGAGCAGCGGCGAGCAGGACACGGCCGCGCTGCTGCCGTCGCAACCGCAACCGCAGTTGCCGCCCATCGTGCCTCTGAGCCCGCAGGGACAGCCGCTGCCGCCATCCCTGGGGCCGCTGCCCGCTGCGGTTCCAGTGCCGCCGCCGGTCGTCGCTCCCGCCGTGCCGCCCTTCACGGCACCGATGCCCGAACCGCAGGAACCCATCGACCTGGGCACCTTCAACGCTCCCTGGTTCGACATGCTGCCCGACCCGGCGCCCGAACAGCCGCCCATCCAGCCTGCTCCGGCCTTCACGGTACGCATGCCCGATCCGGCCCCCGCCCATGTGCAAGCGGTCGCGATGGCATCGCAGAGGGGGATCGACGATATCGACGAGCCGCGTGTGGACATCCCGCTGCCCTCGCTGGATCTGCTCGATGAAGTGCCCGAATCGCGCATCGAGGTCGACCCCGAACAATTGCAGGAAACCGGTCGCCTGATCGAGCAGCGTCTGCGCGAATTCAAGGTGCCGGTCACGGTGCTGGGCGCCGAGGCCGGTCCGGTGATCACCCGCTTCGAGGTCGAGCCCGCGCAAGGCGTGCGCGGCGCCCAGGTGGTCAACCTGATGAAAGATCTTTCGCGCGCCCTGGGCCTGACGTCCATCCGCGTGGTCGAGACCATTCCCGGCAAGACCTGCATGGGCCTGGAACTGCCCAATGCGCGTCGACAGATGATCAAGCTCTCCGAGATCGTGCATTCGCAGGCTTATCGCAAGTCGGCTTCGCACCTGACCATTGCCATGGGCAAGGACATCACCGGCACGCCCGTGGTGACCGACCTGGCGCGCGCACCGCACATGCTGGTGGCCGGCACCACGGGTTCGGGCAAGTCGGTGGCCATCAATGCGATGATCCTCTCGCTGCTCTACAAGGCCACGCCCGAGGAAGTGCGCCTGATCATGATCGATCCCAAGATGCTGGAACTGTCGATCTACGAAGGCATCCCGCACCTGCTGGCGCCGGTGGTGACCGACATGCGTGAAGCCGCGCATGCGCTGAACTGGGCGGTGGAAGAGATGGAGCGGCGCTACAAGAAGATGTCCAAGCTGGGCGTGCGCAACCTGGCCGGCTACAACCAGAAGCTCGATGAAGCCGCTGCCCGGGGTGAGAAAATCCCCAATCCCTTCAGCTTGACGCCCGACGCGCCCGAGCCGCTGGAAAAACTGCCGACCATCGTCATCGTCATCGACGAACTGGCCGACCTCATGATGGTGGTCGGCAAGAAGGTGGAAGAACTGATTGCGCGTCTGGCACAGAAGGCGCGCGCGGCTGGCATCCACCTGATCCTGGCGACCCAGCGTCCTTCGGTGGACGTCATCACCGGTCTCATCAAGGCCAACATCCCGACTCGCGTGGCCTTCCAGGTCTCCTCCAAGATCGACTCGCGCACCGTGCTGGACCAGATGGGGGCCGAATCCCTGCTGGGCCATGGCGACATGCTGTTCCTGCCGCCGGGCTCGGGCTATCCGCAGCGGGTGCATGGCGCCTTCGTATCGGATGAGGAGGTGCACCGTGTGGTGGAGTACCTGAAGTCCTTCGGTGAGCCGCGCTATATCGAGGAAATCCTGGCCCCGCCGATTTCCGAGGACACGGCCCAGGCCGACATGTTCGCCGGTGGCGAGGGCGGCGATGCAGAATCCGATCCGCTCTACGACGAAGCGGTGGCCTTCGTGCTCAAGACGCGGCGAGCTTCCATCTCCTCGGTGCAGCGGCAATTGCGCATCGGCTACAACCGCGCCGCGCGTCTGGTGGAGCAGATGGAAACGGCCGGTGTACTCTCGGCCATGTCGCGCAATGGCAGCCGCGATATCCTGGTGCCGCCTTCGGGTGGCGGTGGCGAAGAATAAAAAGCGTAGCGCCAAAAGAAAATCGGCGGACCCTTGCAGGTCCGCCGATTTTTTTTGATCGCGCAGGGCGATCAGCCCATCAACTCAAGCCGTCACACATCGAGTTGCGTCACCAGCTTGGTATTGATGTAAGCCTCGATGGCCTCGGTGCCGCCTTCGGAACCGTAGCCGCTGTCCTTGACGCCGCCGAAAGGCAGTTCCGGCAGCGCCAGACCCAGGTGATTGATGGTCAGCATGCCGCTTTCCACGCGCGCGGCCAGGGCGTGCTTGGTGTGGGCCGACTTGGCGAAGGCATAGGCGGCCAGACCGAAGGGCAGGCGGTTGGCTTCGGCGATCACTTCATCGAGGGTCTCGAATGAATTGATCAGGGCCAGCGGGCCGAAGGGCTCTTCATTCATCACGCGGGCATGCAGTGGCACGTTGGTCAGCACGGTCGGCTGGAAGAAGTAACCCTTGTCACCCATGCGCTTGCCACCGGTACGCAGTTGTGCGCCTTGTGCGACGGCATCGTCGATCAGCGCTTCCAGTGCCGGGATGCGGCGCTTGTTGGCCACCGGACCCATGTTCACGCCGGCTTCCAGTCCATTGCCTACCTTCAGCTGTTCGGCATAGGTCACGAACTTGTCGACGAAGGCATTGAAAACACCCTTCTGCACCAGGAAGCGGGTCGGCGACACGCACACCTGACCAGCATTGCGGAACTTGGAGGTGGCCAGGGTCTTGGCCGCCAGATCCACATCAACATCATCAAACACCATGGCCGGTGCATGACCGCCCAGCTCCATGGTGGCCCGCTTCATGTGCTGGCCGGCCAGTGCTGCCAACTGCTTGCCTACCGGGGTGGAGCCGGTGAAGGAAATCTTCCTGATCACCGGATGCGGGATCAGATATTCCGAGATCTCGGCCGGCACGCCATAGACCAGGTTGATGACGCCTGCCGGAACGCCGGCATCGGCATAGGCGCGGATCAGTTCAGCCGGGGAGGCCGGGGTTTCTTCCGGAGCCTTGACGATGATGGAGCAGCCTGCAGCCAGCGCTGCCGACAGCTTGCGCACCACCTGGTTGATCGGGAAGTTCCACGGAGTGAAGGCGGCCACCGGACCGACCGGCTCCTTGATCACCATCTGGTAGGCACCCGGCACGCGGGCCGGCACCAGGCGGCCGTAGGTGCGGCGGGCTTCCTCGGCGAACCAGTCGATGGTATCGGCTGCGCCCAGGGTTTCCATTTTGGCTTCGCCCAGCGGCTTGCCTTGTTCCATGGTCATCAGGCGCGCCACTTCGTCCACGCGTTCGCGCAGCAGGTCGGCGGCGCGGCGCATGATCTTGGAACGCTCGAAGGCGGACATGTTGCGCCAGGTCTCGAAGCCCTTTTTGGCCGCTTCCAGCGCACGATCCAGGTCGCTGCGGTCAGCGTGGGCAATCTTGCCGATCACTTCTTCGGTCGCCGGGTTGACGACATCGATGGTGCGGCCGGAGGCGCTGGCGGTCCATTCGCCGTTGATGAAAAGCTGTACGTCCTTATACATGGGCAATCCTCGTTCGTCAGGTTGGGGGAGGGCCGGCGCCGCCCGCTCCGGCAACGACGCCGACAACGCAGGGCAGGCGCGATGGCCTGGGGAGAATGCAGACAGACCGGCGCGTGCCGCTCTGGTTCACGGGTGATGTTCACGCGGCAGGGTCATGGGCGATGTTCATGTGCAATGTTCATACGCGATATGCCGCCAGTGAAGACTTTCACCAAGACATCCTTTATACCACGCACACCGTTTTCGCGTTGCTTGCCGGGGCGCCGACAGCGGCTTCCTACAGGGCTGGACGGGCTGCCCACGAAAAGGAACAATCATTACCGCGCATCGGTCACACTGCCACAACAATATGTCAAGCCGAGGTCTCCATGAGCAGCTCTTCCGACCCGTTTCGTCCCGCTTCCCGTGATACTGCAGCCAGCCCTGATCCGGCCGAGGGCGGCGTGCCATCCACTGGTGGCCTGGTAGCCGGTGCACTGCTCAGTGCCGGCGTCGGGTTATGGCTGGGACGCAGGCGCCGCCAGCAGCGTGCCGCAGCCTCATCGCTACCGGGCCAGGCGGCGGGGCAGAGCGTCGCGCACGCCGGGACCGCCTCCCATGGCAGCAGCCACCATGGGCTGTCGGCGGGACTGGAGCGCGCCTTGCGCGTGGTGACCCTGGCCATGCCCCTGATCGCGGCCTGGCGCAAGGGGGCGGCGCGAGCCAGGGCGGCGGCGGCCAAGGGCAACAAGGAAGCGCCACTGCCAGCGGATGCGCCGGCCCGCATCGATATCGTCAAGGCCAGGCTGGAACCGGCGCCCTCCGATTACCTGGACCCGGCCGCCGAGGTCAAGATGATCCGGGGCGGCACGCGCGCCCAGCAGGCCTGGCAGATGACCCTGGCCGCCATCAATGCCTGGATCGATGACTTCGCGCCCAGCATGGGCGCGGCCATCGCCTACTACACCATCTTCTCGATTGCGCCCATGCTGGTGATCGCCATCGCGGTGGCCGGCATGCTGTTCGGCCACGACGCCGCGCAGGGCGAGATCGTCAACCAGATCCGCGACATCGTCGGTACCGAAGGGGCCTTCGCCATTCAGGGTTTGCTGAAGTCGGTGAGCCAGCCGCGCGAGGGCATGATCGCCGCCGGCATTTCGGTGGTGACGCTGGTCATCGGCGCCACGGCCGTGTTTTCCGAACTGCAGAGTGCACTGGACCGCATCTGGCGCATCCCCGCGGTCAAGCGCAAGAGCGGTGTGTGGCAACTGGCGCGTACGCGGCTGCTGTCCTTCGGTCTCATCATCGGTCTGGGCTTCCTGCTGATCATCTCGCTGGTGGTCAGTGCGGCGCTGGCGGCGCTGGGACGCTGGTGGGGCGGTTGGTTCGAGGGCTGGCAACTGTTGCTGCAGATGCTCAACTTCGTGCTGTCCTTCGTGGTGTTCTCCACGCTCTTCTCGATGATCTACAAGTTCATGCCGCGCGTGACCCTGTCCTGGCATGACGTGTGGATCGGTGCCGGGGCCACGACCGTGCTCTTCATCATCGGCAAGTACCTGATCGGCCTGTATCTGGGCAGCACCGGCATGACCTCGGGCTTCGGGGCGGCCGGCTCGTTCGCGCTGCTGCTGCTGTGGATCTACTATTCGGCGCAGATCTTCCTGCTGGGGGCCGAATTCACCTGGATCTACGCCAACAACTTCGGTTCACGTGCCAGGCGCCAGCGGCTGGTCAATACCGTGGAAGATCATCACGTGAGCATCGAGCAGGCGCAGCAGGTGGTGCGATCAGGAGACAACGCGCGCTAAACCGGAAGAAGGGCTGCACTGTCCTCGCTGGCCCAGCGTCGCAGGGTGTCGCCAAAGCCGCCGCGCGCCTTGCTCTGTTGGCGGGTGCTGGTGACCACGCGCACCTGCGCGCTCCAGGCAATGCGGGCGCCGATGCCCTGCAGGGCCTGTACCAGGGCGACATCCTCATGACAGCGCAGCGGTGGAAAACCGCCTGCGCGCACATACGCTTCTGCACTGACGCCGAGATTGGCACCATGGATATGGTCATGGCCGTCCTGGTCGCGATAGTGGCGCGCGAAGCGTTGCTGCACTTCCGGAGGATGATCGTGCCAACTGTCGGGTGTGACCGTGCCACAGACCGCTTCCGCTTTCAGGTGCAGCTGTGCTGCCAGCCAGTCGGGCGAGACCAGGGTATCGGCATCGGTAAAGGCCAGCCAGCGTGCACCCTCGGCAATCAGTGAGCGGGCGCCATGATGGCGCGCCACGCCGACATTGCCGACCTGCAGCGGCAGCAGCCTCACCGGGTGACGGCGCGCGATGGCCTCGGAAGCATCGCTGCAACTGTCGAGCACTACCACGATGCGTACTGCCTCGCCCTGCAGTTGCGCATGCGAAGCGGCCTTGCGTACGGCCCGCAAGCAGGCGTGCAGGGTGGCTTCTTCGTCGTGCGCGGGGATGACGATGCCGATCATGCTCACTCCTTCCAGAATGATGGTGTGCGTGCGATATCAAGGTTGGATCAGATCCTGCGCCAGAGATCGATCAGGATGTCCTCGTCTTCATAGCAGGCCTGGCGCTTCAGGCGCGGATGGGTATCGATGAGCTGGTGCATGGGCTGGGTGGCCAGCAGGCGGTCATCGAAATCCTTCTTCCAGTGGCAGGCCAGCAGGTGGCCCTGCGGTGCCAGGCTGGCGGCGGCCAGTGCCGCCAGCTCGGCCACGTTGGGTGCGTCGAAGTAGTAGCACAGCTCGGAAAACACGATCAGCCCCAGCGGCGGCATGTCCTGCGCCGCCGTCGGCCATTGTTCGGGCAGCGACTGCCGGCGCACCTGGACGTGCGGCAGGTGCGCGGTCTTTTCCCGGGCGATACGCACCGCTTCCGCGCAAAAATCGGAGGCCATCAGCCACTGGCAGCGGGTCGCCAGTTGCAGCGTCAGTTCACCGCTGCCGCATCCGGGTTCGAAGATGGCATTGCACTGCCGACGCGGCAGGATGGCCTCGATGATGGCGCGCTTGCGCTGTTCGTACCAGCGCTCGCGCGTCTTCCAGGGATCGTCGCTGGCCGCGTACAACTGGTCGAAATGGCCGCTGGCCGGAAACTGCGCTGTCGTCATAGGAAGAACACCTCATAGGGCCGCACGAAGTGCGCCAGCACGCCGGCCGGCAACACCGGATCGCGTTGGCCGTCGCGTCCGACCTGGCTGTGATAACAGCGCAGGGCGCGCCGTTTCATCATGCCGGTTCCGGCATCGAAGCTGAGTTTGTGCGCCCGGCCCCAGGGAAAATCGCCCCCCAGTGGTTGCGCCCAGTGCCAGCCCCAGATCGGCACTTCCACGAGCTTGCAGCCCAGTTCGTGTTCCAGTTCGGCGGCCACTTCGCCCACGGTTTCGTGATCGGGATGGCCGTCCAGGCGCCACGGTGCAAAGACGATGTCGGTAGGGCGCAATTGCGCGATCAGCCAGGCCTTCAGTTCCAGCCGATGTTGGCCGATCTGGCCGTCCGCAATCCTGGCCCGCAGGATCTGTGCCTGACCCGCGCCCAGACATTCCAGCGCCGCCCGGCTCTCCGCCGCACGCAGCAGGGGCAGGCGCGCGGCCAGGGGTGATGTCGCAGGATGGCTGTGCTCACCGTCACTGACGGCCACTACTGCGATTTCACGCATCATGCCGGCCAGTTGCGCGATCAGTCCGCCACAACCCAGCGTTTCGTCATCGGGATGCGGCGCCAGGATGACCGCACGTGAGCGTGGCGGCACCAGGTGGCACAGCTCCAGTTCGGGCAGAGCGTGCAGGCGCTGGCAGGATTGCCACACCTCCTCGGCGGTGCCATGGACGATATCGATATGGCGCGCCGAGTCTGCCGTCACGATGGACGGCGTGGCATTCACAGTAGGCATGGAGAAGGCTCCTCTTCAAGACTGGCGCTGGCCAGCGCCGCCAGATCGCGTTCGGCGTGGCTCTGGCGCAGCCACACCGGCAGGTCGGCCAGCAGGCGCGCACTGTGCCGGCTGCCGCAATAGGGATGGGGACCGAGTGCGGCCCCCAGATCATCGATGATCTGCAGGCTGGATCGCTCCACGATCAGACGGGCGCGCAGGGCATCCTGCATGGCGTTGGCACGTGGATGAGCATCAATGCGTGCGGCACTCTCGCGCAGGCAGGCAGCTGCCGCATGCTGGCCGCACAGCGCACTGCCCAGTCGCGCCAGCGCATGGCTGTCGGCGCGCCGTCTCAAGCCTTGTCGCAATGCGGCTACCAGCGCGCTGGCAGCGCCGTACCAGCAGGCGGCAATGCCGACGCCGCCGTGCCAGAAACCGGCACGCTCCAGATAAAAGCCGGGAGCACCGACCACCTGCGCTACCACGTTGCGCAGGTGCAGGCGCGCGGTGCGCGTGGCTGCCATGCCGATGGCAGCCCAGTCATCTTCGATGATGGTGACGCCCGGCTGACCCAGCTCCAGCGCCAGCAGCCAATAGCGGTCGTCGTCGTCACGGTGGCCGAGCAGGGCATGGGTGACAGCGGTCGCGCCGGAGCACCAGGATTTCTCGCCGTCGAGGATGACGTGATCTCCCTGTGCCGTCATGCGCAGGCTGCCCGGTCGGCCCTGGGCGCACCAGACGGCCCAGATGGAATGCAGCGGCAAGGGCCGCCGGGCCTCGGCCAGGATCGCCAGGGCGTCAGTATGGGCTTCAAACAATTTGGCCAGCGACAGATCCTGAGCGGCGACGGCGGCCAGCGCTTGCCAGCGACCCAGCGTCTCGCCCTGGCCGGGCAGGGGCAAGCGGTCCAGTCCCGCCACCACCAATTGACGCAACAGGCGCGCAGCGACCATGGGCAGCTGCGCGTGGCTGGCTTCCTGCAGGGCGGGCGCGATGAATTCCTCGAGCGCGGCAGGCAAGGAAGGGCAGGGTGGAGCGTAACGGCGGGCGGGGCTGCTCATCATGATGCGGGGGAGAAGATCAAGCGCACAGGCTGTGCAATGGGAGGCAGTATGCGCGTACTCGCGCTGGCAAGATGTCGGCGCGCTGCCGTGTTTGCCGTAGGAATTCATTAGCGCAGGGGCATGTCGCAGCGCTGCCTGTAGGAATCCGGAGCGCTGAAAATCGGTGCAGCGCCTACAGCCAAATTGCGTCGTCACTTTCATCATGAAGCTCCGGACGCAGAAGATGTTCATGCGCCGCGCCAAAGGGCGACCAGGTGATTACGCAGGGCGTCCCCCCACGAAACTGTCACGCTCGGAGAAGCGACATGAAAACCAAGGATATCCCCGAACAAGCCCATTTCGACGAATACAACAACGCCGCCGGTGGCTGGGGCTCGGTCAAGGCACTGGGTGCCATTCTGCAGCAGGAGCACGTGATCGCTACCGGCACGCGCATCCTGATGAAGCAGAACAAGCCCGATGGCTTTGCTTGCGTCAGCTGTTCCTGGGCCAAGCCGGCGGATCCGCATCTGTTCGAATTCTGTGAGAACGGCGCCAAGGCCACCGCCTGGGAAATCACCGGCAAGCGTGCCACGCCTGAGTTCTTCGCCCGGCATACCGTGGCCGAGATGGAAAGCTGGAACGATCTCGAACTGGAATCCACCGGTCGCCTCACCGAGCCCATGAAATACGACGCCGCCAGCGACCGCTATCTGCCGGTCTCGTGGGACGAGGCCTTCGATGACATCGCCGCGCAATTGCGTGCCATGGATCCGAAGAAGGTGGTGTTCTATGCCTCCGGACGCGCCTCGCTGGAGACCTCCTACCTGTACCAGCTCATGGCGCGCATGTATGGCACCAACAACCTGCCGGACAGTTCCAACATGTGCCACGAATCCACATCGGTGGCGCTGCCGCAGACCATCGGCGTACCGGTGGGCACGGTCACGCTGGACGATTTCGGGCAGACCGAGTGCATCCTCTTCTTCGGTCACAACACCGGCACCAATGCCCCGCGCATGCTGCATCCACTGGAGCAGGCGCGCAAGCGCGGCGTCCCGGTGATCACCTTCAATCCCTTGCGCGAACGCGGCCTGGAGCGCTTTGTCAATCCGCAATCGCCCAAGGAGATGATCACCCCCGCACATACCGACATCAGTTCGCAATATGTGCAGATCAGGATCGGTGGCGACACTGCCGCCGCCATCGGCATGGCCAAGCGCATCCTGGAACGCGACGACCGCGCCCGTACTGAAGGTTTGCCGCGCCTGCTGGACGTGGCCTTCATCGAGGAACACACCAGTGGCTTCGAGGAATTCGCGGCGGCCGCGCGCGCGGCCCAGTGGAGCGAGATCGAACGCCACGCCGGCGTCTCGCGTGCAGAGCTGGAGTTGGCTGCGGATACCTATGCCAGTGCCGGTCGCGCCATGCTCATGTATGGCATGGGCGTGACCCAGCATCGCGAAGCGGTGCGCACCATCCACATGCTGACCAATCTGCTGCTCATGCGCGGCAATATCGGCAAGCCCGGTGCCGGCATCTGCCCGATCCGAGGCCACTCCAATGTGCAGGGCCAGCGTACCGTGGGCATCACCGAAAAACCGCAGATGGTACCCAACGACAAGCTGCGCGCGCTTTATCATTTCGAGCCGCCGATGGAGCAGGGGCTCAATACGGTGGAAGCCTGCGAGAAGATCCGTGACGGCGCGTTGTCCGCCTTCTTCATGCTGGGCGGCAATTTCGTGCGCGCCATTCCCGATCATGGTGTGATGGAACCTGCCTGGCGCAAGCTGCCACTGACGGTTCAGGTGGTGACGCACTTCAACCGGTCCTGCGTGATCCACGGACAGACATCCCACGTGCTGCCCTGCCTGGGACGCATCGAGATCGATCGCCAGCGCAGTGGCGAGCAGGCGGTGTCGGTGGAAGACAGTACCGGCTGCATGCACGGTTCACGCGGCCGCGCCGAGCCGGCTTCGCCCCGGCTGCTGTCGGAACCGGCCATCGTGGCCGAGCTGGCCAAGCGCCTGCTGCCTGCGAATGCACACGTGGACTGGAATGCCTGGGTCGGGGATTACGCCCTGATTCGTGACGCCATCGAAGCGACCTATCCGGACATCTTCCGTGACTTCAATGAGCGCATGTGGACGCCCGGCGGCTTTGCGCGTCCGCTGGCGGCCCGCGAGCGGCAGTGGACGACACCCAATGGCAAGGCCAACTTCAAGACCCCGCAGGGATTCGAGCCGGACCCCGACATGCCCGCTGATGCGGCGGGCGTGCTGCGCCTGATGACCACGCGTGGGGACAGCCAGTTCAACACCACCGTGTATTCGCTGGACGATCGTTTCCGTGGAGTCTGGGGGACGCGCCGCGTGCTGCTGATGAACCAGCGCGATCTGCAGCAGCAGGGATTGGGGGCAGGTGATTTCGTGACGGCCGAGACGGTCTCGGAGGATGGCGTGGAGCGCCGCGTGGATCATCTGCGCGTGGAACCCTTCGATATTCCGGTGGGCTGCGTGATGGGTTACTTCCCCGAACTCAACCGGCTCATTCCGCTGTTCCATTACGCGCGGGGCAGCAAGGTGCCGGCGGCCAAGTCGATTCCGATTCGCTTGATTCCGGAAATTGCCGAGCCAGTGTTGTCCTGAGCACGGAGCTCAGGTTTTTCGAGAAGTCGTCAGAGAATGGAGGGACAGACTTGCCGCAGAGGGGAGGCATGGGCAAGCTGGCGTGCTGACTCGGAGAAATAAGTCCAGGTCTAATAAATTGAGTAAATACTGATAATGGACTTATAATTAAGGCGCATGAATTCGATCAAGTGGCACCCAAGAGCTATCAGGCAGTTATTGAAGATCAACCGCTCCGATCAAATCAGAATCAAGGACGCAACGGCCAAGTTGGAACTGATGCCGCATTGCCAGCAAGTGAAATCGCTGACGAATCATCCTTGTCAATTTCGGCTTCGGGTTGGTCACTATCGAGTCTTCTTCAACTTCGACGGAACTGTCCGCATTGTCTTTATCGAGGAAGTGAGCAAGCGCAATGAACGCACGTACTAATACTCAGATCATCCACGGGGCCGATGGAAAGCCGGCCTTCGTCGTGATCCCGTATGCGGATTATGTCAAGGAGCTCCCTCAAGAGGATGAAGCCTACGTTCCGCACGAGGTCGTCGCGATGATGGTCGAACACCAATGGACCCCCATGCGCAGCTGGCGCGAGCATCTGAACCTGACCCAGCAGGAGGTCGCCGCGCGCATAGGTATCTCGCAGTCGGCTTATGCACAGCAGGAACGCAGTACCCGCTTGCGCCCGCTGTCGTTGGAGCGGATCGCAGCGGCACTGGGAGTAAGCATCGAGCAACTGGATTTCTGAGCTACTTTGCAAGAGCGAAAAAAGCCCCGCCGAAGCGGGGCCAAGAGGGAACTGAGGATAGCTCAGGTTACAACACAAAAACACCTTGCTTGCTGGCGCGCCTGTCCTGAGCAATGATGGATATCGCCTCAGGCATGCGCTGCCGGACGAGGGCAATCATACGAAGGCGGCACGTCGTTGTCTCATGCTTTTGAAACATGAACGAATGCACGCCGTGCATGAGTCCGGCCAGTCCCCATCTGCCTTGCAGGGCAGCACACACAAAGCGCAGGTGAAAAAAAAGACCGCTCGCGCGGCCCCGGTGCAGGTCTGTGCAGGTGGACCGACTAAAAGAATTCCACCGTGTCGTTGGTCGTGATACCCGAGCGCAGCACACCCGAATTGACCAGTTCCTGGTAGTAGCAGATGCGATTGCGACCGCTCTTCTTGGCGTGATAGAGCGCCTGGTCGGCATGGCCCAGGATCACCACCGGCGTCTCCCGCGCGATATTGACGAAACCCAGGCTCACCGTCACCTTGCCGACCTGCGGGAAATCGTATTCCTGCACGTTCTGGCGGAAGCGGTCGAAGATCTTGCGCGCATCGGTGAGCGTGGTCGAGCGCAGCAAGATCACGAATTCCTCACCACCGAAACGGAAGATGCGGTCATGCGCACGGAACGATGCGCGCAGGATATTGGCCACCAGGATCAACACCTCATCCCCGTACAGATGGCCGTAGCGATCATTGACCTGTTTGAAGTGATCGATGTCGACCACCGCCAGCCAGTGACCCTTGGGTTCGTCGTTGCTCTCGTGACGGCGCTCGTCACGGTCCACCGAGTGCGCCTCGTGCGGCGCGATGGCAAAGGCGTAGCGGGTGAACTGTTCATCGAAGGTCTTGCGGTTGAACAGGCCAGTGAGTGCATCGCGCTCGCTGTAGTCGAGCAGGCTCTGGTAATTGCAATAGACGTGGAAGATGCCGTGGATCACGTCCAGCATGGCCGGTGCAAAGGGAACCTGGCTACGGATCTCCAGGCAGGAATTCATCTTGCCATGCAGCCAGACCGGCAGCCACAAAAGGTGCTGGCCATCGGCCGTGGTCTCCTGGAACTCATTGAGATGATTGCGGATGCAGGCCAGCATGGCCGGATAGGTCGACAGCGGTTCCTTGGGATCGTCGCTGGTGAGCTCGGCGATGGTGTGCACGGCACCATCGCGGATGACCATCTTTTCCTGCACGAAGTGTTCATCACGCAGCGTGAAGATGTCGAGCATGCGGATGGCCTCGACGTCGGTCAGCTGGTACAGCGCGGAGATGACCGAGATGGCCAGGCGGGAATGCTCCCGGTGGGCCGTGATTTCTACCAGATGCTTGAGCAGCGGTTTTTTCATCTCGTCGTCGATGTCCTGCATGAGCCCATTGTTCTATGTATGGTCGGTACTCGGCTGTGCTTGCCCGGCGTCTTCGACAGCGGGCTGGCTGACATGCCATGAAGCAGTGCCCGGCCATCGGCAGGAGCGCAGTCAGGAGCAAGGCATGTCACAGCGCAACGAAGACGATCCCGTTGCAAGATTCACGCCATCAAGCTAGCACGGAAGCAAAGCGATTTTACAGGCGGCAAGCAGGGGAATGAAGCAGTTTCTGCATTTCACTGCAGAAAAATCTCCATTTCATTTCCATGTGGAAACTCCAACTCTTGCGTGATTTTCACTTACGTGCGACTTGGTGAGTTTTTCTCTCCCGGGCGCCTTCCGATATCAGACAAACCGGCTACAAACCAGCTGTGTAGCGGAATTGACGCTGATCTGACATTGTCTGCCGGCGACCGGTCCTGCTTCTCATGCTCCGAAAATCAATACGCCAGTTCCGGGATTGACTTAAAAAAATCGCCGACTGGGTAGCCGGCGATTTTTGTTTATATCATTTACGATCTTGTTTCGGATTGCCGATGGCGGCTACCCTCCATCCAGCCTCAGGCATAGATGATCAGCAGGGCGACGGCAATGATGAGACCGAACTTGGTGATCTTGTAGACGGTCTTGTTCCAGTTCTTGAAGCGGCGGCGATACTGCCCGGCCAGCCAGACGAAACGGAACAGCTTGTTGACGCGCCCGGTCTGGTCGCCGGTCTCATTGGGGGAGGCGGCGGCGGTCATCATGGTGCGGCCGAGGAAGCCATTGATGGCTTCTGCCCAGCGATAGCGCAGCGGTCGCTCGACATCGCAGAAGAGGATGATACGGTTCGTCTCGGTACCGTTCTGCGCCCAGTGGATGAAGGTCTCGTCGAACACCACGCTCTGGCCATCGCGCCAGCTGTAGCGCTGGCCGTCGACTTCGATGAAGCAGCGGTCATCGTTGGGCGTGACCAGGCCCAGGTGGTAGCGCAGCGAACCGGCGAAGGGGTCGCGGTGCGGATTGAGGGTCCCGCCCGGGGCCAGCTCGGCGAACATGGCGGCCTTGACCGAGGGAATGCGCTTCAAGATTTCCACGGTCTTGGGGCAGAACTTCTCGGCCGAGGGATGACTGGCGTTGTACCACTTGAGGTAGAAGCGCTTCCAGCCAGCCTTGAAGAAGGAGTTGAAACCGGCATCATCATTTTTCTCCGCCGCCTTGATCTTGGCCATTTCACGCAGGGCCACGGCTTCGTCGCGGATCACTTCCCAGTTCTGGTCGATGATGGCCAGGTCATCAAACTGCTTGACGGCCGGATAAGGCACGGCTGGCACGCGCGAAAACGCGTACATGAACAGATTGATCGGCGACATGATCGACGAGTGGTCGAAGAACTGCCGAAGGAAGGGCAGGCGCACCCGACCTCGGAAGTGGATGAACAGGATGGAAAAGAGATAAATGAAGACAATTGCCCATTTCATTGCAGGGTCCTTTGATGTTGCCGGCCTCTTCAACTGAAGGAAAAGGCTGTGACGGATATCCGTCCATATGGGGTCGGGAGCAGGGAGATCAACGACAACAAGCGGTTCGAGCCGGGGCAGCAGCAGAAAAAAACAGGCTGGAAGAAGCCATGATGCCGCAAGATGCACGATGATGAGTTGAAATCCCGCTCACTGCGCAGGCCCGGCGAGACGCCGACGACGCAGAGCAAGCGAGGATTCTACACCAAGGGGGAGTCAGCGTTTGTAAGGAGGGCTGATTGCCCTATGTGAATATTCTTTCAACAGCGGCTTGCGCTGATCCAGATCAAGGGGATAAAAAAAGGACCGGGAGTCCGGTCCTTCGCGAGAGGGTGAAGCAAAAGGCTCAAGCGGCCTGGGTCACCACCTGGCGTGCCCGGTTCCAGCGCGGCAGTCCGGTGAAGGCGAAATCGATTTCCGGCACTTGGCCGGAGACGATCTCGGCAATCGCGCGGCCCGAACCGCAGCCCATGGTCCAGCCCAGGGTGCCGTGACCGGTGTTCAGATACAGGTTGGCGAACTTGGTCTTGCCCACATAGGGGACGTTGGAGGGCGTCAGCGGACGCAGGCCGGTCCAGTAGGTCGGGTTTTCGTAGTCGCAGCCATCGGGGAACAGTTCACGGGTGCGGCGGGTGATGGCTTCGCAGCGGGTGGTGTTCAGTTCGCGGGTATAGCCGTTCAGTTCGCAGGTACCGGCCACGCGCAGGCGGTCGCCCAGGCGCGAGACCACCAGCTTGTAGCCGTCGTCGGTGAGCGAGACGGTGGGGGCGGCGTCCGGGTTGGTGACCTTGTAGGTGGCCGAATAGCCCTTGCCGGGGTAGAGCAGCAGGTCGATGCCCAGCGGCTTGACCAGTTGCTGCGAGAAGCTGCCCATGGCGACCACGAAGGTGTCGGCCTGCAAGACTTCATGGCGGCCGTCCGGGTTGATGATTTCCACGCCGGTCACGCGGGCCGATGCACCGGCACCTTCGGTAATGAGACGGGTGATGGTGGTGGAATAGCGGAATTCGACGCCGGCTTCCTCGCTCTTCTTGGCCAGGCCGGTGGTGAGCTTGAAGACATCACCCGATTCATCGGTGGCGGTGAAGTCGCCGCCGACGATCTTGTTGCGGATCGAGGCCAGTGCCGGTTCGATGCGTATCACTTCATCGGCGCCGATGGATTCGCGTGGGCAGCCCAGGTCGCGCATGAGCTTGGCGGCCGGCAGGGAGTCCTGGAATTCCTTTTCTTCAGTATAGAAGTGCAGGATCCCGCGGGTCAGGTGGTCGTACTGCACGCCCGTCTCTGCGCGCACGGCCTGCAGGGTCTGGCGGCTGTATTCGCACAGGGCGACGATGTTGCGGATGTTCTCGTCGGTGCGGGCGGCGGTGCATTCGCGCAGGAAGGCCACGGCCCACTTCCATTGCAGCCATTCCGGACGGAAGCGGTAGAGCAGCGGGGCGTCTTCCTTGCCCAGCCACTTCAGGACCTTCATCGGGGCAGCCGGATTGGCCCAGGGTTCAGCGTGCGAGACCGAGATCTGGCAGCCGTTGGCGAAGCTGGTTTCCTGCGCTGCGCCGGGCTGACGGTCAATGACGGTGACGTCGTAGCCCTGCTTCTTCAGGAACCAGGCCGAAGCGGTTCCGATAATGCCTGCGCCCAATACGATCACTTTCATCTTGCTCTCCCGGTGTTGCGTGAACTTGCTGTGGTTGTTCGGACGTTCGCATCCCTGAATTCAAATGCGAACAATGCAAGCATTGTAAGAAAAGCGTGATTGCAGATGTGATCAATACTGGATCAATTTTTTGTGAATAAAAAGACTGATGCGGAATTTTTATTCAAAATAAAAAGAAAAATCAGATCGTATTTACATTTTTGAAGATGTGAAACGTGCCATCTCTTCCGCGACGGCCCGCTCTACCGTTTCGGTCAAGGCATCGCGCAGGCCTTCCCTGACGCGCTGCATCACGATCTCGGAAAGATGGTCCAGGGCCAGCGCCATCTGGTCTTGCAGGTGTTGGTGCAGCACGGTATCGACGCGTTCGAGCAGGCTTTGCAGGACGTTTTCGCGGATTTCCTGTTCCCATTGGCGGTATTGCTCGGCGACCGGGGTAACCGGGGGCATGGCGGCCATCATGGGCGCCGCAGCGGCGGGCGCCTGGTAGCTGGCCGCAGCAGGCTGGGTGTGGAAGGCGCCGGGTTGCGCGGGCGCGGTGTAATCCGGGGCGGCAGGTGCCAGCGGGATGATCTCGGTGAGGAGGGGAATGCTGTTGTCGTCGTGGTTCATGGCATGAGCGGGCGGGGCGGGCTCAGGCGGCCACATGGTGCGAGAGGGGGTAGCCGCGTTCTTTATAGAAACGGTAGCGGTCACGGCCGGCGGCCTTGTCGGCATCGTCGGCGGAAATGATTTCCAGCAGGCGTTCGAAGCGGGCGAAGTGCGCGGGGGTGTCGCCACCCAGGTTGATGAGGATCTGGTGGTGCGGCAGTTCGGTGCTGTCGTCGGCGGTCAGGATGATGGGCGTCTGCGCCGCCAGCGGGTCGCCGGCCATCACGTGGGGCAGGAAATCCTGCTCGGAGAAGCTCCAGAGCGCCTGGTCGAGCTGCTGCAACTCGGCGCGGTCGGGCGTGCGCAGCACCAGGTTGGCGCCGGAAGCGCGCGCTTTGCGCACCAGACGGCACACGTAAGCGATCTTTTGCGGGACGTTGCTGTGAAAGTCGATTCGGGTCATCCCGTCAGTATAGTGGGTCGCGGTGCAGCAGGCTATCGGAGTGCCAAAGAACGCCCTTGTCCGCCGGATTTCGGTGGTGGTTCCCGTCAGGTGAGTCGATCTTTTTCGAGAAATGGAGTCTGATTGCTTGAGGGCAATCTGCTTTGCCGGTTGTCAAATTTAGACTCCTTTCACTCCAAAACGTCAGCACCTCTTCAGCGAGCGCTGATGGGCTTTGGGGCGAGCGTTTGCGACTGATGGAAGGAGCAAAAATGAAACACACGGAATCGGATGGGCGGCACTTGGCAAGCGATTTTTCAGGCAGCATCGGCACGCATGGCCTTCTACAAGCTGGCTACCTGTGCCGGACGGGAGATCGCGCATGAAGATCATCGGTTGGATTCGCTACGGTGACAAAGCCGCCTGCGGTGGTACGGTGATCGAAGGTGACCAGACTTGCCTCAGCCATGGGCGTGCCTACGCATTCCAAGGCGCTCGCATGGCGTGCCGCAAGCATGAGCAAGATTCTGGTGCAACAAGCCAAGGTGCGGACCAACACCATCAAGGACTCGGTGTGCAAGATTGACGTGCCTGTCGTGAAATTCTCGGACCTGTGGGACAACTACGTGAGTGGCGCTCCGTTCAAGCCGGGGCCTGAGGACAAAGGGGACTACAGCAACCAGTGCGCCTTGCGCGTCAGTGCCACATTTCACAAGGTGGGCATTCAGATGCGCTCCTTCTCGCAGAAGACGGTCAAGCCGATGCCAGGCGCCAAAGCCTTGGGCCGTGTCATGATGGATGGCAAGCCGGCAGCCGTGCGAGCGTATGAGCTTGGCGAGTGGCTCAAGCTGCAACCATTCTGCGGTTTGCCCAAGCAGCCAGAGGACATCACAGGCAAGGATTGGGAGTCGAAGGTGAAAGGGCGTACAGGGATCATCATGTTTCATGCGTATTGGACTCATGAGGGACAGGCTGCCGCCAATGCAAGCGGTGGGCATATTGACCTTTGGAATGGGTCACGCATGACTATCAGCGGAGCTGGCAGCTTTTTGGTAATGATGGGGCGCTATCTGGGACGGCAATCGTTTTTCCCTGGGACTCGCTACGGCTACTCTGACCTACGGAATTCAAAGGTCATTCTGTTCTGGGCGGTAGAGTGATCCGCCGGTCCGCTATAGCGTTGTTGTTTGCTGTCCTAGGTTTTTTCAGCCTGATATTGCTTGGCGTTGCTGAAGCAAAAATATGTGAACTCTTTCCAGGGTTGCGTCAGTGCCGCTCTGAGTTTCACAGATGCGGTCTTGACTGCTCTGAGTTGTGGTCGCTGACTGAGCAGATAAAAGCATTTTTGTTTTATTTCAGCCCGTCGATAGTGTTCGCCGTTACCGCATTCATTTTCAGTAAACGTCGTCATCGGACCATCGTTTGGGGCGCTCTACTTCTCGGTCTTGTGTCAGTACACGGCATATTACTGTGGGTTGGCTATGTCATTAGCATTAGCGGCTGATCTGGTTATTTACGAGGAACAAGTTCTTGTAGCCTCAGGAAAAAACGCCCCAAAAAACGATAAAGCCTTGGTTTTTGCCAAGGCTTTATCGTTCATCTGAAGAACTGTCTACTCAGGCCGCCATCCCACTATGCCGCAACAGCGCATCAATGCTCGGCTCCCGCCCACGGAACGCCTTGAAGGACTCGATGGCCGGACGCGAACCGCCCACGGCCAGGATTTCCTGCTGGAAGC
The DNA here is from genome assembly GCF_057809315.1 of Herbaspirillum sp. FG34. Taxonomy (NCBI): domain Bacteria; kingdom Pseudomonadati; phylum Pseudomonadota; class Betaproteobacteria; order Burkholderiales; family Oxalobacteraceae; genus Herbaspirillum; species Herbaspirillum sp. FG34. The sequence continues at coordinate 166,751 of NZ_JBMDJS010000001.1, read as the reverse complement.
GGCGGCCGGTTTCCAGCGAGATCACATTGCCGCTGCTGGCAGCTGCCTCTTCAAAGGCGCTGTAAGCGTCAGCCGACAGCACTTCCGCCCACTTGTAGCTGTAGTAACCCGCCGCATACCCACCCGCAAAGATGTGCGAGAACGAATGCTGGAAACGGTTGAACTCCGGCGGACGGATCACGGCGATGCGGTCGCGCACGCTGTCGAGCAGTTGCTGCACGGTCTGGTTGCCGCCCACTTCATATTCATGGTGGATCAGCATGTCGAACAGCGAAAACTCCACCTGGCGCAGCATCTGCAAGCCGGACTGGAAGTTCTTGGCGGCGATCATCTTGTCATACAGCGCGCGCGGCAGCGGCTCGCCGGTTTCTGCATGTGCAGTCAGCTGCTGCAGCACATCCCATTCCCAGCAGAAGTTTTCCATGAACTGTGAAGGCAGTTCCACCGCATCCCATTCCACGCCGGAAATACCCGATACGCCCACTTCATCGACCTGCGTCAGCATGTGGTGCAGGCCATGGCCAAACTCATGGAACAGGGTGATGACTTCATCATGGGTGAACAGGGCCGGCTTGGTCACGCCATCGACCATGGCAGGTTCGGTGAAATTGCAGACCAGATAGGCAATCGGGGTTTGCACGCCTTGCGCGGTGAGGCGGCGGGCGCGGGCGTCATCCATCCAGGCGCCGCCACGCTTGCCGGAGCGGGCATACAGGTCCAGATAGAACTGGCCGACCAGCTGGCCATCGCGCTCGATGCGGAAGAACTTCACATCCTTGTGCCAGACCGGGGCGGTATCGGGCTTGATCTGCACGCCGAACAGTTGCTGCGCTACCTGGAACAGGCCGCCGACCACCTTGGGTTCGGGGAAATATTGCTTCACTTCCTGTTCCGAGAAGGCGTAGCGCTGCTCGCGCAGCTTTTCGGAGGCATAGGTGCTGTCCCAAGCCTTCAGTTCGTCCAGGCCCAGCTTTTCGCGGGCGAAGGTCTTCAGTTCTTCATAGTCTTTCTGGCCGAAGGGGCGGGCGCGCTGGCCCAGGTCTTCCAGGAAGGCAATCACTTCGCTGGGCGACTTGGCCATCTTGGCCACCAGCGAGACTTCGGCGAAGTTGGCATAGCCCAGCAATTGCGCTTCTTCCTTGCGCAGTTGCAGGATCTGGTCGATGTTGGCGCTGTTGTCCCATTCGGGCTTTGCGCCCAGTTCCGACGCCTTGGTCGCGTTGGCGCGGTAGATCTTCTCGCGCAGCGCGCGATTATCTGCATATTGCAGAACCGGGAAATACGAGGGGAAGTGCAGCGTGAACTTGTAGCCGGGCTTGCCGTCCTTCTCGGCGGCGGCACGTGCAGCTTGCTTCACATCGGTCGGAAGCCCCGACAGTTCGGCCTCGTCCTCGACGAAGAGGGCGAAGTCATTGGTGGCGTCCAGCACGTTTTCGGAGAAACGCGTGGTCAGCATGGCCTGCTTTTCCTGGATCTCGGCGAAGCGTTCCTTCTTGTCCTCGGCCAGTTCGGCACCGGACAGACGGAAATCGCGCACGGCATTGTCCACCACCTTGCGGCGCGCGGCCGACAGGGAAGCGAAGGCCGGGCTGGTCTGCAGCGCCTTGTACTTCTCGAACAAGGCCAGGTTCTGGCCCAGCCCGGTCCAGAATTCCACCAGGCGCGGCTGGTTCTCATTGTAGGTGGCGCGCAGGGCCGGGGTGTCCATCACCGAATTCAAGTGGCCGACCACGCTCCAGGCGCGGCCCAGCTTTTCGGTGGCCGATTCCAGCGGCTCGACGAAATTGTCCCAGGTGACTTCGGCCATCGGCGCTTCCAGTTCGGTGACCAGACGGCTGGCGTCGGCCAGCAGCTTGTCCAGCGCCGGGGTGACGTGTTCGGGCTGGATGGCGTCGAACTGGGCATAGCCCGAGAAATCGAGCAGGGGATTGGCGGCGATGTCGGTGGTGGTCATGGGCTCTCGTTTCTCTGAAAACATCCGGCAGCCAGGCTGCCGGAGGGTATTGCGCTAGGGGCGTGCCGATCAGCTGCGTTCGGCGGCTTCGATGGTGTTGACCAGCAGCATGGTGATGGTCATCGGACCCACGCCACCCGGCACCGGGGTGATCCAGCCGGCGACTTCCTTCGCGTTGGCGAAATCGACGTCGCCACACAGCTTGCCGTTGTCATCGCGGTTCATGCCGACGTCGATGACGACCGCGCCAGGCTTGACCATATCCGCAGTGACAATGTTGCGCTTGCCGGTGGCGACCACCAGGATGTCGGCCTGGCGGGTGTGGTGGCCGAGGTCACGGGTCTTGGAGTTACAGATAGTGACGGTGGCACCCGCTTGCAAGAGCAACATGGCTTGCGGCTTGCCGACGATGTTGGAAGCCCCCACCACCACGGCATTGGCGCCGCGCACCGGGTAATTGATCGATTCCAGCATCTTCATGACGCCGTAGGGCGTGCAGGGGCGGAACAGCGGCTGGCCGGTCATCAACAGGCCGGCGTTGCTGACGTGGAAGCCGTCCACATCCTTTTCCGGGGCGATGGCTTCGATCACCTTGTGGGCGTCGATGTGCGCCGGCAGCGGCAGCTGCACCAGGATGCCGTTGATCTTGGGATCGCCGTTGAGGGCGTCGATGCGGGCCAGGAGCTCGGCTTCCGTCATCGTGGCTTCATATTTCTCAAGAACAGAATGAAGGCCATTGTCCTGGCAGGCCTTGACCTTGTTGCGCACGTAGACCTGGGAAGCCGGGCTGTCGCCCACCAGGATCACGGCCAGGCCGGGTTGCTTGCCTTGGGCGGTGAGGGCGGCGGCGCGCTGGGCCACTTCGGCGCGCAGTTGTTGGGAGAGCAGGTTTCCGTCGATCAGTTGGGCAGACATGGCAGATAGGGCAAATAGAAAGTGAAGGGCAGGGCTGGGAAGAAAGCGCCCGGACAGGCCGGGGCCACTGAAGGGCGCTAGGCGCCAGAACCCGTGATTATAAAGCCAGGCGGCAGGCCGGACGAAATGCCGGCGAGCGAGGATTTGTTGTCATATTGAAAATAGATATTGTCCCCTTGATCTGACATTGGCTTTTGGGGCAGCGCACGACGGGGATTTGCAATTTCGGTTATGCTCCCGCAACCAAGCCTCCCGGCCCCTGATAGACCGCCCTGAAGAAACAAGGATTACCGCATGACCGATCTCCTGACCCGCCGCCTGCACCAGCTATCCCAGCCGCAACATCTTGCGTTGTTGGGCCAGGGCCTGCGCGGGGTGGAGCGGGAGACGCTGCGCGTGGACGCCCGGGGCCACCTGGCCCGCACGCCCCATCCGCCGGCACTGGGTTCGGCCCTGACCAATGACCTGATCACCACCGATTACTCTGAAGCGCTGCTGGAATTCATCACCCCGGCCATGCCCGACATCGCCGATGCCTTGCAGCGCCTGGATGAGATCCACCGCTTTGCCTATACCAAACTGGGGGGCGAATTCCTGTGGAACGCCTCCATGCCCTGCGTGCTGCCGCCGGAAGACGAGATTCCCATCGCCTGGTACGGCAGCTCTCACATCGGCATGTTGAAGCACGTCTACCGCCGTGGCCTGGCGCTGCGCTATGGCCGCACCATGCAGTGCATCGCGGGTATTCACTACAACTTCTCCTTGAGTGAAGACCTGTGGGAAGTCCTGCGCGAGGGCGATGAGAGCGTCGATCCCTCGCTGTCGCGCCGCGATTACCAGTCCGAGCGCTACATCGCCCTGATCCGCAACTTCCGCCGCTACAGCTGGTTGCTGATGTACCTGTTCGGCGCCTCGCCGGCGGTGGCGACCAATTTCCTGCGCGGCCGGCCGCACCAGCTGGAGACGCTGTCCGACGATACGCTCTTCCTGCCCTACGGCACCAGCCTGCGCATGAGCGACCTGGGCTACCAGAACCACGCCCAGGCCAACATCACCCCGCATTACAACAACCTGCCGGCCTACATCCGCAGCCTGTCGCATGCGGTCAGCGAGCCGTATCCGCCGTATGAAGCCATCGGCACCCAGCGCGATGGCCAATGGGTGCAGATCAATACCAATATTCTGCAGATCGAAAACGAGTTCTATTCGTCGATCCGTCCCAAGCGCGTCATCAACAGCGGCGAGCGGCCGATACAGGCGCTCTCGGCGCGCGGCGTGCAGTATGTGGAAGTGCGCTGCATGGACATCGATCCCTTCAATCCCTTGGGCATCGGGCTGGAAGCCGCGCGCTTCCTGGATGTGTTCCTGCACTTCCTGGCGCTGGAATCGAGCTGCCTGACCTCGGACGAGGAAGGCGTGGAAAATCGCGCCAACTTCCTGGCCACCGTCAAGGAAGGTCGTCGGCCCGGCCTGCGCCTGCAATTCAAGGGGGAATCCCTGCTGCTGACCGACTGGGGCCGTCAGTTGCTGGACCGCATGGCACCGGTGGCCGAGCTGCTGGACCGTCAGCGCGGCGGCAGCCAGCACCGCGACAGCCTGGCCGCCCAGCGCGCCAAGCTGGCCGATCCCGATGCCACGCCCTCGGCACGCGTGCTGCGGGAAATCCGCGCCGCCGGCAATTCCTTCCCGGCCTATACCCTCGCCCAGAGTCAGCGCCAGGCCGCCGAACTGATCGCCCGTCCGTTGTCGTCCGACCAGACCGCCGATTTCGTCGCCATCGCTCAGGCTTCGCTGGATGCCCAGCGCGAGATCGAACGCACCCAGGTGGGCGACTTCGATACCTTCGTGGCGGCTTACCGGGCCAGCACCCTGGGCAATATCGCTATCTAGCCCACCTTCGCTTATTCACTTATATAGAGCAATAACTGAACAAGAAACCGACAAGAGCGCCTCGTCCCCGGACGAGGCGTTTTTGCTGGTCGGTCGGAAAGCCCCATGCTTGCTGTCCTGGCAATTCTTTATGTTCACTTTTCTTGGGCAAAAAATGCTGTTTTGTGCGCTCCGGCAGGTCTTTGCCGCATTGCAAACAGGGCAAGAAAACCCCGCCGCAAGGGCGATATAGTAAAAATACGAGGCCCTGGAAGCCCCTATTCATGCCGCTTTGCAGCATATTTTCGTATTATGAAATCGATTATCGTAATTTGAAAATTGAAAATTCCCTGATAAAATTCGTCGTCCACACGGCTGGAAGACCGTACATTTAAGCCTGTTTCGCCTCCGACGCCTTGCCCCAAGGGTCAGGAAAGATTGCAATACAGGCAACACATGACAACTTCCTGCATCACCTGCCGGCGGCATTGCGTACCGAATGACCCGACCGACCCGCCTGGTTTATCCGACCGGACGGATCTCTCAACAACCAGGAGACATGACATGTCAGCCCAAATCGATCAAGTTCTGGCGCAGGCCGCCAACGATCCCGATGTGATGGAAACCCAGGAGTGGCTTGACGCCCTCGAAGCCGTGATCGAAAAGGAAGGCCCGGATCGCGCCCACTACCTGATGGAACGCATGGTCGATCTGGCCCGCCGTCGTGGTGCCCATATCCCCTTCTCCAGCAACACCGCCTACGTCAACACCATTCCCGCCGACCAGGGCGAGCACTGCCCGGGCAACCTGGAATATGAAGAGCGCCTGCGCTCCTGGATGCGCTGGAACGCCATGGCCATGGTGGTCAAGGCCAACCGCGTCGATGGCGATCTGGGTGGTCACCTGTCTTCCTTCGCGTCGCTTGCCAACATGCTGGGCATCGGCTTCAACCACTTCTGGCACGCCCCGACCGAAGACCACGGCGGTGACCTGCTGTACATCCAGGGCCACTCCTCGCCCGGCATCTACGCACGCGCCTTCCTGGAAGGCCGCCTGACCGAAGACCAACTGATCCACTTCCGCCGCGAAGCCGATGGCCATGGTCTGTCGTCCTACCCGCACCCCAAGCTGATGCCGGAATTCTGGCAGTTCCCGACCGTCTCGATGGGCCTGGGCCCCTTGATGGCGATCTACCAGGCCCGCTTCCTGAAGTACCTGCACGCCCGTGGCATCGCCAAGACCGACAACCGCAAGGTCTGGGCCTTCTGTGGCGACGGCGAAATGGACGAGCCGGAATCGATGGGCGCCATCGGCATGGCCGGCCGCGAAAAACTGAACAACCTGGTCATCGTGGTCAACTGCAACCTGCAGCGTCTGGACGGTCCGGTGCGCGGCAACGGCAAGATCATCCAGGAACTGGAGTCCGATTTCCGCGGCGCCGGCTGGAACGTGGTCAAGGTCATCTGGGGCAGCGGCTGGGACGAGCTGCTGGCCAAGGACAAGGACGGCATCCTGCAGAAGGTCATGATGGAAACCGTCGACGGCGAGTACCAGAACTACAAGGCCAAGGATGGCGCCTACGTGCGCAAGCACTTCTTCGGCAAGCATCCCAAGTTGCTGGAAATGGTCTCCAAGATGTCGGATGACGACATCTGGCGCCTGACCCGTGGCGGCCACGACCCGCACAAGATCTACGCCGCCTTCAAGGTCGCGCAGGAATCCAAGGACCAGCCCACCGTGATCCTGGCCAAGTCGATCAAGGGCTATGGCTTCGGCAAGGCCGGCGAAGCGCGCAACACCGCGCACAACACCAAGAAACTGGACGACGAAGCCATCCGCGCCATGCGCGACCGCTTCCAGCTGCCGATCTCGGACGCTGAACTGCCCAACATCCCGTTCTTCAAGCCCGCTGACGACGCACCGGAAATGCAGTACCTGCACGAGCGCCGCAAGGCCCTGGGCGGTTACCTGCCGCAACGCCGCGTGCACGCGGACGAAAAGCTGCCGGTGCCGGAACTGTCGGCCTTCCAGGCCATGCTGGAGCCCACTGCCGAAGGCCGTGAAATCTCCACCACCGCCGCTTATTCGCGCGTGCTGACCGCACTGCTGCGCGACCCCAACCTGGGCTCGCGTGTGGTGCCGATCATGGTCGACGAGTCCCGTACCTTCGGGATGGAAGGCCTGTTCCGCCAGATCGGCATCTTCAGCCAGGTCGGCCAGCTGTATGAACCGGTCGACAAGGACCAGGTGATGTACTACCGCGAAGACAAGGCCGGCCAGATCCTGCAGGAAGGCATCAACGAAGCGGGCGGCATGAGCTCGTGGATCGCTGCGGCGACCTCGTACTCGACCAACAACCGCGTGATGATTCCGTTCTACACCTACTACTCCATGTTCGGTCTGCAGCGTATCGGCGACCTGGCCTGGGCAGCGGGTGACATGCGCGCACGCGGCTTCCTGATCGGCGGCACCGCCGGCCGTACCACCTTGAACGGTGAAGGCCTGCAGCACGAAGACGGCCACAGCCACGTGTTCGCTTCGGCCATTCCGAACTGCGTCCCCTACGACCCGACCTTCGCCCACGAAGTCGCCGTGATCATCCATGATGGCCTGCGCCGCATGGTGGCCAACCAGGAAGACGTGTTCTACTACATCACCGTGATGAACGAGAACTACGGTCACCCTGGCATCAAGCCGGGCCAGGAAGAGGGCATCATCAAGGGCCTGTACCTGTTGAACGAAGGTGGCAAGGAAAACAAGCTGCGCGTGCAACTGCTGGGTTCGGGCACCATCCTGCGCGAAGTCATCGCCGCCGCCGACCTGCTGCGTGATGACTGGAAGGTCGATGCCGACGTTTGGTCCGCACCGTCCTTCACCCTGCTGGCCCGCGATGGCCAGGATGTGGAACGCTGGAACATGCTGCACCCGGCCGAGGCCCCGAAGAAGAGCTACTTCGAGCAATCGCTGGAAGGCAGCGAAGGCCCGATCGTGGTCTCCACCGACTACATGCGCACCTACGCCGAGCAGGTCCGCGCCTTCGTGCCGAAGGGTCGTTCCTACAAGGTGCTGGGCACCGACGGTTATGGCCGTTCGGACACCCGCGCCAAGCTGCGTGAGTTCTTCGAAGTGAACCGTTACTTCGTGACCGTGGCGGCCCTGAAGTCGCTGGCCGATGAAGGCAAGATCAAGCCGGAAGTGGTGGCGCAAGCCATCGCCAAGTACGGCATCGATCCGAACAAGCCGAACCCGGTGACCCTGTAAGGACTGCCTGACCGACCATCCCCGCCTCAGCCTGCTGATCGCGGGGATGTGTCGTGTCTGGAACTGCCACCCAAGGGGAAGGTCTGCCACCCGATGATGTGATGGCTCAAGAAGCCAGCGTCGTGCGGCACATCCAGTACCTTCCCACCTGCGAATACTTCTCCCGGCCCAATGCCGGGGAACAGAACAACGGAGCGCATCAGATGAGTCAAGTCGAAGTAAAAGTCCCGGACATCGGCGATTTCAAGGAAGTCGAAGTCATTGAGGTGATGGTCAAGGTCGGTGACACGATCAAGGTCGACCAGTCGCTGATCACGGTTGAATCCGACAAGGCCAGCATGGAAATCCCGTCCAGCCAGGCGGGCGTGGTCAAGGAAATCAAGGTCAAGGTCGGTGACAAGGTCGCCGAAGGTTCGCTGCTGGTGATCGTCGAAGGCGAGGGCGCTGCTGCTCCCGCCGCCGCACCGCAAGCCGCCGCTGCCGCTCCTGCGGCCGCTCAGGCCTCCGCCCCGGCACCGGCCCCTGCTGCTGCACCGGCAGCCGCTGCTGGCGGTACCGTCGAGATCGAAGTGCCCGACATCGGCGACTTCAAGGAAGTGGAAGTCATCGAAGTCATGGTCAAGGTGGGTGACACCGTCAAGGCCGAGCAATCGCTGTTGACCGTGGAATCCGACAAGGCCAGCATGGAGATCCCCTCCAGCCACGCCGGCGTCATCAAGGAACTGAAGATCAAGCTGGGTGACAAGGTTGCCAAGGGCAGCATCATCGCCACCATCGAAGCTGCGGGCGGCGCACCTGCTGCTGCTGCGCCTGCCGCAGCGCCTGCAGCTGCACCGGCTCCTGCAGCGGCCCCCGCTCCTGCAGCAGCAACCGCGCCCGCCGCTGCGGCCGCCGTACCTGCCATCGCTACCGCGTCGGCCACCAGTACCGGTGGCAAGGCCCACGCTTCGCCTTCCGTGCGCAAGTTTGCTCGCGAACTGGGCGTGGACCTGTCGCGCGTGCCGGCCACCGGTCCCAAGGGCCGCATCCTGCAATTGGACGTGCAGAACTTCGTCAAGGGCGTCATGGCCGGTTCCACCTCGGTGGCCGCTTCCGCACCGGCGACCAATGGCAGCGGCGCGGGCATGAACCTGCTGCCGTGGCCGTCGCTGGACTTCAGCAAGTTCGGTGAAACCGAACTGCAACCGCTGTCGCGTATCAAGAAGATCAGCGGCCCCAACCTGCATCGCAACTGGGTGATGATCCCCCACGTGACGCAGTTCGACGAAGCCGACGTGACCGAGCTGGAAGAATTCCGCAAGACCTCCAACGACGCCTTCGCCAAGGCCAAGTCGCCGGTCAAGCTGACCATGCTGGCCTTTGTCATCAAGGCCAGCGTCTCGGCCCTGAAGAAATTCCCGGCCTTCAATGCGTCCCTGGACGAGAAGGGCGAGAACCTGATCCTGAAGAAGTACTACAACATCGGCTTCGCCGCCGATACCCCGAATGGCCTGGTGGTCCCGGTCATCAAGAACGCCGACCAGAAGAGCATCGGCCAGATCGCCACCGAAATGGGCGAGCTGTCCGCACAAGCCCGCGACGGCAAGTTGAAGCCGGCCGACATGCAGGGTGCCACCTTCACCATTTCCTCGCTGGGTGGCATTGGCGGTACCGCCTTCACGCCCATCATCAATGCGCCGGAAGTGGCCATCCTCGGCCTGTCCAAGTCGATCACCAAGCCGGTCTGGGATGGCAAGCAGTTCGTGCCGCGCCTGATGCTGCCGACCTCGCTGTCCTATGACCATCGCGTCATCGACGGCGCCATGGGCGCGCGCTTCTCGGCTTATCTGGCCGACGTGCTGGGTGACCTGCGCAAGTCGCTCCTCTAAGCCACCACCGAACATTACGGAGTCAGGACAATGAGTCTCTCTGAAGTCAAGGTCCCCGATATCGGGGATTTCAAGGAAGTCGAAGTCATCGAGGTGATGGTCAAGGTCGGCGATACCATCAAGGTGGACCAGTCGCTGATCACGGTCGAATCCGACAAGGCCAGCATGGAAATCCCGTCCAGCCAGGCCGGCGTGGTCAAGGAAGTGAAGGTCAAGGTCGGCGACAAGGTCGCCGAAGGCTCGCTGCTGTTGCTGGTGGAAGCCGCTGGTGAAGTTGCTGCCGCACCGGCTCCTGCTGCAGCACCTGCACCGGCTGCAGCGCCTGCTGCGGCAGCCGCTCCCGCTGCTGCGCCTGCCGCTGCCAGCTTCGGCGGCAGCGCTGATGTGCAGTGCGACGTGATGGTGCTGGGTGGTGGTCCTGGTGGTTACTCGGCTGCCTTCCGCGCCGCCGACCTGGGCTTGAACACCGTCATCGTCGAACGTGAAGCAACGCTCGGTGGCGTCTGCCTCAACGTCGGTTGCATCCCGTCCAAGGCACTGCTGCACGTGGCCGCCGTGATCGACGAGACGGCCGCCATGGCCTCGCACGGTGTCACCTTCGGCAAGCCCGAAATCGACATCGACAAGCTGCGCGCCTACAAGGACAAGGTCATCGGCACCATGACCGGTGGCCTGGCCGGCATGGCCAAGGCCCGCAAGGTGCAGGTGGTCAATGGCGACGGCCAGTTCGCCGGCCCCAACCACATCGAAGTCACTGCAGCGGACGGCAGCAAGAAGGTGGTGCAGTTCAAGCACGCCATCATCGCCGCCGGTTCCTCGGTGGTGAACCTGCCGTTCGTGCCGCAGGATCCGCGCATCGTCGACTCGACCGGCGCGCTGGAACTGCGCCAGGTGCCCAAGCGCATGCTGGTCATCGGTGGCGGCATCATCGGCCTGGAAATGGCGACCGTCTATTCCACCCTGGGCGCGCGCATCGATGTGGTCGAGATGATGGACGGCCTGATGCAAGGTGCGGACCGCGACATGGTCAAGGTCTGGCAGAAGTTCAACGAGAAGCGCTTCGACAACGTCATGGTCAAGACCAAGACCGTGGCCGTGGAAGCCCTGCCCGAAGGCATCAAGGTCACGTTCGAAGCCGCTGAAGCTGGTGCCACCGCACCCGAGCCGCAGCTGTACGACCTGGTGCTGGTGGCCGTGGGCCGCAGCCCGAACGGCAAGAAGCTGTCGGCCGACAAGGCTGGCGTGATCGTCTCGGACCGCGGCTTCATCGCTGTCGACAAGCAGATGCGTACCAACGTGCCGCACATCTTCGCCATCGGCGACCTGGTGGGCCAGCCCATGCTGGCGCACAAGGCGGTGCACGAAGGCCACGTGGCCGCCGAAGCGATTGCCGGCGAGAAGAGCTTCTTCGACGCCAGCGTCATTCCTTCGGTGGCTTATACCGATCCGGAAGTGGCATGGGTCGGCGTGACCGAAGACGAAGCCAAGGCCAAGGGTATCAAGATCGAGAAGGGCCACTTCCCGTGGGCCGCTTCCGGCCGCGCCGTGGCCAATGGCCGTTCGGAAGGCTTCACCAAGCTGCTCTTTGATGCCGAGACCCATCGCATCATCGGTGGCGGCATCGTTGGTACCCATGCCGGCGACATGATCGGCGAAGTGGCGCTGGCTATCGAGATGGGCGCCGATGCGGTCGATATCGGCAAGACCATCCACCCGCACCCGACCCTGGGTGAATCGCTGGGGATGGCTGCTGAAGTCGCAGAAGGCCATTGCACCGACTTGCCGCCGCAGCGCAAGAAGTAAGCGCAGCGTCGTGCATGAAAAATGGCGGACCTTCGGGTCCGCCATTTTTTTCGTGGGTTCATGGTCACGCCGGCGTGATTAGCGGGCTAGAGCAGTTTGCCCGGATTCATGATCAGGTTGGGATCAAACGCCTGCTTGATGCGCAGCATCAGTTCCATCTCCAGCGGCGACTTGTAGTGCCGCAGTTCATCGCGCCGCAATTGGCCCACGCCGTGTTCGGCACTGATGCTGCCTTGTTTCTCCGTCACCAGGTCGTGCACCAGCCGGTTCAACTGCAACGTGGCCTGCTTGACCTCTTCATACGAGGAGGACAACGGAATCATCACATTGAAATGCAGGTTGCCATCGCCCAGGTGGCCGAAGTTGATGATCTCTGCCTGCAGCTCGCAAGCGGCAATCATGCGCTCGGCCTGCTCCACGAACTCGGCGATGGCCGAGATCGGTAGTGCGATGTCGTGCTTGATGACCTTGCCCGCCCGCACCTGGGCCTGCGAAATGCCCTCGCGGATTTTCCACAGGGCGGCGGCCTGCGTACCGCTGGTGCAGAGCATGGCGTCATTGACCAGGGCATCTTCCATCGCTTGCCCGAGCAGTTCTTCCAGCATGGCCTGCAAGCCCAGGTCTTCGGTATCGGCCAGTTCGATGAGGGCGTTGTAGCGCGCCGGCTGGGCCAGTGGTGCGCGGGTATCGGTCACGTGCTGCAGCACCAGCGCCAAGGAGGCGGCCGACATCATCTCGAAAGCCACCAGCCGGTCGCCGCAGCGCGCCCGCGTGCGCGCGAGCAACTCCGCCAGCTGCGCCAGGCTGTCGCAGCCGACCCAGGCGGTAGCGCGCGCATGCGGTTGCGAAAACAGTTTCAGCACTGCACCAGTGATCACGCCCAGGCTGCCTTCGGAGCCAATGAACAGGTCGCGCAGGTCATAGCCGGTATTGTCCTTGCGCAGGCCGCGCAAGCCATTCCAGATGCGGCCATCGGGCAGGACCACCTCCAGCCCCAGCGCCAGCTCGCGCATGTTGCCAAAGCGCAGTACCGCAATGCCGCCGGCATTGGTGGCCAGGTTGCCGCCGATCGTGCAGCTGCCTTCTGCACCCAGGCTGAGCGGAAAGTAGCGTCCTGCGGCGCGCGCCGCGTCCTGCGCATGGGCCAGGATCACGCCGGCATCCACCGTCATGGTGTTGTTGATGGGGTCCACCGCGCGGATGCGGTTCATGCGCGTGGTCGAGAGAATCACCTGGGCACCGCTGTCGTCGGGCGTAGCGCCCCCACTCATGCCGGTGTTGCCGCCCTGGGTGACGATGGGGGTGTGGGTCCGGTGGCACAGGCGTACCACCTCGGCGGTTTGTGCGGTGTCGGCGGGGCGCACCACGACGGCAACCCGGCCATGCCACTTGTTGAGCCAATCCTTCACATACGAAGCCTGCTCCTCGGCCGCCGTGACCAGTCCCGCGTCACCCACGATGCTGCGCAGTTGCGCTATCAGTTGCTGGGTATTTTCATTCATATCGGTCCTCAGGCGCCATGCCAGTTCATCTTGATGCGGCCGATGGCCATCGCCGCTGCCGCCTGGCTGGGTTCCACCACGGGTATGCCCAGCGCTTCCTGCAAGGCGTCTCGATAGACCGCCATGCCCGCGCAGCCCATGACGATGACATCGGCTCCCTGCGTATCGCGCAGGCGCAAGCCCACCTCGTGCATGCGGGCCAGCGTGCGCTCGTAGTCGGCCAGTTCGGTCACTTTCAGGCCGATGGCCAGTTCGCCCGCCAGCCGCGCTTGCACGCCCATCGCCCCGTAGGCGCGCAGATGGCGCGGGATCGAGCCCGGCAGGATGGCGATGACGCCGAAGCGCTGGCCCAGTGTCAGGGCCGTCAGCACGCCACTTTCCATGATGCCCAGCACCGGCACGTCGACCGCCTCGCGCACCGCATGCAGGCCGGGATCGGAGTAGCAGGCGATGACGAACGCACCGGCACGGGGACGCAAGGAGCGCGCCAGCGATACCAGCTGTGGCGCCACGCTGTCCACGTCCTGCTGGGTCTGGATGCCGGGCGGGCCGGAGGGCAGCGACAGGCATTCGATGACCGGCCCCCCGGCCATGCGCAGCGGCGCCATCGCGGCATCGATGCCGCGCGTGACGGCGGCCGTACTATTGGGATTGATGACGAACAGGGCAGGGCCGTCGGCCGCGACATTGGACATGATGGTTTCTCGCAAAACAGGAGTCAGCACAGGCAACGACTGTACCCCAGCCTGACGGGCATGCTCCTTGCTCATTTGTCGGTTCCCCTTAACATGCTGTTATGCGCGATGAGGATCCATGGCACTGAACCTGCGCCAGATCGAGGTGTTCCGGGCGGTCATGACGACCGGCTCCATCAGCGGCGCCTCGCAATTGCTGTTCGTCTCGCAGCCGGCCGTCAGCCGCCTGCTGTCCCACACCGAGCAGCGGGTCGGCTTCGCCCTGTTCGAACGCATCAAGGGCCGGCTGTATGCCACGCCCGAGGCCAAGAAGCTGTTCCATGAAGTGGAACACGTGTACCAGGCCGTGCAGCGCGTCAACGAGCTGGCCACCGATCTGTCGGAAAACCGCAGCGGCATCCTCAACATCGTCTCCAGCCCGAGCATCGGGCAGATGCTGATCCCGCAGGCCATCGCGCTGTTCCGCAATCGCCATCCGGACGTCAAGCTGACCTTCCACTGCCTCAACTATGGCTACCTGAAAGATCGCCTGCTGGCGCGCCAGGCCGACCTGGGCATCATCATCCTGCCGATGGAGCATCCCAGCCTGCAGGTCACGCCCTTGTGCAGCAATCGCCTGGTCTGCGTGCTGCCCTACAACCATGAGCTGACCCGGCGTGGCACCCTGAGCCTGGCCGATCTGCGGCCCTTCCCGCTGATCTCGTACAACCGTGATTCCCCTTTCGGCGGCATCGTCGGGCGCTTCTACCAGTCCGAAGAGGAAGCCTTGCGGCCCATCATGGAAGTGGGCTCGCCACAGAACGCCTGTTCGCTGGTGCAGATGGGTGCGGGCGTGGCGCTGGTGGATGAATTCTCGGTGCGCAGCTGGGCCGGGACCAGCCAGATGGTGGTGCGGCCGGTGGCGCGGGCGCCCATCCTGCGGGCCAACCTGGTGCACGTGCGCACCGAGCCGCTGTCGCAATTGACCCAGGCCTTCATTGCTGAATTGCAGCAGCTGGTGCGCACGCAGGGTTACGGCTTGCCCGATGAAGAAACGAACATATCGGCTGCAAGCGGCGATTAACACGACGTTAAGGCGTGCACACAAAAAGGCATGCGACAAGCGCAGATGACTCCACGACAATCGTTTCCAACTTCTCCGGTCCGGCCCCTGGGCGGGCCGCCGCTCCACACTTTCTTCATGGAACGTCGCGCATGTCTTCTTCTCTTGCCCCTGCTTCCGCGCTGGCCACTGCGCGCGGTGTCTATACCATCTGCCCCACCCCGTTCCACGCCGATGGCGCACTCGACCTGGGCAGCATCGCCAGCCTGGTCGAATTCCAGATCGCAGCCGGCGTGTCCGGCCTGGCCATCCTCGGTTTCCTGGGCGAAGCCCACAAGCTCTCCAACGCCGAGCGCCGCGCGGTGACGTCCACGTTCGTCAAGTGTGCTGCCGGACGGGTGCCGGTGTGGGTCGGTGTGCGCGCACTGGGCCTGGCCGGTGCCATCGAGCAAGCGACCGAGGCGGCCGAGGCGGGGGCGGCGGCCGTCTTCGCGGCGCCGCTGGACATGGCCTCCGATGCGGTGCAGTTCGACTACTACAAGTCGCTGGCGGCGGCCCTCTCTATCCCCGTGGTGATCCACGATTTCCCCGATTCCTTCGGCACCGAGATCAAGGCCGAGGTGATCGCCCGCCTGGGACGCGAAGGCGGCGTCAACTTCATCAAGATGGAAGAGCCGCCGGTAGGCCAGAAGATCAGCCGCATCCGCGACCTGGCCGGGGAATCGATGCGCATCTTCGGTGGCCTGGGCGGTGTGTATTTCCTGGAAGAGTTGCAGCGCGGTGCGGTCGGCACCATGACCGGGTTTGCCTTCCCGGAGATCCTGGTGCGCATCTATGACCAGTTCGCGGCCGGTGACCTGGCCGGTGCGGCGGCCACTTTCGACAAGTACTGCCCGCTGATCCGCTATGAATTCCAGCCCAAGATCGGGCTCTCGTTGCGCAAGTACGTCTATCGCAAGCGCGGTGTCATCAGCAGCGACGCCATCCGCTCGCCCGGCATGCGTATCGATCCCGAGACCGAGCGCGAACTGGAAGCCGTGATCGCCCGCGTGGGCCTGGACCTGGATCAGCGCGGCGCGCTGGTGATCCGCTGAGGAGCCGCCGATGAATCTGGGAATCGCCGGACGACGCGCACTGGTCTGCGCTTCCAGCAAAGGCCTGGGACTGGCCTGCGCCATCTCGCTGGCGCGCGAGGGTGTGGCCGTGACCATGACCGCACGGGGTGCCGAGGTGCTTGAGGCAGCGGCGCAGCAGGTGCGGGACGCCACCGGCGCCACCGTCATCACCGTGGCCGGTGACATCACCACCCCCGAGGGCCGTGCCCTGGCGCTGGCCGCCTGTCCCGCGCCGGACATCCTGGTGACCAATGCAGGTGGCCCCAAGCCGGGCGACTTCCGCGAGTGGTCGCGCGAAGACTGGCTCGCCGCCATCGACGCCAACATGCTGACCCCCATCGAACTGATCAAGGCCACCGTGGATGGGATGATGAAGCGAGGCTTCGGCCGCATCGTCAACATCACTTCCGGGGCGGTGAAGGCACCCATCGACATCCTTGGCCTGTCCAATGGCGCGCGTTCCGGCCTGACCGGATTCGTTGCCGGTCTGGCGAGAAAGACCGTGGCCCACAATGTGACGATCAACAAT
This sequence comes from Herbaspirillum sp. FG34, assembly GCF_057809315.1. Classification (NCBI taxonomy): domain Bacteria; kingdom Pseudomonadati; phylum Pseudomonadota; class Betaproteobacteria; order Burkholderiales; family Oxalobacteraceae; genus Herbaspirillum; species Herbaspirillum sp. FG34. The sequence continues at coordinate 150,198 of NZ_JBMDJS010000001.1, read as the reverse complement.
CTCTTGCCCGGTCCCTTCGAGACCGAGCGCCTTCTCACCACGGCGGCAGCCAGCGCCCGTGGCACCGGCAAGACGGCTGAGGAAGTATTGGCTGCGCGCCGTGCCGCCAACCCGGCCGGCCGCTTCGGCCAGCCGGCCGAATTCGGCGATGCCTGCGCCTGGCTGTGCAGCGCCCAGGCCGGTTTTGTCACCGGACAAAACCTGCTCATGGATGGCGGCGCCTATCCCGGAACCTTCTGACCCTGAGACCACCGCATGGACTTCGACCTGACCATCCGCAATGGCCGCATCAGTACTGATCGCGAGACCTTCCTGGCCGATATCGGCGTCAAGGATGGCGTGATCGTGCGCATCGCGGCGGACCTGCCGCCCGGCCGCGACGACATTGATGCCGCAGGCCGCTGGGTCCTGCCCGGTGGCATCGATAGCCATTGCCACATCGAACAGCTCTCCGGCATGGGCATGATGTGTGCCGATGATTTCTATTCAGGCACGGTCTCGGCCGCTTTCGGCGGCACCACCACCATCATTCCCTTTGCGGCCCAGCATCGCGGCAATCGCATCCCCGACGTGATCGCCGATTATGCGCAACGTGCCCGCGAGAAGGCGGTGATCGACTATGGTTTCCACCTGATCCTGGCCGATCCCGACGAGCAGGCCCTGCAGCACGATTTGCCGCAGGCCATCCGCGATGGCATCACTTCGCTGAAGGTCTACATGACCTACAACGCACTCAAGCTGGACGATTACCAGCTGCTGGACGTGATGGCGCTGGCCGGCCGCGAAGGGGCGCTGGTGATGATCCATGCCGAGAACCACGACATGATCCGCTGGCTCGCCTCGCGCCTGCTGGACCAGGGGCATACGGCTCCCAAGTTCCACGCGGTGGCCCACGATCCGCTGGCCGAGGCCGAAGCCAGTCATCGTGCTATCGCCCTGTCTCGCCTGATCGGCGTGCCGGTCCTGATCGTGCACGTGGCTGGTGCCGAGACCGTGCAGACCATCCGCAACGCCCGGCTGCTGGGCGCGCAGATCTACGCCGAGAGCTGCCCGCAATACCTGTTCCTCACGGCCGAGGATATCGACCTGCCCGGCGTGGAGGGCGCCAAGTATTGCTGTAGCCCGCCGCCGCGCGACGCCAATGCGCAGGAGGCGGTCTGGGCCGGTCTCAAGGATGGCACGCTGGGCATGTATTCCTCGGACCATGCGCCTTATCGTTTTGATGAAAGCGGCAAGTTGCCGCGCGGCGAGGACACCACCTTCAAGGAAATGGCCAATGGCGTGCCGGGGATCGAGCTGCGCCTGCCGCTGCTGTTTTCCGAGGGCGTGCAGAAGGGCCGCATCGACATTCACGAATTCGTACGCCTCACCGCCACCAATCACGCCCACATGTATGGGGTGTCGCACTGCAAGGGCAACATCGCCGAGGGACTCGACGCCGACCTGGTGATCTGGAACCCGGAGCGCGAGACCACCATCACTGCCGCTCTCCTGCACGACAACGTGGGCTATACGCCCTACGAAGGACGGCAGATCAAGGGCTGGCCGGAAGTGGTCATCAGCCGTGGCCGCGTGGTGGTCAGCGCGGGTGAACTGAAAGTGGCGCGCGGCTCGGGCCGCTACATCGCGCGCCAGTGTCCGGAGCCGGCCAGCATTGCGCAGCGGCCGACACGCAGCCATCTGCCGGGTCTGCTCGGCCTCAAGGGAAAGGCATGGGAATCGCAATGAGCAACAAGCACAATCGCTTCGGCCTGGCCGTGGCCCAGATGGGACCGGTGCAACTGGCCGAGGACCGGACCACGGTAGTGCGCCGCCTGCTGGAGATGATGCGCGAGGCCGCCGCCCGTGGCGCGAAGATGGTGGTGTTTCCCGAACTGGCACTGACCACCTTCTTCCCGCGCTACTGGATGGAAGACCAGGCCGAGATCGATGCCCGTTTCTTCGAGTCCGAGATGCCCGGCCCGCAGACCCGGCCGCTGTTTGATCTGGCTGCGCAGCTGGGGATCGGCTTCTACCTGGGCTATGGTGAACTTACACCCGATGGCCATCACTACAACACCGCCATCCTGGTGGATGACCAGGCCAGGATCGTGGCGCGCTATCGCAAGATCCACCTGCCCGGACACAGCGACCACAAGCCCGATGCGCCTTTCCAGCATCTGGAAAAGAAGTACTTCGAAGTCGGCAACGATGGCTTCGGTGTCACCGACATGCTGGGTACCCGCATCGGCCAGTGTCTGTGCAATGACCGCCGCTGGCCCGAGACGTATCGGGTCATGAGCCTGCAGAGTGCACGCATCGTCGCGCTGGGCTACAACACGCCGTCCTGGAACATCCACTGGAACGAGCCGCCGCACCTGCGCATGTTCCACCACCTGCTGTCGCTGCAGGCCAATGCCTACCAGAACGGATTGTGGGTGGCCGCCGCTGCCAAGTGCGGGTTCGAGGATGGCTTCCACATGATCGGCGGCTCGGCCATCGTCGCGCCCTCCGGCGAGATCGTGGCGCAGGCGCAGGGTGAAGAGGATGAGGTGATCTTCGCCAGTTGCGATCTGCAACTGGGTGAAACATTTCTGCAGCATGTCTTCAACTTCGCCAAGCATCGCCGTCCGGAACATTACCGCCTCATCGTCGAGCGCACCGGGGCCGGCGAGCCGTTGTCGCCGTCCGAGCTGTCTACCTGAATCACTGTCCACCTTCCACCCAATCGAGGAGTGTTGCGATGTTCCCGTTCCTGGCCCTGCCTTCCAAGTCTTCCCTGAAGTGTTCCCTGCTGGCCGTACTTTCTGCCAGTGCGCTGTTGTCGGCCGGCGCGATGGCGCAGAGTGGTCCGCTGCGTACCGGTGTGGATGCCACCTTTGCGCCGCATGCCATGGTCAAGCTGGGCGGTGGCCTGCAAGGCTTCAACATCGACCTGGGCGAAGAACTGGCGCGCCGCCTGGGCCGCAAGATCGAGATCGAAGGCACCGAGTTTTCCGGCCTGGTACCGGGGCTCAATGCCAAGAAATATGACTTCGTGCTGGCGCCCGTGACGGCCACCCCCGAGCGCGCCAAGTCCATGCTCTTCACCGAAGGTTATCTGGATACCGACTACACCTTCGTCATCAAGAAGGGCGCCGCCCCCATCAATGCGCTGGACGACCTGAAGGGCAAGACCATCTCGGTCAACAAGGGCTCGGCCTATGAGCTGTGGGCACGCGACAACGCACCCAAGTACGGCTTCAAGTACGACGTCTATGGCAACAACGCCGATGCGGTGCAGGCCGTGCAATCCGGCCGTGCCGATGCCAACCTCGCCGGCAGCACCGTGGCCGCCTGGGCCGCCAAGCAGAATCCGGCCGTGCAGACCTCCTACACCGTCAAGACCGGCCTGGTGTGGGCACTGGCCTTCCGCCTGGATGACAAGGCCGGCCGCGACGCCGCCGGCATGGCGCTCAAGTGCATGAAGCAAGACGGCACGCTGGGCAAGATCGCGCAGAAGTGGTTCGGCTATAGCCCGGCGCCAGATGCCACCGTGGTCAAGGTCGGCGTGGGGCAGGGCGTGCCGGGCCTGGATGGCTACGACCCGACGCCCGTGACGCTCAAGTGCAAGTGAGCCCGCAGCACCGCGCCCGGATTGCCCGAATCGCCTGAACGAACCGAGACTGATGCCGCCATGAACCTTGCCGCACCCATCCTTGAAATCGTCGGCCTGCACAAGTCCTATGAGGGCAATACGGTCCTGCGCGGGATCGACCTGCGCGTGCGGCCGGGCCAGTTGATCTGCGTGATCGGCCCGTCCGGTTCGGGCAAGAGCACCATGCTGCGTTGCTGCAACCGGCTCGAAGAACCCAGCGCCGGCCAGATCGTGGTGGACGGCGTGGACATCATGCACGCCCGCGCCGACCTCAATGCGATCCGCCAGAAGGTCGGCATGGTGTTCCAGCAGTTCAACCTCTATCCACACATGAGCGTGCTGGGCAACGTGATGCTGGCCCTGAAGAAGGTGCAGAAGCATTCCCAGGCCGAGGCCGAGCGGCGCGCGCGGCGGGCCCTGGAGCAGGTGGGGATGCTGGAGAAGGCATCAGCCTTCCCCGGCCAGCTTTCCGGCGGCCAGCAGCAGCGCGTGGGCATCGCCCGCGGCATCGCACTGGAACCCAAGGTGATGCTGTTCGATGAACCGACCAGCGCGCTCGATCCCGAACTGGTCGGCAGCGTGTTGCAGGTGATGCGTCAACTGCGCGAAGCCGGCATGACCATGCTGGTGGTCACGCACGAAATGGCCTTTGCCCGCGCGGCGGCCGATCGCGTGGTCTTCATGGACGGTGGCGTGATCGTCGAGGAAGGACCGCCCGAGCAGATCTTCGGCGATCCGCAGCAAGCCCGCACCAAGGCCTTCGTGGCGCGCTTTGCACAGCACGGCTGAACCATGGAGCAATTCCTCTTCACCTTCTTCAACGCCGAGATCGCCGCCCGCTACTGGCCCGACATCCTGCGCGGCATGGGCGTGACCGTGCTGCTGAGCCTGGTCGTGATCGTCTCCGGCCTGCTGCTGGGCCTGCTGCTGGCGGTGCTGCGCGCTACCGGCAAGCGCGGCCTGGTGTGGCTGGTGGTGGCCTTTGCCGATGTGATGCGGGCCTTGCCGCCGCTGATCCTGATCATCGTGCTCTTCTTTGCGTTTCCGTATATCGACCTGGCCATGTCGTCCTTCACCGCGACCTGGCTGGCGCTGACGCTTGTATTGGCCGCCTATGCCGAAGAGAGCATCTGGGCCGGCATCGCTTCCTTGCCGCGCGGGCAGAGCGAGGCGGCCCGCTCGACCGGGCTGTCCTGGGGGCAGACCATGGCCGCCGTGATCCTGCCGCAGGCCTTGCGCATGGCCGTGCCGCCGCTGACCAACCGCGTCATCTCGATCACCAAGAATACGGCGCTGGGCTCGGTGGTGGCCTTGTCCGAAATTCTCAACACGGCCCAGGCCGCCAGCAGCAATGCCGGCAATCCGACCCCGCTGATGCTGGGAGCGGCAGCCTACCTGCTGATCTTCATTCCGGTGGTCTTGTTGGCGCGCTGGCTGGAAACGCGCTGGCGCTGGAAACGATAGGAGAGGGCCATCATGGATGCCTTGCTGCAGAATTTCTTCAACCTGGAGGTGTACCGCCAGGTCCTGCCCTTCCTGCTGGGAGGCTTGTGGACCACGGTGTGGCTGTCGCTGCTGGTCATTCCGATTGGTGTGATCTCGGGTTTGCTGCTGGCCTTGCTGGCGACCCAGAGCCGTTCGCGCACGGTGCGCATTGCCGTGGCGGTATATGTGGACTTTTTCCGTTCCTTCCCGCCGCTGGTGCTGCTGATCCTGATCTATTTCGGCGCGCCGTTCCTGGGGCTGGAACTGCCCAAGCTGCTGGCGGTGGCGCTGGGCTTCATGCTCAACAATTCCAGTTACTTCGCCGAGGTGCTGCGCGCCGGCATCGAGAGCGTTCCCGGCGGACAGATGGAAGCGGCGCGCTCCACTGGTCTCTCGCGCGCCCAGGCGCTGGCGTATGTGGTGGTTCCCCAGGCGGTGCGCAACGCCTTGCCGGACCTGGTGGGAAATGGCATCGAAGTCATCAAGCTCACCACCATTGCCAGCGTGGTGGCGCTGCCCGAACTGCTGCGCGTGGCGCGCGATGCCCAGTCGCTGGTCTACAATCCTTCGCCCATCGTGCTGGCGGCCTTGCTTTACCTGGCGCTGTTGCTGCCGCTGGTGCGCTGGCTGTCGTGGCTGGAGCACCGCGGCCGCGCCCTGCATTGAGGAGGCGGCCGGCGGCGCGACTTCAGGCCGGGCTCAGCAGGGCAGTCGTGCTGCCAAAGCCGGGTTCACGAGAAACAAGCGGCGCCAGCGCTGGCGGCTCGATACGAAATACCGACACGGCCTGTCGCAGGCTGTCGGCCTGTTGCGCCATGGATTGCGCCGCGCTGGCCGATTCTTCCACCAGCGCTGCGTTCTGCTGCGTCACTTCATCCATCTGCGAGATGGCGATGTTGATCTGGCTGATGCCCGAGCTCTGTTCGCTGGACGCCGCCGTGATTTCGCTCATCAGGTCATTGACCTGCTGGATCGACTGCACCACCTGGCTCATGGTCTGGCCGGCCTCGTCGACCAGTTTCTGGCCTGCTCCCACGTGCTGTACCGACGACTCGATCAAGCCCCGGATTTCCTTGGCCGCCGAGGCACTGCGCTGGGCCAGCGAACGCACCTCGGTCGCCACCACTGCGAAGCCGCGGCCCTGTTCGCCGGCACGAGCGGCTTCCACGGCGGCGTTGAGTGCCAGGATATTGGTCTGGAAAGCGATACCTTCCACGGTCGAAATGATCTCGGTGATCTTGTTGGCGCTGTCGGAAATATCCTTCATGGTATCGACCACACGTTCCACCACCTCGCCGCCCTTTTGCGCATGCAGTGAGGCAGAGCGCGCCAGCTGGTTGCCCTGGCCGGCGTTCTGGGTGTTCTGCTCCACGGTGGAGGTGATCTCTTCCATGCTCGACGCAGTTTCTTCCAGCGACGCCGCCTGCTCTTCGGTACGGCGCGACAGATCCAGGTTGCCTACCGCGATCTGGCCGGCGGCGGTGGAAATCGACTCGGCCGAACGCTTGATGCCATCGACGATGCTGGTCAGCTGGGCGCGCATGTTCTCCAGCGAGGCCATCAGGCTGCTGTGGTCACCCTTGGCCAGCGGGATAGTCACGGCCAGGTTGCCCTGGGCGATCTGGGCCGCCAGTTCCTGGGCATGTGCCGGTTCGCCACCGAGCTGGCGCAGCACGCTGCGCACGATCAGGAAGGCTGCGCCCAAGGCCAGCAGTACCGCAACGGCCACCAGCGTCCAGGTGGTGGTCAGGATGCCACTGTAAGTGACGTCAGAGTCGGCAGCCGCCTGGGCGTTGAGCTTGTCTTCGAAACTGCCCAGTTCATCCAGGTTGTCCAGCCATTTGGCCTGGACCGGGCGGATCTTCTGGACCAGCAGGCTGGTCACTTCCGCCGTCTTGTTGTCCTGGGCCAGCGCCACGGCCTGGGCCAGCAGTGGCTCGGTCTCGGCGGCGTTCTGCGCGATCCGATCAAAGAGTTCATGTTCCTTTGGCGTCGTCCCCGGCTGTTCAAAGAGCTTGGCGAGCTTGGTGCGCGCCTCCTGGTAGGACTTTTCCTGCACCTTGATGCGATCGATCTCGCGCTTGATCAGCGCCGGATCCTGGAACAGCGCAATGTTGCGGATGGCCAGAGCACGGACGCGCACGCTGGTGTTCATCTGGTCCACCATCGAACCCTGCTGGTTGTTGACGATGATGTCGGACAGGTTGCCCTTGACCGTGGACATGCCCCACACGCCGACGAGAGAAATGACGACCAGCAAGACGACAACGCTGGCAAAGCCCAAGGCCAGGCGGGTGGATACTTTCAATTTGTTCATGGAAAAGCCCCTCTAGATGTAATTTGCTTCCGATCAGGTTGCAAGACCCCCTCAGACCTGCCATGGCTGTGGCCGCCATGTACAGGGTGAATGAAATTCCCGTATATAAATGATGCAATTACACATTTTTACGCGGCCTATATGCCATGTTCGTTTAATTGCATGCAGGTTGTGCAACTAATTGCCTGCTTTATGACGATATGCACGGATCTTGTAACGTTATTGAGTTGACTCATCCAGAAAAGATCCGTCAAGTTGTGATTATTTTTCCGTGATATCGATTCAGTTGCTTTCTCATGGCATTTCCACGACAAGCACGGGGAAGCCCGGCGTAATGCCCAGCGTCGCGTAGCCGCGACAGGCGCCAACGCAGTGCAAAGCTGCACCGTACTTTGGTGGCGACGGGAGATTTTGGGGCGACGAAGTTTGTCCTGCCTGACATAAACCCGGTCAGACGGGGCTTTCGAGCCTGGTATGCAATTTGCTTTTTGCTCTGAAACGGTTTTTATATAAACCATCAGTTTATATATGGAACAAAATAAGTTATTCCGCGCCGAGATATCTGCTATATTGGCGTTGAATATCTCCCATATATAAATTGTTGTTTCATATATGGAACGTTTCCGCGCCCGGCAGGAGACACCCGTCCATCAGAGGCGGCAGCCGGGAAGACTAGCTGGGGCGCAATCGCGTGCCAGGGCAAAGAGCAGAGGCAACATGATCGAAATCGAATTCCGCAAGGTCGGCAAGCGTTTTGTCGATCGCCAGACGGCACAAGCACGGGCGGCCGTCACCAATGTCAATCTGTCCATCAAAAGTGGCGAGGTGGTCTCCATCATCGGTCCCTCGGGCTGTGGCAAGAGCACGCTGCTCAACATGGGGGCCGGCCTGTACCTGCCCAGCGAGGGCGAGGTCTTCGTCGGTGGCGAGAAGGTGACCAAGCCGGTCCGCAAGGTGGCCTTCATGCTGCAGAAGGATTTGCTCATGCCCTGGCGCAATATCCGCGCCAACGTCACCCTCGGCCTGGAGATCGATGGCATGCGCGAGGCCGAACGCCGTCGCATCGCCGATGAACTGCTGGCCAAGTGCCACCTCAAGGGCTTCGAGGAGCATTACCCGTACCAGCTCTCCGGTGGCATGCGCCAGCGCGCCGCGCTGGCCCGGACGCTGGCGGTGGATCCGCAGGTGCTGTTGCTCGATGAGCCTTTCTCTGCCCTGGATGCGCAGACCAAGATGGTGCTGCAGCAGGACCTGGCCAAGATGCTCTACGAAAAGAAGAAGACCGCGCTCTTCATCACCCACGACCTGGTGGAAGCCATCGCCCTGTCGGACCGTCTGCTGGTCATGAGCGAACGTCCCGGCACCATCGTCGAGGAAATCGAAGTCAACCTGCCGTTCCGCGACAACCCGCTGGAGCGTCGCAAGCTGCCCGAGATCGGTCCGTTGCAAGGACGCCTGATGGAACTGCTCAAGGTGGGCAAAGAGACCGCCGAGCTCCACTGATTTCACGCTGCATCTTCACCCGTTTTCACCCGTCAACAGAGAGACCTCAAGGGAGAGCCAGAAACATGAAGAACCTGTTTGCATCCGCCGCCAGTGCACTTGCCCTGGTTGCCGCCGTCGGCGTGACCGTCGTTCCGGCAGTGGCCCACGCGGCCCCGGAAGAAGTGACCTACCTGCTGCCCGCGCCCCCCAATTCACCAGCCTTCGCCCCTTGGGTGCTGGCCCAGCACAAGGGCTATTACGCCGACGAAAATCTCAAGGTCAGTTTCATCGTCGCCAAGGGCGGCGTTGACGTGGCCAAGCAGATCGGTGCCGGCAATGCCGTCATCGGCGGTGCCATCGGGGATACGCCCATCGTGGTACGTGCCAACGGCATTCCGGTGAAGGCCATTGCCGTGCTGGGGGCAGGTTCCGTCACCATGGTGGCGGCCAATCCGGCCGATGGCATCAAGACCCTGAAGGATCTGAAGGGCAAGACAGTGACCGTCATGTCCTATACCGACACCACCTATTACGCCTTCCTCGGTAGCCTCAAGACTGCCGGACTGTCCAAGACCGATGTGCAGATCCAGGCCGCCGGTCCCGCCGGCGTGTGGCAGCTCTACACCTCGGGCAAGTCGCAGGGCTTTGCCGGGGTGCCCGACTGGGTGGTCAATGCGACCGATGCCGGCGCCAAGCTGGAGCTGCTGGACAACGGCGGTTTCAAGAGCATGGCGCAGGCCATCCTGGCCTCGGATGACACCATCAAGAAGAACCCCGAACTGTTGAAGCGGCTGGTGCGCGCCACCCTGCGCGGCATGCAGGACATCATGAAAGACCCCAAGGCGGCTGCCGATGACTATGTCGCCGCGCTGCCCAGCTACAAGGGCAAGGAAGCCAGCATCCAGGCCACCTTCGAGATGTACGACAAATACGTCTATGCCAACCAGAAGACCCTGGGCCAGATCGACCCGGCGCGCATGGATGCGGTGCAGAAGTTCTACGTCAGCGAAGGCATCGTGAGCAAAGCCACGCCGCTCAATGAACTCTTCACCAACCAGTTCGTGGGAGTGGCCAAGTAATCATGAACACCACGACAGCCAAAGACCTGACCATGTCCAGTTCCGAGCCATCCGCTGTACCCGCGACCCAGCCGCGTCGTCCGCTGTTCAGTGAGAAGGCACGTACCGTATGTGGCAGCCTGGTGCTGCTGGTGCTCTTCATCGCCGCCTGGCAATGGGGGCCCGGCATGCTCGGCCTGCCCGAATACATCCTGCCCAATTTCATGCAGGTCGTGCGTGAGGGCGTGGTGATGTGGAACAACGCACAACTGCTGCAGCACTTCGGTGTGACTGCCATGGAGGTGGTGTTCGGTTTCCTCTTCGGGGCCTTGCTCGGCTTGGCCGTCGGTGTGGCGCTGGGCCTCTCGCCGCGTGCCGAAGCCATGCTCTCGCCCTACATCCTGGCACTGCAGATCGCGCCCAAGGTCGCTTTTGCGCCGCTGTTCGTGATGTGGCTGGGCTACACCATCTATCCCAAGATCATCGTGGCGGTATTGATCGTGTTCTTCCCCATCATGATCAACGTGCTCTCGGCCATCCGTACCGTCGACCCCGATATGGTCAACCTGGTGCGTACGCTCAACGCCGGGCGCTGGCAGATTTTCCATCTGGTGGAGTTTCGCTCGGCACTGCCGGCACTGTTCTCGGGGCTGCGTATCGCCTCCACGCTGTCGGTGATCGGCGTGACCGTGGGCGAGCTGGTCGGTGGCAACCAGGGTCTGGGCTATCTGCTGGTGGATGGCGAAGGGCAGGGCAACACCGCCGCCGTCTTCGTCTCCATCGTCGCCCTGACCCTGATCGGCGTAGTCACCTACGGCGCGGTGGTCTGGGCCGAACGCAAGGTGCTGCACTACCTGCCCAAGGTCCATACCAGCACCGTCTGAGCTTGATGGCGATTTCCCGACAGGACACAGGAGCATGAACATGTCAGCAGCAAGCACGGCGACTCTTTTGGCAGGACGACGCATTCTGGTCACTGGCGCGGCACGCGGCCTCGGCCTGGCGTTCGTCGAAGCCCTTGCCGCCGCCGGGGCCAGGGTGGCCATGGCCGATATCCTGCAGGACACCCTGGCGGCTGCGGTCTGCACGTTGCAGCAACGCGGTCTGGCCGTCGAGGGTTTCACGCTGGACCTGGCGGATCCGTCATCGGTGCAATCCTCTGCGCAGGCCGCCATCGCATGGCTGGGGGGACTTGACGGGCTGGTCAACAACGCCGCCATCACCAATTCCGGTGGCAGGAGCAGCGAGCAACTGGCGCTGGAGATGTGGGACCGCGTCATGGACGTCAACGTGCGCGGTACCTGGCTCATGACCAATGCCTGCCTGCCGGCCTTGCGCGCCTCGGGGCGTGGCGCCATCGTCAATCTTTCTTCGGACACGCCATTGTGGGGCGCGCCCAATCTGCTGGCCTATGTCGCCAGCAAGAGTGCGGTCATCGGCATGACCCGCTCGCTGGCGCGCGAACTGGGCGGCGACAATATCACGGTCAATGCCGTGGCACCCGGCCTGACCCTGGTGGAGGCGACCGAGTACGTGCCGCAGGCGCGTCATCAACATTACCTCGATGGCCGCGCCCTGCAACGAGATCAGTTGCCGGAGGATGTGTGCGGTGCCGTGGTGTTCGCCCTGTCGGATCTGGCGCGTTTCTTTACCGGCCAGGTAATGGCCGTCAATGGCGGATTCGTGATGCACTGAAGCTGCCTGCAGGGCAGGTGCTGGACCCGGATCAATTCAGAACCAATTCAAGGAGAAAAGCATGACCGATATGTCCGAACAGGAAAACATGGGCCGCAGCTGGGACCGCCCGGCCGGCGCCAGCTTTGCCGACTGGATGGAGTCGCGCGTGGCGCGCCTGTCGACCCGCACGTACGACTGGAATGCGCTGAAGTTCCAGGCCGACTACGACCCCAAGTATCGCCGCGCCCAGATGCGCTACATCGGTACAGGCGGAACCGGGGTGGCGCAAGATGCCAACGTGATTCCATCCGAACACTTCACCTTCTCGACCATGATCATCCCGGCCGGCCACGAAGGTCCCTCGCATCTGCACATCGATGTCGAGGAAGTGTTCTTTGTCCTGCGCGGCAAACTCAAGCTGGTACTTGAGAAGGATGGCGAACGTTTCGAAACCATCCTCACCGACCGCGACGTGGTGTCGGTGCCGCCAGGGGTGTATCGCGAGGAAATCAACATCGGTGACGAGGATGCCCTGATGTGCGTGATGCTGGGCGCCAAGAAGCCCATCACGCCGACCTATCCGCCCGAGCATCCACTGGCCTCGATCAAGCGCTGAAGACAGAGAGACCGACCATGAACGCCACGTTGCCCGCCGGATCGGATGACAGCCTGCATGCCTGGCTGGCACTGCTGGCCCGTCATTTTCCCGAGCAGCACGTTGCCGTGCCAGGCGGGCAGGTCAGCTATCGCGTCGGCGGGCGCAGCGACAACGAGCGGGTCGTGGTCCTGCTGCATGGCATCAGCTCCGGCGCGGCCTCCTGGCTCAATACGGCGTTGGCGCTGGCCGCCGATGCCCGCGTGATCGCTTGGAATGCGCCCGGCTATGGCAGCTCCACGCCACTGCCGATGGCCGTGCCCAAGGCGGACGATTATGCCCGGCGTCTGCAGCAGATGCTGGCGGCGCTGGAGATCACGCAGTGCGTGCTGGTCGGTCACTCGCTGGGGGCCTTGATGGCGGCCGCCTACCTGGCCCACGGTGATGGTCGGGCACGCTGCACCCTGCTGGCCGACCCGGCCCAGGGCTATGGCGCGGCCGGTCAGCAAGAACGGTCTGCGCAGGTGCGCCGGGAGCGCCTGGACGCCTTGCAGCGGCTGGGTGTGGCTGGTCTGGCCTCGCAGCGCACGCGCCTGCTGTCGGCACAGGCCAGTGAAGAACAGCACGCCTGGGTACGCTGGAACATGCAGCGGCTCGATGCGCAGGGCTATACCCAGGCGGTGCTCTTGTTGTGCGGTGATGATATCGCGACTTATCTGCAGGCAGCGCCACGACGGGGGGTGTCGGTGGCCTGCGGTGCAGAAGATATCGTCACCACCCCGCAGGCCAGTGAAGGGCTGGCCCGGCAGTTTGAACTTCCCTTTCAATTGGTGGACGGCGCCGGCCATGCCTGCTATATCGAGCAGCCGTCGTCCTTTGCCGCGCTGGTGCGCGCGCAGTTCACCTCAACCAACCAGAACAGATAATCATCATGAACAAACCAGTGATGCCAGAAGAAGAGTCGCAAGACAAGTACTCCGTCCCCGGCCTGGAACGTGGCCTGCGCCTGCTGTGCGAATTCAGCCGCCAGGACAAGACCCTCTCCGCTCCCGAGCTGGCGCGCCGCCTGGACATTCCGCGCTCCACCGTGTTCCGTCTCTTGGCCACGCTGGAACGCATGGGCTTCGTCGAGCGCGCCGATGGCGGGCGTGACTATCGTCTGGGCATGTCGGTACTGCGCCTGGGCTTTGAATATCTGGCCTCGCTGGAGCTGACCGAGATCGGCCGCCCGCTGCTGGAGCGCCTGCGCGACGAGATCGGCTACTCCTGCAACCTGGTGGTGCGCGATGGCCGTTCCATCGTCTACGTCGCCAAGTCGGTCACCCAGACCGCCTTCACCAGCCACGTCAACGTCGGTACCCGCCTGCCCGCGCATGCCACCGTGCTGGGCCGCGTGCTGCTGGAAGACCTGACCCTGCCGCAACTGCGCACTCTGTATCCGGAAGAACACCTGGAAGTCTTCTCCAGCAACACGCCCAAGACCGTGGTCGAGCTGTTCGACATGGTGCAGGCCGACAAGGAGCGCGGCTTCGTCTTGCAGGAAGGCTTCTTCGAAACCAGCATTTCCACCGTCGCCGCCCCGGTGCGCGATCATTCCGGCAATGTGGTGGCGGCGCTGGGTGCGACCATTCCCTCACCACACATCGACGCCAGCCAGCTGGACGTGATCGTGGCCCGGGTCCGCGAGACCGCCGCCGAACTCTCGCGCCTGCTGGACCATGCGCCCGAGCGTGGCGCCAAGGTCGTCAACATGTGGCGAGGCTGAGATGCCCATGACTTCTCTTCAGGGCAGGGTGGCCGTGGTGACCGGTGGTTCCTCCGGCATCGGCCTGGCCACCGTGGAACTCTTGCTGGAAGCCGGTGCGGCGGTGGCCTTCTGCGGCCGCGATGGCGAGCGCCTGAAGCAGGCTGAGGCCGCGCTGCGTGAACGCTATCCCCAAGCCCGACTCTACAGCGCGCCCTGTGACGTGCTGGCGCAGGAGCAGGTGCAAGCCTTTGCAGCCTCGGTGGAAAGCACGCTGGGCCCGGTCTCCATGCTGGTCAACAACGCCGGACAGGGACGCGTCTCGACCTTTGCCGACACGGCCGATGAGGCCTGGAGCGAAGAGCTGCGTCTGAAATTCTTTTCGGTGATCTACCCCACCCGCGCTTTCTTGCCGCAGTTGCAGGCCATGAGTGCGCGAGATGGCGATGCCGCCATCGTCTGCGTCAACTCGCTGCTGGCCACGCAACCCGAGCCGCACATGGTGGCGACCTCGGCGGCCCGCGCCGGAGTACACAACCTGGTGCGTTCGCTGGCCACCGAACTGGCCGGCGGCGAAGCCGCACGCGTACGCGTCAACGGCATCCTCATCGGCCTGGTGGAGTCGGGCCAATGGCGCCGCCGCTACGCTGCCCGTGGCCCGGAGCAGCAGGATCAGAGCTGGGCCCAATGGACCGCTGCGCTGGCCGCCAGAAAACAGATCCAACTCGGCCGTCTCGGCCTTCCCCGGGAAGCCGCGCAGGCGATCGTGTTCCTCGCCACGCCGCTTTCCTCGTACACCACAGGCAGCCATATCGATGTTTCAGGAGGACTTTCCCGCCATGCCTAATACCCAACCCCAAGTCACCGTCGGCTGCGCCATTGCGGCTTTCCTCGAGCAGTGCGGCGTGAAGGCTGCCTTCGGTGTGATCTCGATCCACAACATGCCCATCCTCGATGCCTTCGGCGAGCGCGGCAAGATCCGATTCATTCCGGCGCGCGGCGAAGCCGGCGGCGCCAACATGGCCGATGCCTACGCCCGTACCACCGCTGGCCTGGGCGTTTGCCTGACCTCTACCGGCACCGCCGCCGGCAACGCCGCCGGTGCCATGGTCGAGGCACTCACCGCCGGTACGCCCCTGCTGCACCTGACCGGCCAGATCGAAACACCCTATCTGGACCAGAGCCTGGCCTACATCCATGAAGCACCGGACCAGTTGAGCATGCTCAAGGCCATCTCCAAGGCGGCCTTCCGCATCCGCAGCGTCGAGACTGCCATCAGTACCATCAAACTGGCCGTGCAGACGGCGCTGACGCCGCCCATGGGCCCGGTCTCGGTGGAGATTCCCATCGACATCCAGGCGGCCATGATCCCCATGCCGATCAACCTGCAACCGCTGGCTATTCCGCAGAGCGTACCGTCGGCGCGCGCGCTGGATGAACTGGCCGAGCGTCTGATGAAGGCCAAGCGTCCACTGCTGTGGCTGGGCGGCGGTGCCCGCCATGCCGGTGCACAAGTACAGCGCCTGCTGGATCTGGGCTTTGGCGTGGTGACCAGTACCCAAGGGCGCGGCATCGTGCCCGAGGATGACCCA
Source organism: Herbaspirillum sp. FG34 (assembly GCF_057809315.1). Classification (NCBI taxonomy): domain Bacteria; kingdom Pseudomonadati; phylum Pseudomonadota; class Betaproteobacteria; order Burkholderiales; family Oxalobacteraceae; genus Herbaspirillum; species Herbaspirillum sp. FG34. The sequence continues at coordinate 134,629 of NZ_JBMDJS010000001.1, read as the reverse complement.
CGCTCGCTGGGCGCATTCAACCTGCACAAGCCGGTGGAGCAGTTCTACCAGAGCTGCGATGCCATGCTCGTGGTCGGTTCGCGCCTGCGCGGCAATGAAACCCTCAAATATGAACTCAAGCTGCCGCGCCCGCTGTACCGGGTCGATGCTGACCCGGCGGCCGAAGGCCGCTGCTATACCAGCGACTACTTCGTCTGCGGAGATTCGGCGCTGGTGCTGGCCGGGCTGGCGGACCGTCTGGCGGCGCTGAAGGTCGATCCGGCCTTCATGGGCGATCTGGGCAAGGCGCGCGAGATGGCCGTGCATGGACTGGTCGATGGGCTCGGCCCCTACAGTGCCCTGGTGGAGCAGTTGCAGCAGAGCGCCGGTCGTCAATTCAACTGGGTGCGTGACGTGACCGTCTCCAACAGTACCTGGGGCAATCGCTATCTGCGCATCTTCGATCCGCGCGCCGGCGTGCACGCCCTGGGTGGCGGCATTGGTCAGGGTCTGGCCATGGGCATCGGTGCGGCCATCGGCGCGGCGGTCACGCGGTCGGGCAAGAAGACCTTCACCCTGGCCGGTGACGGCGGCTTCATCCTCAATCTGGGTGAGCTGGCCACGGCGGTGCAGGAACAGGCCGACATGGTGATCGTGCTGATGAATGACAAGGGTTACGGCGTCATCAAGAACATTCAGGATGCGCAATACGGTGGTCGCCGCCACTACGTCGATCTGCACACGCCCGATTATGCCCAGCTGTCTTCGGCGCTCAAGCTGCGGCACCAGCGCGTGGGCAACCTGGGCGAGGTGGCGGCTGCACTGAAGGAGGCCTCGTCTGCACCGGGCCCCTTCCTGCTGGAGATCGACATGCTGGCCATCGGCAGTTTCAAGACTGCCTTTGCCGGACCTCCGGTCAACGAGAAGGAAAAGGCCGCTGCCGCCGCTGCTGCCGTGGTTGCCGCTGCGGCCACTGCGGCCACGGCATAAGGAGAACGGCATGTTGCACGTATCGATGATCGGATGCGGCGCCATTGGAGTGGGCGTCATGGAAATCCTCAAAAGCGATCCCGAGGTCGCCTTCGACATGGTGGTGGTGCCCGAGGCCCACATGGACCACGCCCGCAGCGCCGTCTCCACGCTGGCCCCTTCGGCGCGGGTGGCCTCGCGCCTGGGGGAGGAACGTCCCGACCTGCTCATCGAATGCGCGGGCCACCAGGCCATCGGCGAACACATCATCCCGGCGCTGGAGCGCGGTATCCCCTGCATGGTGGTTTCCATCGGTGCCCTGTCCGAGCCCGGCCTGGTCGACAAGCTGGAAGCCGCTGCCCGTGCCGGCCGCACCCAAGTGCAACTGCTCTCTGGTGCAATCGGTGCCATCGATGCCCTGGCGGCGGCCAAGGTCGGCGGTCTGGACGCGGTGGTCTACACCGGACGCAAGCCACCGCGCGCCTGGAAAGACACGCCGGCGGAGACGGCCTTCGATCTGGATGCCTTGCAGGAAGCGACCGTGATCTTTGAAGGCAGTGCCCGCGAGGCCGCGCGCCTGTATCCCAAGAATGCCAATGTCGCGGCCACGCTGTCGCTGGCCGGGCTGGGCCTGGACCAGACCCGGGTACGGCTCTACGCCGACCCCGGCGTGAGCGAGAACATCCACCACGTGGAGGCCAGCGGTGCCTTTGGCGGCTTTGAGCTGACCATGCGCGGCAAGCCGCTGGCGGCCAATCCCAAGACATCGGCGCTGACCGTCTACAGCGTCGTGCGCGCCCTGGGCAATCGTGCCCATGCGCTCTCGATCTGAACCGGGGCAGGAGAAAAGAACCATGTTGAATCTGAACGATATCCAGCCCATCTGCATCGCCGGTCAATGGCGCCTGGGGGGCGGGGATCGGTATGCCACGCTCTATCCGGCCACCGGCGAAGCCGTGGCGAGCCTGCACGCAGCCAGCGTAGCCGACGTGGAGGAAGCCATCAGCGGTGCTGACCGGGCGTTTCGTACCAGCGGCTGGGCGCAGAAGAAAGCGCATGAACGCGCTGCCGTGCTCTATCGCGTGGCGCAACTGATCCGCGAGAACGGTGAGGCGCTGGCGCAACTGCAGCGCCTGGACAACGGCAAGCCCATCAGCGAGACGCGCAATCTGGTAGCCAGTGCCGCTGCCACCTTCCAGTTCTTTGCCGCTGCCTGCGAGACCCTGGAAGAAACGCTCACCCCCATGCGCGGCGACAATCTCACCATGAGCGTGCATGAGCCCATGGGAGTGGTGGCCGCCATCACGCCGTGGAATTCGCCCATTGCCAGCGAGGCACAGAAGATGGCACCGGCGCTGGCGGCCGGCAACGCGGTGGTGGTCAAGCCTGCGGAAGTCACGCCGCTGGCCGCGCTGGCGCTGGCGCGTCTGTGCATCGAGGCCGGCGTACCTGCGGGCCTCATCAGCGTACTGCCGGGCAAGGGCTCGGTCATCGGTGATGCCATCACCCTGCATCCCCTGGTCAAGCGCGTCTCCTTCACCGGCGGCACCACGACCGGCAAACACATCGCCCACATTGCCGCCGACAAGATGATGCCGGTATCGCTGGAACTGGGCGGCAAGTCGCCGACCATGGTGTTCGAGGATGCCGATATCGATCATGCCGTCGCCGGTGTGCTCTACGGCATCTTCAGCAGCTCCGGTGAATCCTGCATCGCCGGTTCACGCCTGTTCGTGGCGCGCTCCTTGCATGAAGCCTTCATGGAGCGCCTGGCCGCCGGTGCGGCCGCCCTGCGGGTGGGCGATCCGGCCGACGAACGCACCCAGATGGGACCGCTGATCACCGCCCGTCATCGCGAGGGCATCGAGCGCTACGTCGACATGGGCGTCACCGACGGCGGCCGCATCCGCACTGGTGGCGTGCGCCCCAAGGGCGCAGCCTTCGAGCGTGGCTACTTCTATACGCCAACCATCATCGAGGGACTGCGCAATGATCAGCGCATCTGCCAGGAAGAAATCTTCGGTCCGGTGCTGGTCGCCATGCCCTTCGACGATGAAGAGGATCTGATCCGGCAGGCCAATGACAGCGTCTACGCCCTGGCCGCCGGTATCTGGACGCGCGACTACAAGCGCGCCTGGCGCGTGGGCCGTGCGGTACAAGCCGGCAATGTCTGGATCAACACCTACAAGCAGTTCTCGATCTCGACTCCCTTCGGCGGCTGGCGTGACAGCGGCCTGGGACGCGAGAAGGGGCGATTGGGCATCCTGCAGTACATGGAGCAGAAGGCCATGTACTGGGGCCTGAACGAACAGCCGCTGCCCTGGGCCGGCTGAACACGGATTGGAGAGTCACATGGACGTATTGGGTATCGATGAAATCATCTACGGCGCAGACGACCTGCCGACCTGCCGCCGGTTCTTCCTCGACTGGGGCATGGCGCTGGTAGAGGAGAGTGCCGCCGGGCTGGTCTTTGAATCGCACAACGGCTGCCGTGTCATCGTGCGCGACAGCGCCGACCCCAGCCTGCCCCCGGCCATCGAAGCCGGTCCGACCCTGCGCGAAGTGGTCTGGGGCGTCTCTTCGGCGGCGGTGCTGGACAAGTTCGCCAGTCGTATCAGTGGTCTGCCTGGCTTCGTCAACGATGGTCAGCGCGTGGGCTGCACCGATCCCAACGGACTGGCGGTGCGCTTCCAGGTCTCGGTCAAGCGTGAGGTGGAGGTGCAATGCGCCCGTATGAACACCTGGAACGAGAAGAATCGCATCAACCAGCGCAGCCCCATCTACGAGCGCGCTGCGCCCATCGAAGTGGGGCACGTGGTGTTCTTCGTCAAGGATGTGAAGGCTTGTGAAAAATTCTATTGCGAGCATTTCGGCTTCGTCCCTTCCGACCGCTATCCGGAACGCGGCGCCTTCCTGCGTTGCGCCGACGTCGGCGGCCATCACGACATCTTCCTGCTGCAACCGCCCGAAGCGCGCGCCGGACTCAATCACGTCGCTTTTACCGTGCGCGATATCCACGAGGTCTTCGGTGGCGGCATGCACATGTCGCGTCAGGGCTGGGATACGCAACTGGGGCCGGGCCGCCATCCGATTTCCTCGGCCTATTTCTGGTACTTCAAGAATCCGGCCGGTGGCCTCATCGAGTATTACGCCGACGAAGACCAGCTCGATGCGCACTGGGAGCCGCGCGACTTCGAACCCGGCCCGACCGTGTTTGCCGAATGGGCCATCGATGGCGGCATCGACGGCAACACCCGGCGCCAGAAAAACGCCCAGGGGCCGAGCGGCAAATTTCTGACCGACCGCGCGCCGGCCGGCAAGTAAGACATTTCACGAAAGGAAATCCAGATGTCCTTCAAGATCGGAATCCTCGGTGCCGGCATTGGCGGCCTCACGGCAGCCATCGCCCTGCAGCGCGCCGGACATGAGGTAGTGGTGTATGAACAGTCGCGCCAATTCCTGCGCGTGGGCGCAGACATCAACCTGACCCCCAATGCAGTGCGCGCACTGGATGGCCTGGGCATCGGCGAGGCCGTGCGCCGGACCGCCGCGCGTCCCACCCATCGCATCAGCCGCACCTGGAATACCGGCGAGGAAACCTCGCGCCTGGCCATGGGCGATACCGCCGAACAGAAATACGGTGCGCCGCAGTTGACCATCCATCGTGCCGATCTGCTGGCCGCGTTGGCCGACGTGTTCCCGCTGGAGCAGGTGCGCTTTGCCAAGCGTGCTGAAACGATCCGGGAGGAGGGCGATGGCATTGTCCTGCACTTCACCGATGGCAGCGAGGATCGTGTCGATGTCCTCATCGGCGGCGACGGCATTCACTCCGCCGTACGCACTGCCATGTTCGGCGCGGAAAGTCCGCGCTTCACCGGGGTGGTGGCTTTCCGCGCCGTGATCCCGGCAGCGAAGGTGGCCGCTGTGCCCAACCTGCAGGCCTTTACCAAATGGTGGGGACCGAATCCGGAAAGCCAGATCGTCACCTTCCCGTTGAATCGCGGCCAGGACATCTTCATCTTTGCCACCACCGCTCAGGAAAGCTGGCATCTGGAATCGTGGACCACGCCGGGCAACGTGCAGGAACTGCGCGACAGCTATGCGGGCTTCCATCCGGATGCCACAGCCCTGCTGGACGCCTGCGATGAGGTGCTCAAGACCGCCCTCTACGAACGCGATCCGCTGCCGGCCTGGGCCAAGGGCAATATGGTTCTGCTGGGCGATGCCTGCCATCCCATGATGCCCTTCATGGCACAGGGGGCTGGCATGGCCATCGAAGACGCGGTGGTGCTGGCGCGTTGCCTGGCCAGCGTCGCTGCGCTGGACGACGTGCCTGCCGCCTTGCATCGCTACGCGCAACTGCGCATGGAGCGCGCCTCGACCATCCAGATCGGATCACGTGGCAACAACTGGCTGCGTGAAGGCGGCAATGCCGACTGGGTGTATGGCTACGATGCCTGGCAGGTGCCGCTGCAGCCACAAGCTGAAGTCGTCACTGCATGAAACAAGGAGCGCCAGTGAATCCGGAAACCTCCGCCGACACCATGCTGCTGACCATCGTCCTCAAGCATGACCAGTCCATGAATCTCGAGCAGATCCAGGCGCACATGAAACAGGTGGACTGGTGGGAGCGTTTTCCCGTTGAAGGGACCCGCGTGGTGTCCTGGACCGTGGCCATGGGCCTGGGCCAGATCGTCACGCTGGCGCTGCCACCGGCGCTGCTGCCGCAAGTCAATGTCGAACTTGAGCGCTCGGCCTGGGGCGTGTTCCGTACCGAGTGCTATCCCACTTACGATTTTGTTCCCGTGCGCGAACGCATCCGCGAGCGCGTCAGAAATGGAGGCCAATGATGGTTGCAACTGTTACCGATATCTATCTCAACCCGCACCAGGCGCGCCGCCGCCCGCCGACCCAGTTCGAGGACCTGCTGGGCGACTCCATCGAGCGCGCCTACGCCGCCGGTATCCATGAATTGAGTGCGCTGGTGGCGCATCTCAATCGTACCGGCCCGAGCTGCCCCTACAACGCCGGTATCTGGACCGAAGCCAACTACCAGGAAGAGATCGCCCGCCTGGCCGCCTGAGGACCATCGTCCATCGCCAGCCTGCCAGCCCTAACAGGAGAGACCCGAAATGAGAACTGCCGCCCATGATCCCGTCGATGCCGTCCTGGCCGTCGGCCTGAAAGACCTGTGGTATCCGATCTGCCCGTCCGAGTTCGTGGCTGAAAAGCCGGTCTCGCTGCGCCGCCTGGGCAAGAAATTCGTGTTCTGGCGCGAGCCCTCGGGCAAGCTGCATGCGCTGGAAGACCACTGCCCGCATCGCGGTGCGCCGCTGTCCATGGGCATTCCCATGGGCGACCGTATCGCCTGTGGTTATCACGGCGTGCAGGTGCGCTTCGACGGCGTGGTCACCAGTGTGCCCGGCAGCCCCGGCTGCAAGCTGGAAGGTGCCAAGGCAACACGGCGCTTCCACGTGACCGAAGCGGCCGGTGCCATCTTCCTCTACAACAGCCTGGAGGATGTCGATACACCGCCGCCGCTGCGCCTGCCGGAAGAACTGACCAGCCCCGAGTATTCCAACTTCCTCTGCTACACCGAATGGAAGGGCGACTACCGCTACGTGCTGGACAATGTCATGGACCCGATGCACGGCACCTTCCTGCACAAGCAGTCGCACTCCATGGCCGAGGGCGACAATACCGCCAGCTTCGGCATCCGCGAGACTGACATCGGTTTCGTCTTCGAGAAGGAAGGCCAGCGCGACGTCAACTTTGACTGGACCGAATGGGGCGATACCGGCCTGCACTGGATGCGCCTGGCCATTCCCTATCCCAAGACCGGTGGCCCCGGCGGCAGCTTCGTCATCATCGGCAGCTACACGCCCATCGTGGACAACATCGCCGCCGTCTTCCACTGGCGCTGCCGCAAGCTCTCGGGCTGGCAGCGCGACACCTGGCGCTTCCTCTATCGCAACCGCCTCGAAGCACGCCACTGGAACGTGCTGGAGCAGGATCGTGTGGTGCTGGAACTGATGGAGCCCGATGCCAACCAGCGCGAGATGCTGTACCAGCATGACATGGGTATCGTGCGCCTGCGTCGTCATCTGCGCGGGCTGGCCAAGGCCCAGCTGGCACGCGAGGAAGAACTGGCCGCAGCCAAGGCTCCGGTCCGCGCGGCATGAACGACGCCACCCACGCGCCCGTCGTGCGCCATGTGCAGTGCGCCAGTGTGCCGGAGTTGGCATCGGCTACCTGGTCCAACTGCCTGGTGATCGGCGAGGACATCATGATGTCCGGCATGACGGCGCATCCGGCCACACGCCAGCAGACCTTGGACACCTACCGGCAGACGCTGGTGGTGCTGGGCAAGATCGCCGACCTGGTGCGCGCTGCCGGCGGTACGCCGGGCAGCATCACCAAGCTGGTGATCTACCTGACCGATATCGCGCACAAGGACGAGGTTGGACGTGCGCGCCGTGACTTCTTCGGTGAGCACGGTCCGTATCCCTGCTCCACGCTGGTGGAAGTCAGCGCCCTGGTGTTTCCGGAACTGACGGTGGAGATCGATGCGTATGCCCGTCTGGGTGTGGATCTGCGGCGCGCAGAGCGCATGACCGCGTGACCGCATGAGCTTGTTTGAACGAATCTGATTTGATGGTGGTGCATTCATGAGCAGTCCTCTTCTTTCCGTCCGTGTACAGGCCATGCGCTGGGAGGCGCAGGGTGTCGTGAGCGTGGAACTGTGCCTGCCCGACGGCGGCGAGTTGCCGGCCTTCGAGGCGGGCGCGCACATCGACCTGCATCTGGGCAATGGGCTGGTGCGCAGCTATTCGCTGTCGAACTCACCGCTCGAGCGTCATCGTTACGTGGTGGGCGTACTCAACGACCGCAGCAGTCGTGGCGGATCGCGCTACGTACATGAACAATTGCGGGTCGGTAGCACGTTGTCGATCTCGGCACCGCGCAACAATTTTCCACTGGACGCATCGGCGAGCCTGTCGGTGCTGATTGCGGGAGGCATCGGCATCACGCCGATCTCCTGCATGTATCACCACCTGCGCGCCCAGGGCAGGGAGGCAGTGCTGCACTACTGCGCCCGCTCGCGCAAGGAAGCTGCCTTCACCGCGCAGTTGCTGGGACAGCCCGGCGTGAGCAGCCATTTCGACGACGAGGCCGGTGCACCGCCGGACCTGCGTGCGGTGCTCGCGGCCTATCCGAAGCAGGCGCATTTCTATTGCTGCGGTCCGACCCCCATGCTCAATGCCTTTGAAAGCCTCTGCGAAGAACTGGGTTTGCCCAATGTGCACATCGAGCGCTTCGCCGCCGAGAAGCTGGCACCCGTGCAGAGCGGCAGCTATGTGGCCGAACTGGCGCGCAGCAAATCCAGCCTCACCATCCCGGCCGGCAAATCGCTGCTCGATGCCCTGCTCGATGCCGGCATCGCGGTCGATCATAGCTGCCGCGAAGGCGTGTGCGGTGCCTGCGAGACGCGCGTACTGGAGGGGGAACTGGATCATCGCGACGGCGTGCTCAGCAAGGCCGAACGCGCCGCCGGCAAGACCATGATGGTGTGCGTCTCCGGCTGCAAGGGACAGCGCCTGGTGCTGGATCTCTAGCCGTTTTCGCGCAAGACCATGCCCGTGCCCAGGCACCGGGCATTTTTTTGAGCCTGAAAAATTTTTGGAACGGCGATCCATAGGTGAAACAAATATCACCGGACCCGGACCACCGGCAAGCCTGCGCCGCCCGCTGACCATGCAGCGGCGGCCTTGCCGGCAGAAGTCACCTTTCCTGCGCACGGGGCACAGGGGAGCAGTGAGTGAATGCGGCCTGGCCGCGTGTTTGGACTTTATTCGTTGAAGGGGAGTTTGATGAAGAAGTTAATGATGGCCGCAGTGGCTTCCTGCCTGTCGGCAGGTGCCTTTGCGCAGAGCAGCGTGACCATCTACGGCAGCCTTGATGCTGGCGTAGCCTATATCAACAACCTCAATGGCGGCTCGGTATCGCGCCTGGACCAGGGCACCATGCAGCCGGACCGCATCGGTTTTCGCGGGACCGAGGATCTGGGTGGCAACCTGAAGGCCATCTTCCAGCTCGAAGCGGGCTTCTACACCGATACCGGTGCCACGCCCAATTCGTCCAAGCTGTTCAACCGCTACAGCACCATCGGCCTGTCCGGTGACTTTGGCGCGGTGACCCTGGGCCACATGCCCGACGTGGTATTCGACTATGTGGGCAAGCTCTCCAACGGTTTCCAGCTGACCAACTGGTACCTGTTCCATCCGGGCAATCTGGATAGCCTGGCCAACACCTACCAGTTCGACAATGCGGTGCGCTATACCTCGCCGACCCTGGGCGGATTCCAGGGAAGCCTGATGTACGGCTTTGGCGAAGTGGCGGGTGACAGCAGCAATGGTCGCAATGTCAGTGCCGGCGGCACCTACACCAATGGTCCGTTGCGCGCGGCGCTGGCCTATTCCAAGCTGAACAACCGCGCTGCCGGTTTTGCCGGGACCTTCCTCACCAGCGTGGGGCTGGGCAATGCGGCGACGGTCTTCAACAGTCTGACCACGACGGCCGCCGGCCTGGGCTACACCATCGGCAGCGTCCGCCTGAACACATCCTACACCCAGGTCAAGCTGGCCCTGCCCAGCGGTGCCACGCCCAAGCAGAAGAACCTGGATCTGGGGGCGGCCTGGCGCTATGCGACGCTCGACACCATCAACTTCGGCTACGGACTCTCCAAGTTGGAAGGCGCGCGCTGGAACACCTTGAGCCTGTCGCACGTGCATGAGTTCTCCAAGCGTACCCAGTGGTATGTGCAGGCGGCTTACCAGCGTGCCGGCGGCGATGCGCGCTTTGCCGTCATGAACGGTACCGGTGCAGGTGGCGCCACCGGCGTCTCCGGTGGGCGCAGTCAGCTGGTGACCACCATCGGCATGCACCACTCGTTCTGAAGATCTGAAGATCTGAGGATCTGAGGATCTGAGGTTCGCATGAGGTCCTCTTGCGAGGGCCAGCTTTACCTTCTGTGAATAGTCTTGTCTTGCGTGCGCCCATTCTGGAGCGGATGGGCGCTTCGTAGTGCCTTGGGCGGGGAAGTGCTCTTCTCCGCCTTTTTTTGTCCAGACCGAATTCATTGCCGGGCGGCATCCTTGCAGGACCGCCGGCATTCTTGCGTTGCGGAGAAACTTCATGATTGCACAACTGAAACTGGGCGCGCGCCTGGCGCTGGGCTTCGGCCTGGTGCTGGCGCTGCTGGCGGGCATCACGGCCCTGGCCATCGCCAGTCTGTCCACCTTGCACCAGGATACGCGCCGGATCGTCGAGGACCGGTATCCGCAGGTCCTGCTGGCCAATGACGTGCTCCTGCGCATCAGCGAAAACGCCAGCGCCATGCGCAACCTGCTGCTGCTGGATGACCATCAGAAACTGACCGAGGAGATTGCGCGCATCGCCAGCGGCGAAGCGGCCATCACGGCCACGCTGGACCAGCTGCAGGCGCGCCTGTCCAGCGAGCAGGGGCGCAAGTCCTTTGCCGAGATTCTGGCCTTGCGTGGCAAGTATCAGCAGGGGCAGCAGCGCTTCCTGCAACTGGCCTCCACCGGTGCCACCATGGACGCCTCCGAATTGCTGCTGACCACCTTGCGCCAGGATCAGGAGAACACTATTGCGCGCCTGAAGGGCTATATCGCCGTCGGCACCCGGATGATGGAGCACAGCGGTGAAGAAGCCGCTGCGCAATATCACCAGAAGACCCGCATCATGCTGGGCATCGCCCTGCTGGCAGTGCTTGTCGGCGGCGGGTTTGCCTGGTGGATCACGCGTTCCATCACGCGCCCGGTACGACACGCGGTCGAGGTCGCGCAACAGGTGGCCTGCGGCAACCTGGCCAGTCCTATCGAACCGGGCAAGAGCGACGAGATCGGCCAGTTGCTGGAGGCGCTGCGGCAGATGAACGGGAGTCTGACCGATATCGTCGGAGAGCTGCGTCATGGTGCCGAGACCATTGCCACCGCTTCGTCCGAAATTGCCGGCGGCAATCTTGACCTCTCCGCGCGCACCGAGCAGCAGGCAGGATCGCTGGAGGAGACGGCTGCGGCAATGGAAGAGATCACCTCCACCGTGCGCCAGAACGCCGACAACGCCCGGGCCGCCAATGAGCTCGCGGCAGAAGCCTCGGCAGTGGCTTCACGCAGTGGCGCGGTGGTGCAGCAGGTCGTGGCGACCATGGCCGGCATCAGCCTGGCCTCGCGCCGTATCGTGGACATCATCGGCGTGATCGATGGCATTGCCTTCCAGACCAACATCCTCGCCCTCAATGCCGCAGTGGAAGCGGCACGCGCCGGTGAGCAGGGCCGGGGATTTGCGGTGGTCGCCTCCGAGGTGCGTTCGCTGGCCCAGCGTTCAGCCGGCGCCGCCAAAGAAATCAAGGCGCTCATCGATGACTCCGTGACGCAGGTCGATGCCGGCGCACGCCTGGTGGAGCAGGCGGGATCAACGATGGAAGAAGTGGTGGGCAGCGTGCGGCGCGTCTCGCACATCGTCGGCGAGATCAGCGAGGCCACGCAGGAACAGCGGACCGGCATCGAGCAGGTCAATCAGGCCATCACGCACATGGATGAAACCACCCAGCAGAATGCCGCGCTGGTGGAGCAGGTGGCCGCCGCTGCGCAATCCTTGCAGGATCAGTCGCAGCGGCTGCGCGAACTGGTGGGCGTGTTCCGGCTATCCGGGGCGCAGCCGCAGGCAGCCGCTCAGGCAGCTACTCAGGCAACCGAACTGGCAGGCGCGCTCGCTGTCTTGCCGCGATACAGTACCAGCGTGGCGATCAGCCCGCAGATGGCGGCAAAGCTCATCCAGTAACCGGGCGCGGCCTTGTCACCGGAGGTCTGGATCAGCCAGGTCGAGACCAGCGGCGTGAAGCCGCCGAAAATCGCGGTAGCCAGGCTGTAGGCCAGCGAGAAGCCGACCGTGCGCACGTGCGCCGGCATCACTTCGGTCAGCGCCACGACCGCCGCGCCGTTGTAGCTGGCGTAGAGGAAGGACAGCCACAGTTCGGTGATCAGGAGGTGCTTGAAGCTGATATCCGACACCAGCCAGGACATCACCGGATAGGCCGTCAGCAAGGTCAGCAGCGTAAAGGCCACCAGCACCGGACGGCGTCCCACCCGATCGGAGAGCGCGCCCATGACCGGCAGCCAGCAGAAGTTGGACAGACCCACGCAGAAGGTCACGACAAGACTGTCGGCGGCCGACAACTTGAGCACGTTCTTGCCGAAGGTCGGCGTGTAGACCGTGATGAGGTAGAACGACACGGTGGTCATCACCACCATCATCATGCCGGCCACCACGATCTTCCAGTTCTGCGCGATGGAGTGCATGATCTCGCCGAAGCCGGGATGACGCTTGCGCGCCAGGAATTCCTCGGTCTCCTGTAGCGAACGGCGGATGACGAAGATGGCCGGCACGATCATGCAGCCGATGAAGAAGGGGATGCGCCAGCCCCATTGGCTGATCTGCGCGGGCGACAGCCACTGGCTGACCAGATAGCCGATCAGCGCCGAAGCCATGATGGCGGCCTGCTGGCTGGCCGACTGCCAGCTCACGTAAAAGCCCTTGTTGCCGGGTGTGGCCATCTCGGCCAGGTAGACCGACACTCCTCCCAGTTCCACTCCCGCCGAGAAGCCCTGCAGCAGGCGTCCCGTCAGCACCAGGATCGGGGCGGCCACGCCGATGGTGGCATAGCCGGGCACGAAGGCGATCAGCAGGGTGCCGAGAGCCATGATGGCCAGCGTCACGATGAGCCCCTTGCGGCGACCCACGCGATCGATGTAGCTGCCCAGGATGATGGCGCCCAGGGGACGCATCAGGAAGCCCGCACCGAAGGTGCCGAAGGTCAGGATCAGCGAGACGAACTCGTTGTCCGACGGGAAGAAGGTCCTGGAGATGTAGCTGGCATAGAAGCCATACAGGAAGAAGTCGAACATCTCCAGGAAGTTGCCGCTGGTCACGCGCAGGACGGTGGACAGCTTGGAGTGCTTGGAGTGCTTGGCGTTTTTGGTTGTTATGTTCATGTCGGTGTCTCTCTTTCTCTCTCTGGCGCAGTTGTTGAGCGCGTTCCTTCACTTTTGTCAGTGCGCGGCCGGATCCAGGCCCGACGCCTTGATCGCATCGACAGCCTCGGGCGAGGCGAGGAAGTCCAGCAGTTCCCGGGCCGCCTTGGGCTCATGCGTGCCGACCACGACACCGGCGGAGAAGGGGGTGATCTGCTGGGCGCTCTCGGGGATGGGGCCGATGATGTCGATGCCCTTGACCGGCTTCAATTCGGAGATCTGCTGCAGACCGACTTCGGCCTCGCCCCGGGCGACCACTTCACCGACCGGTTCGGCCGGGATCATGCGACCCTTGTAGGCCATCTGCTGGTCGATGCCCAGACGCTTGAAGAGCCTGGTGGAGAGGAACACGCCACTGGCGCTGTCCGAATAGACCACCGAGTGCGCAGTGAGCAAGGTGCGTTTGAAGGCGTCAAGGGTGGAAATATCCGGCCTGGGGGTGCCAGCCTTGACCGCCAGGCCGATGCGCGAGAGCGCCAGCAGCTTGTGCTCGGACCTGGAGACCTTGCCCTCTGCCACCAGCTTGTCCAGCGCGTCGCCCACCATGATCACCACATCGATGTGTTCGCCGCGCTGCAGGCGGTTGGGGATGGCCTGCGGCGTCTGTCCCATGGAGGGGCCCCAGCCGGAGATGAGCTTGTGGCCGGTCTTCTTTTCGAAGACGGGCGCCAGCGCCTTGTAGGCCGCCGCGAAACCGCCCGAGCTGACCACGTGGATATCGGCGGCGGCAGCCAGCGTGCTGACTGCGCCCAGGGCCAGCGCCAGCACGCTGCGGTGGAAAAGAGACGTGCGCAAGCTGCGCGCAGGGTGCTTCAAACGGATCATGCGGATCTCCTGTGAGTGTTTTATCTTGCTGTAATGGGGAGCGAGACCCGGCAGTTTGCGTAGTATCCTTTGAAAAGTTAATTGCAATTAATCTTGGGATTGATAAAAAATGCGCATCAATATCGAGACGGCGGAATTACAGGCCTTCCTCGCCGTGGCGCGGCAGTCGAGCTTTCGCGCGGCGGCCGAGGGTCTGTTCATCACGGCGCCGGCGCTGAGCCGTCGCATCGAGAATCTGGAGCAGGCCTTGCAGGAAAGACTGTTCGACCGCACCACGCGGCGTGTCTCGCTCACGCCTGCGGGCGAGCTGTTCCTGGTGCATGCCCAGGCCGTGATGGAAGAGCTGGAGTTGGCCGTCAAGAGCGTCGAGCAGGGTATGGCGCATCGGCGCGAGCACGTGACGGTGGCCTGCGTCCCCTCGGTGGCCAACAATCTGCTGCCGCAGGTCTTGAAGCCGTATGCGCGCAGCCATGCCAAGGTGCGGGTGCGCATCATTGATGAAAGTGCGGCGGACGTACTGGAGAGCGTACGCAAGGGCGAGGCTGATTTCGGCGTGAATTTCATCGGTGCGCAGCAAGCCGAGATCGATTTCGAGGAATTGACGCGCGAGCGCTACCTGGCCGTGATGCCGGCCCATCATCCGCTGGCCGCGCAGAGTACTTTGCACTGGAAATCGTTGGCGGGGGAGAAGCTGGTGTCGGTGTCCTCCAGCAGCGGCAACCGCAGCCTGATCGACAATGCCTTTGCGCGGGTGCCGCAGCGGCCGGTGATCCAGTACGAGACCAATCACGTGGCCGGTGCCATCAGCCTGGTGGCTGCCGGTCTGGGCGTGGCGCTGCTGCCGGAGCTGGCCATTCGCAATGCGCCGTACAAGGGCATCGTGGCGCGCCCCGTCACCAGCCCGGTGTTGAGCCGCGCGATGGGGCTCATTACCTTGAAGGGGCGCGTGCTGAAACCGGCTGCGGCAACGCTGGCGCAAGCCTTGCGGGAAGCCATGGCCGGCAAGGGCCGGAAATGATTTCCGGGCTCTGCAGCTTGCCTAAATTTTGTGCGGTTTATTGGGAGGGCAGGCGGGGACGGCACTTGCGTGGGGCGAAAGGAGCTTATCCACAAGTTTATGCACATAAAACGGGGATAAGTTTCCAGCGCTGGCGCGGTTTCTGGGGAGGTTGCGCAAATTATTTGCAAAACCGTTGGCCATAAAAAAAGGCCCTCGCAAGCGAGGGCCTTTTTGTGGATGTTCTTTGCCATTCCGGCAGTGTCTGATGCCGTTTTGCGATTCCCGCAGCTCGTCGAAAAATGGCTTCCTGCGCTATGCCGAGGGGCGCTGCTGCAGCGGTCTTTTTTCGAAGAGGGGACGATTATATAGCCATGGGCGGAAAAATGATACTGCTCGATTGAGAAAATTATTTTCACTCAGAAGGAGAGGGATTCTTGCGCACGAAGGGGTAGCCCGCTTCGTAGATGATCCAGCCTTTGCCCTGTGCGCAGGAGACTTCCCGATACATGAAGGCCTTGACGATCTGCTCCCGGCCCAAGGCACAGGTTTCTCCTTTGCGCAGGAAGAAAGCCGGTTCATCGGCCTCATCGGCAGCCTTGAATACTGTCATGTCCTGGGTTGCCTGCCATGTGCCTTCGGGCTGGCTGCAGCCGGGCAGGGACAATACAGAGAGCAGGAGCAGAAGGTTTTTCATTTCCGGGGGTAGTCGTTGAGCTTGACCGCGCGTTTTGATCGTTGAACGACGATTAGCAGTTCTTTGGGAGAGACGCCTGCATTGGAAGCCGCAACTCTTTGATGCCTGCCGGATTGGTCATAGGCCCCTTTTTCGTCTAATGCACTCGCGTCCCCACTTGGGCCGGTAAATCTTCCATCACCGATAGTTCTTGTAATACGGGAACTAAGTCCAGCCGCCCCTCTCGAAACGGCGCGCGCCATCTCATCGCAGTGCGCAAGAAATAATTAAAAAGCAACACTTCAAATAACTCAGTCGTCATGACGTGGGTCTTCGCAGGGATGACATGTTTGTCGCATCCATCGGGATATTTGCATGCCGCAACGCAATGACGTTACCAAGAGAAATTCGGCGCGTAAATCAGAATGCAGACGTCGTCATCCGGCGCCGTGTCCGTGTGCCGACGCTGTATCGGAGATAAACTTGGACGACCAACCTTTGATTGAACAGATCGCGGGCCGCGCCGCACCAGCGTCTCCTCCATGGGATGGAGTATTGCAGCAACTGCATCGCGAGATCGATCAACATGGCGACGGTAGGTGTTTCGTCTGGGTTGACCCCGCCCAAGGAGAGCCTGAACTAGGAGAGGCCGACCCTGGTCTGCGCGTTAGCGTCCCCATCGTGCATCCCAATTACGACCGCCGTTTTGCCCCCTATCTGGTGCCATTGAATCTCAGTCGCTTCAGCGACGATTGCGTTCTCACGGCCAGCATGGAGCTCGCCTGGACTGCATGGAGCATACCTTTTCTCACGGCGCGCAGAGGGCAGCCGATTAGCGGCTGGATCATCAGTGACCGCAGTGCGCGCGAGGTTGCCGCGTATTGGGGCAGGCACTGCTATTTGCATATCGCGCGAGGACGGACCCGTCTGCTGCGTTTCCATGATCCCGGTGTGCGTGCCATGCTATGGCAGGATCTCGATGCGAGGCAGCGCGCCTTGCTGCTACACCCGGTGAAAGCCGTCTTCTCGTTGAACCGGCATCAGGCGCTGGAGTCCTTCAGCGCGCCATCGACGCCAGCCAGCGACCCCAATGCGACCGCCTCCAATCGCCTTGATGAACAGTTGCGGCTCAGCGAGCAGCAATGGCAGCAGGTCAATGATTACTCCACCGTACATGCTGCCTGGAGCTATCTGGTAGGCCAAGACCTGATCAGCCGTGATACCCCAGTGACCGAAGCCTTGCGACACAGCCTGGGCGTGGCTTCGTCCTATGGCGTGACGTCAGCTGACGACCGCATGTTGTTCCTGGTCTGTGGCTTGTGCCATGGCATCGGTTTTCACGCGCATGCACGCATGGCCGACGTCTGGCGACGCACCGCCGGCGGTGAGCCATTTGTAGATGCCGTCGAAGCCGTGTCGGGTCGTTCCTTCGAGCAATTGTCCACCTACCTGATGGATTGAATTCTTGTTATGGCTTGCACCAACCCCCAAAACCCTGACTGCAAAAATTGCAACAAGGACGGCCTGGCGATTCTGCTGGCCCGTTATGCCGTGGTCCCGCTCAACATTCCGGGCGACGTCCCGGCACCACTAGGCAACAAGGTCACTGGTACCGCGCTGACGAACTACAAGTATGTATTGCGTACGCTGCGCGAAGGTTTCGTCTACCTGTTCTACGAGCGCCACCCCTCCAACATCACCGTCAAATGGGAAGCCTATGCCGTCTCCCCCGAGGGACGGCTGTGGAAGCGACCCTCGCACCTCTTTCCCCAACCGGTACCCGTGGAGCCGGTATGCACGCGCAGCGGCGACAATATTCCGACATCAGTGATCCACATCGAACATCCTGCCAAGTGCGGTCGTGTTTGGATAGCATTCTCGCAGCATGCCTGGAGTGAGGCGACCTTCAAGGCGTTCGCCAGCGACATCAAACTGCGCGATCAGCGCATGCAGACCTTTATTCCCAAGCTGTGGATCAGCGCGGGCGGTTATCGCCACGGCATGGTCGCCACCGAGGGCAACGTACAGAAGGTGCTCGAATACAACCCGGCCTATTCGCCCGACCTGCTCAATGAAAAGGCCGCCATCGGGTTATTTGGCAGCGCGAGTGGTGGATATAACCGCGCCAAGCTTCAGGCCAACACCACGATCCATCGATCCTTCAGCCGTAAGGACGAGGTCAAGCCCCTGGTGGCCAAGATGGAAGAAATCTGCACCCACGGCAAGGGAGAGAAATACAAACCCATGATCATGGGTGTGTGGGACGCGCTGGGGATTGGTATCGAACTCAACAACTTCCGCAACGAACCGGCGGGGTGGATGCATCGCTACAACACCGAGCTTGCGCTTCAGATCGATGGCATGCTGACCATCAGCAGTCTGAAGGATCTGCTGGAAAATCACGCAGGTGCCGTCGTCGATCGCAATGCGGACCTGGCCAGGCAGCGCGCGCAGCAGCATGACTTTGCCAAGGAACGGGTCGATGCACAAAAGTTGCCCGCGGAGGCCAGGGCAAAGCGCCTCAAGGCGATCGAGATGCAGGAGTATGTGCAGTCCAAAGACGTCGAAGTGGATAACGTCTACGAGAACCGCATCATGCACGCCACCATGCTGCCCGACGCCGCGCGCGACAAGGAGTATGCCCAGATCAAGGCCGATGCCGACACGGTGGTGAGTTCACGCGCCGCCTACCGGAAAGGCCGTGTTGAAAAAGCCTGGCCGCCATATGCGGAGAAACTCGACATGAAGGCCTACGAGACCTTCAAGAAGAATTTCGAAAGCCTGCAGGATGAAGCCACGGCCCTGATCGAAAAGCGCACCGCCGACATGCTCGCGTGGATGCAGTCCCGGCATTTCCTGGATGGGCTGCGGGAGTACCACGGCGATGATATCCAGGATGCCGTCGCCTTCGAATCGCATGTCAGCGAAGTCACGTTCCTGTTGAACACGACCAAGAGCGGTCGCGGCAAGATCGACGAATGGGTCAATGATCTGCAGATCGCGGAATCCAACCTGATGTACCGCCTGTTGAGCATGAATCAGGATGCGGCGCGAACCGAAGTCTCACAATTCCTGACCCAGGCCGAGACGTTCAGGGGCGATCAGACGGCAGCCACGGTATGGAACTGGTATGCGTATATCCAGAAGTCGATGAAGGCCATCGCGGATTTATACAAGAAAGCGGCAGGCCTCTATAACGCCAACGAAAAGGCAAAGGCCGGCACCAACGTCGCCTTCAATGTGAAGCTTGAACCCTACCGGCAGTTCGGCATCGACAAGACGGCCTCCACCTTCGGTGATTTCATCTTCAAGAAATTCAGACTCGACGGCAAAATGGCCGACATGGCCTGCGAGAAGATCATTCAGATCTGGTTTGGTTTGCGTGCCGGTGTGGAAGTGGCTGCGGCGGGTGCGCTGGCCGATGCGCAGGCGCGTTATGCCATGAGCGGTCGGCTTGACATACTGGAGCGCGTGCGAGCATCCAAGAACCCGCTTGCGCCGGAGGTCCCTGAGAAGGAAACGGTGTCGTCCAGGACGCTCAAGCGTGATTGGGCCGCATTCCGCGATTCAGAGAAGAGCGCCAGTGCCATGCGGGATGCGCGCATGGCGTTGGTGGTGTTGCTGATCGAGAGCGGGAATTTTGCGAAGATGATGCATGACTGCATTGAGAAAGGGGATAGCAAGAGTCGGGCTGGATTGGCGGCATCTGCGATGACGATCGCTAGCGGCGTCATTGATATCTGGGGTGTGGCGGTCAAGGAAATGCAGACGGCGAATGCGACTTCTTATCAAGTCATGAAGTTGGGTGGGGCGGGTTTAAGTGTTGCTGCGGGGATTATCGGGATTGTGTTCGATGCTCAGGATATGGGAAAAGCATATGGTAGAGGTCAATATGGAATTCATGGGCTGTATTTTATAAAGATAGTCTTTGGCACTGTAAATCTCGTTGCAACCAGTCTATCGGCCTTTACATATGCTGCGCCAGTTATTCTGAGAATGACGGGGCGAATTGCTGCGGCTCAGGCATTGGATTTGATTGGTACCCGCGCGGCAGCATTCATTGCTTGTCGGATTCTTTTTATGTCGGCTGGAATGTGGATTGGAGTGTTCGTCTTTATTGTTCAGGTGATGATCTGGACGCTAAGTGATGACGACTTGGAAACTTGGTGCACGCTTTGCGTTTTTGGCACCAAAAAAGGTGCTGACGACGCTTATAAGGATGCGTTGAAGCAGCGTGCAGAATTAGGTAATGCCTTGATCGCGGTAGGAGTTGGGTAATGGATAAGTATCTGGAAACGCCAGGCCAGCAAGGTGGCTTGATAAAAGTTAGCGGCGAGATCAAGAATTATGCCAGCAAGAGGGAGGCGGCCAGTTTTATCTTGACCAAGAAAGATAAGACCGGAATGGGCATGGTGTCTGTTGCGCTGGCAGCCGCTGGTATGGGGGGGCAAGCAATAGCAACCGCTTCAAACGCCGCCAATTTACAAGAGGAAGCGGATTATGTGGAATTTGAATTGGAAGGGAAATCTGTGAAGGGCTGGTTGTGGCGTAGCCCCTTCAAAGAAGGAGATACCGTCGATGCAGCGGTTGTATGGCAAGGTGAATATTTCGAATTGGTCGCACTCGCAAAACCATCTGAACGGATCATTGCATTGTATCCGCATTGTGTGCGGGGGCGCCGTGCGTTTTATGCGCTGGTTTTCCGCTGGTGGTTTATTTTTTCTGGAATATTTCCTCCTGCGGTCACCTACTTCGGTTTTCTAGCTTTTGGTTTTAACCGCGTTATTTTTGAGTTTTCGTTTTGGATTGCGTGGGGGGGGATTGCATTTGGTTGGACCTTTATTATTTTCATGCTGATGCTGCAATGGACGCCATTCGGTAAAGCGGCGCAACGTGTATTTTCAGTACTGGGATTAAGAGATCCATCAGGCATCGATCTTAAAAAGACCACCAAGGCACAGCGCAAGCCGGGCGATCCGCCAGAAATGGGGGCATTCTTCTTCCGATATTGAGTAAATTCAAGAAGGGCGTGTTCGGATTTCCATCCAGCTCGCCGAATCCACCTGGTTTTGAGAAAACAGTTCAAAGGGCTTTTTTATCTTGAATGCCATCTTCTGGAGGCGAAGATTGATGTCCATTTTCCTCGAACTGAACATGTCCACGTTGCCGAACTGGCTGACCACCTTCGCCGAAATACGCAACTGTAATGACCCACTGAAAACCTGCTCTGCAGTTCCCTCGGCTAATGCGAACCTGAAAACCTGACCGCATATCTGCTTAACTCGATGCGCTGAATCGATGGCGCCTCTTGCTTCCATTTTGCGGACGGCAGTCAGCACGTCACGGGGACCAATGGTCGAAATGGCTTGCTTTCCGATGGCCGGGAACACATTGCTTTCCAGCCAGTTCGTAATCTTTTCTTGTGTAGTGGTAGCCCGATTTGCTGCCGTCTTTGAAAGCCATTAACGGGCAACAATCTCAAAGGTGTTTCCCGCTGCGAAAATTTGTGCTTGTTTCATGTCTCGCTTACTTTGAGCAGGATCAATGCCATCTGCGAGCATTTCGCGGGCTTCCTCGCGGCGCTTTCTAGCCTTGGCAAGAGATATCTCTGGATAGACGTCTAACGCCAAGGTCTTGCGTTTATTTAAATACCGATAGTCCATGCGCCAGTATTTCCCCGTCGCCTTCACGAGAAGATACATGCCGCCGCCATCGGCGTATTTGTCGCCATTGGGTTTGATGGGCTTTACCTGCTTCACAAAGGTATCGGTCAGAGACATAGCGTGTTTGACGGTATCTGGAATTGGGTAGGGAGGAGATGCCGTCAAAAATGACGGCATTAATCGTGGATGTAATGCTACGTCCTTGGACGGACGCGGACAAGAAAAGCCCGCTGTGTCAGCAGACACGCGGGCTTTAGAACATCTTTGGACTTCGTTGGATAACTTGTTGGTGCCGGGAGCCGGAATCGAACCGGCACGCCTTGCGGCGCGGGATTTTGAGTCCCGTGCGTCTACCTATTCCGCCATCCCGGCGACGCGAGCCAGCGATTATTACCGATTTCGTTGCTCCGGGCAAGCCCCGATAGCTACGGCAGACAGCCGATGTGAAAATTATTTACCGCACACCGCCTCAATGGCCCGTTCCCCCGTCGAGCCCGGAATCGGATCCTGAAGCTTTACATCCGAATACGCCAGCTGCGGCGCCAGCAGCAATTGCCCTTTGCCATCGGCCTGCGCATACATCTTGCGGCTGCCAAAGCCAAGCTGGCGCGCGCTGCAGTCGAAGTAGGCGGTGGAGATCTCCGACAGGTAATAGGTCTTGCTGCCCTGGCCCATCAGCAGTTGCGGACGGTTCCAGTTCAGCAGGATCTGCGCCTGCCGCACGCTGCGGGTGGTGACAATGCTGCTCTTGTCGATGAAGAAGCTGCCAATGTTGTTCTCCCCCAGAGGCATCCACTCCGCATGGGCCGACACACAGGTCATCGTCAGTGCCGCCGCCAGCAGCAGTGCCAGGCGCGGCGCAGGGGAGGGAGAAGAAGAGCGTTGATCCATGTCGGGCAGGGCGTCGCGTCAGGTCAGCATCATGGCCAGCATGGCGACATCGTCCTCCAGCAACAGCACCAGGGTGATGCTCCAGAAGATCAGTTCCGCCAGCACGCGGTGTCCTGTCAGCGTCATGCGCAGGCTTGCAGCCATGTCCAACTCATCGATTGCGAAAAATGAAAGTGCGGCCATCCTAACATGCCCTTTACGAATGGACATGACCCCCGACATGAAAATGGCCCGCACCAGGGCGAGCCACTTTCTGCTGCAGCGATGACGCGGACCGATCAGATCGCCGCCGCAATCGCCTTGCCCACTTCCGTGGTGTTGCTCTTGCCACCCAGGTCCGGCGTGGTCGGTCCATTGACCAGCACGTTTTCGATGGCAGCCAGCATGGCGTCGTGCGCCTGGCGATACTTGCCCTGGCCATCGCCGAGGAAGTCCAGCATCATCGCGCCGGACCAGATGGTGGCCACCGGATTGGCGATGTTCTTGCCAAAGATGTCCGGTGCCGAACCATGTACCGGCTCGAACAGCGAGGGCAGCTCGCGCGTCGGATTGATGTTGGCCGAAGGCGCAATCCCGATCGTGCCGGCACAGGCCGGGCCAAGGTCGGAGAGGATGTCGCCAAACAGGTTGGATGCCACCACCACGTCGAAACGATCCGGGTTCAGCACGAAGTGCGCCGTCAGAATGTCGATGTGGTACT
This sequence comes from Herbaspirillum sp. FG34, assembly GCF_057809315.1. Classification (NCBI taxonomy): domain Bacteria; kingdom Pseudomonadati; phylum Pseudomonadota; class Betaproteobacteria; order Burkholderiales; family Oxalobacteraceae; genus Herbaspirillum; species Herbaspirillum sp. FG34. Next base: position 111,813 of record NZ_JBMDJS010000001.1, on the reverse strand, counting down.
TGTCGCGGCGCACCTCCGGGTAGTTCGCGCCCATGGCCTCGACGCGCTCATCCCAGTAGGGCATGGTGATGGCGATGCCGTTGGACTTGGTGGCCGAGGTCAGGTGCTTCTTGGGACGGCTCTGTGCCAGCTCGAAGGCGAACTTGAGGATGCGGTCGGTGCCCTTGCGGCTGAATACCGATTCCTGGATCACGGTCTCGCGCTCGGTTCCCTCAAACATGCGGCCGCCGATGGCCGAATATTCGCCTTCGGTATTCTCGCGCACCACGTAGAAGTCGATGTCGCCCGGCTTGCGGTTGGCCAGCGGGCAGGGTACGCCCGGCATCAGGCGCACCGGACGCAGGTTGACGTAAAGGTCGAAGTCGCGGCGGAACTTCAGCAGCGAACCCCACAGCGAAACGTGATCCGGCACCGTGGCCGGCCAGCCGACCGCGCCGAAGAAGATGGCTTCAAATCCCTTCAACTGATCGAACCAGTCATCGGGCATCATCTGACCATGCTTGGCGTAGTAGCCGCAATGGGCCCAGTCGAAATGGGTGAATTCGATGTCGATGCCGAACTTCCTGCTGGCGGCCTCGACCGCGCGCAGCCCTTCGGGCATCACTTCCTGGCCAATGCCGTCGCCGGCGATGACGGCGATTCTGTGGGTCTTGCTCATCGTTGCTGCTCCTCTGAATGACTGGTTGACTGGTCGACGGGCTGCCCGAGGTGACCGGGCAATGAAAACATGCCCTCATCATAAATCGCTTCACGCGATGGATCATCTACGAACTGGTGATGTAATAAAACACGATTCGTGAACAGTGCAGAAAGCGTCAGCCATGAAAAAAGGCAGTGCGGTCATCCCGACACTGCCTGTTCTGCGGCCTGCCCGCGACATGGCTGCGCCTCAGCTGCCTGCGGTCTCGCCCCACAGTGTCACGCCCAGGGTATGCTCGGCGCCGGGCTCCAGTTCCACCAGATCGTCCATCACGTTGGCCGTCTCGATGCACAGCATGCGCTGCCAGGCATCATCGGCGAACTGCGACAGGCGGCGTGCCTTGCTCACCCAGGGGTTCCAGACCACGGCCGAGGTCGAGCCGCTGGCCTGGATGTGGATGCGACGGTTCCAGCCCTCGTCGCGGATGGACAGGTGCGGCGGCAGGTCGAGGTAGATGCGGTCGGTTTCGCCGCTGACCACCAGCGCACGCTTCTGTTCGCGCTCAGCCCAGCCTTCCAGGGTTTCGATGTAACGTCGGCCTTCCAGCCCATCGACGCTCACGTTGTGGATGCTGCTGACGGCGAAGTAGCTGTGCAGTGCCTGGGTCAGGGCGAGGTGCTCTTCGCTGCCGTTGCGGGTGGTGAGCTTGAGATGCAGGCGGTCGTCCAGCAGGATTTCCAGGCGCAGTTCGATCCCCGGGGGCAGGTGGCGTAGCGCCGGTGATTCGCTGGTGGGCGGGATGGCCAGTACCAGACGCACGGTATCGCCTTCGATGGCGTTCTCCATCAGCAGCCAGGGGATGCCGCGCACCAGGCCGTGCGCAGGCAGGCGCCCGCCCGCGTGCAGGGCCTGCACCTGCGGTGGATTGCGCATGAGGTCGCCGAACCACGGCCAGCACACCGGAATGCCGCCGCGCACCGAATTGCCGGCTTCGAAGGCGGCTTCCTCGCTCATCCAGATCACCGGTTCCTGACCGTGCACCTGGTAGCGCAGCACCTGCGCGCCTTGCTCGGCGATCAGCAGTTCAGCGCGCGCAGTCTGCACGCGCAGACATTGCAGCTGGTTGACTTCGATGCGCTGGATATGCGGAAGATCGGGCGGGACTTCCTGTTCTTCGATGAGGCTCATGCCGGACACTCCAAGAGAATTCGTTGCGATGGTGCAAGACTGCCACATTTCGGGCCTTTGCGGGAGATCGGGCGCGCGAGCAGGCGATGCGCTGCGTCTCGTTGTGATGCGTGCGGAGACGGGGTCAGGACTATAATCCACGAATCGTGGACATCATCGGCTACATATCGTGAACAATTCTCCCCTGCTGGAAGACCTGCGCCTGTTCTGCGTGGTGGCGCGCCACAGCAATTTTGCCGAATCGGCGCGCGAAGTGGGTGCCTCCCCGGCCTTCATCAGCAAGCGCATCGCGCTGCTGGAGCAGGCGCTGGGTGTGCGGCTGTTCCACCGCACCACGCGCAGCGTGGTCATGACCGAGGATGGCGGCAACGTCCATGAATGGGCGCGCAAGATCCTCGACGATGTGGAGCAGATGATGGAAACCGTCAGCAGTGCCAAGCGCGTGCCGCGCGGGCTGCTCAAGATCAGTACCAGCTTCGGACTGGGGCGCAAGGTGGTGTCGCCCTTGCTGTCGCGCTTTGCCACCGAACATCCGGAACTGAAGATACAACTGGAGCTGGTGGACCGGCAGATCGATCTGGTCAATGAGGGAATCGACCTCGATATCCGCGTGGGCGCGGGTCATGAGCCGCATCTGTTTTCCAGGCGCATCCTGCCCAGCCAGCGTGTGCTGTGCGCCAGTCCCGCCTATCTCAAGAAGCACGGCGCACCGGCTGATCTGGCCGCGCTGCGCCAGCACCAGTGCCTGGTGATCCGTGAGCGCAACCAGTCCTTCGGCATCTGGCGCATGATGGGGCCCAAGGGGCAGGAAACGGTCAAGGTCTCGGGCGCTCTGGCCTCCAATCACGGCGAGATCATCCATCAGTGGGCCGTGGACGGGCACGGCATCATCCTGCGCTCGATCTGGGATGTGACCGACAGTCTCAAGCGCGGACGGCTGGTACGGGTACTGCCGCAGTATGCCCAGGAGGCCGACCTGTGCGCGGTCTATCCCGTGCAACTGAAGAATTCAGCCAAGGTGCGCGAATGCGTGCGCTTCCTGCAAAAGCATCTGGATGTGACCGCATCATCGGCCACGGTGTAAGCAGGCCAGACTCGCGTTCAACGTCCGTCGAATCGCTGCCGCACGATACGTTCCAGCACCTGCGCCACCAGCGTCACCGAGGCATCTTCCACATGGCGGCGATGTTGCAGCAGCCGTAGTGGGGGTGCCTCCAGCGGCAGCGGCGGGCGCAGACAGGCCAGCGCCACCGGATGCGCGGCGGTAGCCGCCGGCACGCAGTGCATGGGCATGACGGCGATCAGGTCCGAGCCCTGCAACAGCGCCGGCACCATCAGGAAATTGGGAACCACCATGCCGATGCGGCGGCGCAGACCCTGCATGGCAATCTGCTCGTCGATCATGCGGTTGAGGGTGTCGTGGCAGGCGATCTGCAGATGTGGATACGAGAGCCAGCGCGCAAGAGTCAGTGCGTGCGCAGCCGGATGGTCGCGCCGCATGACGGCCACGCAGCGTTCCTGCAGCACTTCGCGCCCGCGCACCTGGCCGGTCGGTGCGGCACTGCCCAGCACCAGGTCGGTCTGTCCGCGTTCCAGCCGAGCCACGGCATCGGCATCGCCCAGCCAGGTCTGAAACTCCAGGTCCGGCGACGGCGCGTCGGCGGCCAGCGCCTGATACAGCGCATGCGCTACCACTTGGGCCGGATAATCCGGCATGAGGATGCGTACGCGCTGGGTCACAGTCGCCTGTGCCGGCGCCGGGAGGAGCGCCTGTGCTGCCTCGGTGCCCCCGGCCAGCGCCAGGCGCAGGGGTTCGCGCAGGGCTTGTGCGGTGGCCGTCAGTCGCATCTGCGTACCGCCGTCTTCCAGCAGCGGATCGCGCAGCAGCTGGCGGCAGCGCTCCAGTGCACTGGCTGCCGCCGGTAGCGGCAGGCCGACTCGCGCTGCGGCGCGCGCCAGATGGACTTCATCGAGGACGGCGTCGAGCAGGCGTAGCAGGCGCGCATCCATTGCGGTCAGTGCGGGCAGGGCAGGGGAGAACACAGGGGCAGGACTGGCAGCGGAATTCATGGCGCAGTGAGGCAGTGGCAGCGAAAGTGACAAGGCCTGCCGCCAGGACGGCAGCAGGCCAGGGGCGCGAGTGTAGCCGCTTCGCCGGGCGCCCACAAGCGCCGTTTGGGGCAAGGGGCGCGGGGCCGCGTTGCGGCTTAGCCGAAGGCTTCCTTGATGGTCTGGATCTTGCCCATGTCAGTGGCGTCGTAGCCGGCCAGATTGTTGACCACCTTGCGGAAGGCATCCGATTGCAGGATGTCGATCACCGCGCGGATCAGCGGATCCTGCAGGGAGGCCGCCGGCAGCGCGAAGAAGTAACGCTCGCGCACCAGCGGAATGAAGCCCAGACCGAAGCGATGCGCGGCGGTCTGCACCCCGAAACCGACATCGGCCATGCCGCTGGCGATGAAGGCGGCCACCGCCGAGTGCGTGAACTCGGTGTTCTCGAAACCGTTGATCTTCTTGTGGGTGATGCCGGCCCCCTGAAGCATCAGTTCCAGCAACATGCGCGTACCCGAACCGGCCTCGCGGTTGACGAAGCGCAGGTCGGTGCGGGTGAGGTCGGCCAGGCCGCGCAAGCCCTTGGGATTGTCCGGCTCGACGAACAGACCCTGGTTGCGGATGGCCAGGTGGATCAGGCAGTCGCTGCGCTTGTTGAGCCATTTGGCATAGGTGGCGATGGCGGGTTTCTCGAATTCGCCCAGCGGGACGTGAAAGCCCGCCAGGTCGCATTCCTGGCGCGACAGCGCGGCCACGGCATCGGTGCTGTGGCGATAACGCACCTCCACCGGCAGGCGGCCTTCGTTGATCTTGTTCAACAGCGCCGCCACCGCAAAACCGTGACTGGCGTTGATGCGCACCTTCTCGGATTTGCCTTCGACCGTTTTTCCCAGCTCCACTTCCAGTTCCGAGGCCAGGCTGTCCAGGGTGGGCGACAGGCGTGCCGTCACCAGGCGATCGGCCCACAACAGCTTGCTGGCGAAATCGGTCAGTGTGGTGCCGCGACCACGCCCGCTTTCGATCAGGGCATTACCGAACAGACGCTCGGCCTCGCGCAACAGACCCCAGGCATGACGATAGGAATAGCGCGTCAATTGCGCGGCACGTGCAATCGAGCCGCTTTGCTGGATTGCGGTGAGCAGCGTCAACAGATTGGCCGTGTCCAGCGCCGCCTCGTTGTCGTAGGCGATTTCCCAGTGAGGTTTGATGTGGACTTTGAACATTTATGTGAAATAAAGCATATTGATACGGCCGTTTATCGGTGATAATTTCGCGTCACTCTGCATAAATGATAGAAAATATATGCGGTGTTGTACATAAATAAATCAACGAAAAGAGAAGGATATCGTCGCAAAGATGGGTCGGTGTCACGATCCGGCCCTACCGGCTTTGCGATGCAATCCTTCCTTCGATTTGCCCACATCACACTCATAAAATATTCGGAGGAATAATGGCTTTCGATTTCCTGAACAAGGAACACACAGTCGCCAAGCCTGGCTTCAATCGCTGGCTGGTCCCGCCGGCGGCGCTCGCAATCCACCTGTGCATCGGCATGGCTTACGGTTTTTCCGTATTCTGGCTGCCCTTGTCCAAGGCACTGGGCGTGACCGCGCCCATCGCCTGCGGCGCTGACATCGGCTTCTTCGCGCAAGTCTTCTCGTCCACCTGTGACTGGAAGATTTCCATGCTGGGCTGGATGTACACCATGTTCTTCGTCCTGCTGGGCATCTCCGCTGCACTGTGGGGTGGCTGGCTGGAACACGCCGGTCCCCGCAAGGCCGGCGTGGTCGCTGCCATCTGCTGGTGCGGCGGCCTGCTGATCTCGGCCCTGGGCGTGAAGACGCACCAGATCTGGCTGATGTGGCTGGGTTCGGGCGTCATCGGTGGTGTCGGCCTCGGCCTGGGGTACATCTCACCGGTGTCGACCCTGATCAAGTGGTTCCCTGACCGTCGCGGCATGGCCACCGGTATGGCCATCATGGGCTTCGGCGGTGGTGCTCTGGTCGGCACGCCGCTGGCCGATGCGCTGATGAAGAAATTCGCCTCCCCCACTTCCGTGGGCGTGTGGGAAACCTTCGTGGTCATGGCCATCATCTACTTTGTCTTCATGATGGCCGGTGCCTTCGGTTACCGCGTGCCGCCCACCGGCTGGAAGCCGGCTGGCTGGACCCCGCCGGTGGCCAAGTCCTCGGCGACCATGATCACCCAGAACCACGTGCACGTCTCCAAGGTCTGGGGCATTCCCCAGTTCTGGCTGGTGTGGCTGGTGCTCTGCCTGAACGTGTCGGCCGGTATCGGCGTCATCGGCATCGCCTCGCCGATGCTGCAGGAAGTCTTCGGCGGCAAGCTGCTGGGTCTGAACATCGGCTTCAATGATCTGTCGGTCGAGCAGAAGACAGCCATCGCCGCACTGGCGGCCGGTTTCACCGGTCTGATTTCGCTGTTCAACATCGGTGGCCGTTTCGCCTGGGCGTCGTGCTCGGACTTCTTCGGCCGCAAGATGACCTATGCCATCTTCTTCGTGCTGGGCTTCGTGCTGTACGTGAGCCTGCCGTGGTCGGCCAAGGCCGGCAACATCCCGCTGTTCGTGGGCGCAGTCTGCATCATCCTGTCGATGTACGGTGGCGGTTTTGCGACCGTGCCGGCTTACCTGGCCGACCTGTTCGGCACCCAGATGGTGGGCGCCATCCACGGTCGCCTGCTGACCGCGTGGGCAACCGCCGGCATCCTGGGCCCGGTGGTGGTGAACTACATGCGTGAGTACCAGCTCTCCCTGGGCATGCCCAAGAGCCAGGTCTACAACACCACCATGTACATCCTGGCGGGCATGCTGGTGCTGGGTCTGATCTGCAACCTGCTGATCCGTCCGGTCGCGGCCAAGCACTTCATGACGCCGGAAGAACTGGCCCGTGAAAAGCAGCTGGCCCACGAAAAGTCGGCAGCCGATGCCGTCGCCACTGCAGGTTCGGGCGACATGTCGCAGATCGGTACTGGCGGCAACCCGGTGGTGATCGGTCTGGCATGGGCGGCCGTGGGTATTCCGCTGATCTGGGGCATCACCCTGGTGTTGCAGAAATCGGCCGTGCTGTTCCGTTGATCGCGCAGTTGAGTCGTTCGTAGTTTCGCTTCATCGGCAGGCCGGCTCCACCCGGCCTGCACGCAGGACCCCAGCGGCGAAAGCCGCTGACACAAGCCGCCATGGCCCCGTGAACCGGGGCGGCTTGTGTCAGCGACTATCAAAAAACAGGAGCCTGGTCGGCCCTTGCCTTGAAGGTAAGCGCAGGCCAGCATCCGCAGTGTTCACACCAACCCCCAAGGCAGGGAGAACATGCAGCAACGGAGACCAGCTGGTTCATCACGCACGGCCGTGCGCGCCCTTTACCGGGGTGGCGTCATGCCGCCGCATTGTTCTTCCCATCCCTTGATCTGCTTTCCGCAGGCCGCTCCTCCCTAGGGCGGTCCATTTCCTTTCATTCGTCATTTGCGCGGTCCACAGAAGATCCTCCGGGAGAAGGACGCGGTCCGCATCGAAGCAACACAGGAGGCAACAATGAAGAGGCAACAGGTTTTCGACGTGGCGGCGGTGCGCGGCATCATCGCCGAGCGCAAGGACATGGCCGGTGCCATGCTCCCCATCCTGCACGGCATCCAGGACAAGGTCGGCTATATCCCGGCCGATGCAGTCCCGATGATCGCGGGCGAGTTGAACGTCTCGCGCGCCGAGGTGCATGGCGTGATTTCGTTCTATCACTTTTTCCGCCAGGAACCGGCGGGTCGCCACGTGGTGCAGGTCTGCCGTGCCGAAGCCTGCCAGGCACGTGGCAGCGAAGCTCTGGCCGAGCACGCGCAGAACGTGCTGGGCTGCGGCTTTCATGAAACCAGCGCAGATGGCCAGTTCACGCTGGAGCCGGTGTATTGCCTGGGCCAGTGTGCCATCGGCCCCAATCTCACCCTCGATGACGAGCTGCATGCCCGTGTCGATGCCGATAAATTCAAACGCCTGATCCAGGCCAAGCGGGAGGCATGATGAGCGCACCCGATATCGTGACCATCTACGTCCCGCGCGACTCCACCGCGCTGGCACTGGGCGCTGACGAAGTGGCGGCCGCCATTGCTGCCCAGGCGCAACAACGCGGCCAGTCCATCAGGCTGGTGCGCAATGGATCGCGCGGCATGTTCTGGCTGGAGCCGCTGGTGGAAGTCTCTACCGCAGCAGGCCGCGTCGCCTACGGACCGGTGACGCCCGAGGATGTTCCCGGTCTCTTCGATGCAGGGCTGCTTGCAGCTGGCCAGCACAGGCTGCATCTGGGGCTGACTGAAGAAATGGACTTCCTCAAGAACCAGGAACGTCTGACCTTCGCGCGGGTGGGCATCATCGATCCGCTCTCGCTGGAGGATTATCTGGCCCATGAAGGTTATGTCGGATTGAAGAATGCCCTGGCCAAGACGCCCGAGGCCATCGTCCAGCAGATGATCGACTCCGGCCTGCGGGGCCGGGGTGGTGCAGCCTTCCCGACCGGTATCAAGTGGCAGACCGTACTGCGTGCGCAGTCGGCGCAGAAGTATGTGGTCTGCAATGCCGATGAGGGGGATTCCGGTACCTTCTCGGACCGCATGATCATGGAAGACGATCCCTTCACGCTGATCGAAGGCATGACCATCGCTGCCGTCGCGGTGGGTGCGACCGAGGGCTACATTTACGTGCGCTCCGAATATCCGCATGCGATCGCGACGATGAACGAAGCCATCGCCATCGCCACTGAGCGCGGCTATCTGGGCAAGGACATCCTCGGTTCCGGCAAGTCCTTCCGGCTGGAAGTGCGCAAGGGCGCAGGTGCCTACATCTGCGGCGAAGAAACCGCCATGCTGGAAAGCCTGGAAGGCAAGCGCGGCGTGGTGCGCGCCAAGCCGCCCCTGCCGGCCATCGAGGGTCTGTTCGGCAAGCCGACCGTGATCAACAACCTGATCTCGCTGGCTTCGGTGCCGGTGATCCTGGCGCGCGGTGCGGACTTCTACAAGAACTTTGGTGTGGGCCGTTCGCACGGCACGCTGCCTTTCCAACTGGCTGGCAACATCAGGCAGGGTGGCCTGGTGGAGAAGGCCTTCGGCCTGACGCTGCGTGAGCTGCTGGAAGACTTCGGTGGCGGCAGCGCCTCGGGCCGTCCGATTCGCGCTGTGCAGATGGGTGGGCCGCTGGGCGCGTATCTGCCACCCTCGCAATTCGATACGCCGCTCGATTATGAAGCTTTCGCCGCCATCGGCGCCATGATCGGGCACGGCGGACTGGTGGCATTTGACGATCGTGTCGATATGGCCCGTCAGGCCCGCTACGCCATGCAGTTCTGTGCAGTCGAGTCCTGTGGCAAGTGCACCCCTTGCCGCATCGGTTCCACCCGGGGCGTGGAGGTGATCGACAAGATCATCGCCAACGATGACCGGCCGCAACAGATCCATCTGTTGAAGAGTCTGTGCGACACCATGGTCAATGGCTCGCTGTGTGCCATGGGGAGCATGACACCGTTCCCGGTGCTGTCGGCCCTGAACCATTTCCCGGAAGACTTCGGCGCGCCCGGCGAACAGGCGGCCTGATCCCATTACCGAATGCAAGGAGTTGCACCATGAATCAGCTCAATGAAACGGATTACGGCACCCCCGCACGTGCCTCGGAAAACCTGGTCACGCTGGAAATCGACGGCGTGGCAGTGACGGTCCCGGCCGGCACGTCGGTGATGCGCGCCTCGGTCGAGGCCGGTATCAATGTCCCCAAACTGTGCGCCACCGACAGCCTGGAACCCTTCGGCTCCTGCCGCCTGTGCCTGGTGGAAATCGAAAAGGATGGCCGCAAGATGAAGGGCTATCCGGCCTCCTGCACCACGCCCTGCGAGCCAGGCATGAAGGTGCAGACACAGACCCCCAAGCTGGCCGAGATCCGCCGTGGCGTGATGGAGCTCTATATCTCCGACCACCCGCTGGATTGCCTGACCTGCCCCACCAACGGCAACTGCGAACTGCAGGACATGGCCGGTGTGGTGGGCCTGCGCGAAGTGCGCTATGGCTACGAGGGCGAGAACCATACCAAGATGAAGAAGGATGAATCCAATCCCTACTTCACCTATGACCCTTCCAAGTGCATCGTCTGCAATCGCTGCGTGCGCGCCTGTGAAGAAACCCAGGGCACCTTCGCGCTGACGATCAACGGGCGCGGTTTCGAATCGCGCGTCTCGGCCGGGCAGATGGAAGCCTTCATGGAATCGGAATGCGTCTCCTGCGGCGCCTGCGTCGAGGCTTGCCCGACCGCGACACTGACCGAGAAGACCGTCATCATGCTGGGCCAGGCCGAGCACAGCAAGGTCACCACCTGCGCCTATTGCGGTGTGGGCTGCTCCTTCAAGGCCGAGATGAAGGGCAATGAAGTGGTGCGCATGGTGCCGTACAAGGATGGCAAGGCCAACCAGGGCCACTCCTGCGTCAAGGGGCGTTTTGCCTGGGGCTATGCGACCCACAAGGACCGCATCCTGAACCCCATGATCCGCAAGAGCATCAACGACCCCTGGCGCGAAGTGTCGTGGGAAGAAGCGCTGTCCTACGCCGCCAGCGAATTCCGCCGCATCCAGGCCAAGCATGGCAAGGATTCCATCGGCGGCATTACCTCGTCCCGCTGCACCAATGAAGAGACCTATCTGGTGCAAAAGCTGGTGCGCGCCGCCTTCGGCAACAACAATGTCGATACCTGCGCGCGCGTGTGCCATTCGCCGACCGGCTATGGCTTGAAGCAGACCCTGGGCGAATCGGCGGGCACGCAGACCTTTGAATCGGTGATGAAGTCGGACGTGATCCTCATCATGGGCGCCAATCCGGCGGCCGGCCATCCGGTGTTTGCCTCGCAGATCAAGCGCCGCGTGCGCCAGGGCGCCAAGCTCATCGTGATCGACCCGCGTACCACCGAGATGGTCAAGTCGCCGCACCTGCAGGCCGACTATCACCTCAAGCTGCGCCCCGGCACCAACACCGCCATCATCACCGCGCTGGCTCACGTGATCCTCTCGGAGGGTCTGCAGAACGAAGCCTACATCCAGGAACGCTGCGACCTGCAGTCGTACCAGGACTGGAAGCAGTTCGTCCTGCGCGAAGACAATTCCCCCGAAGCCATGGCCGCCATCACCGGTGTACCCGCCGAGATCATCCGTGGTGCTGCCCGCCTGTACGCCACCGGCGGCAATGCGGCGATCTATTACGGCCTGGGCGTGACCGAACATGCGCAAGGGTCGACCACCGTGATGGGCATCGCCAACCTGGCCATGTGCACCGGCAACGTCGGCCGCGAAGGTGTGGGCGTGAACCCGCTGCGGGGTCAGAACAACGTACAGGGTTCCTGCGACATGGGTTCCTTCCCGCATGAGCTGCCGGGTTATCGGCACATTTCCGACTCCACCGTGCGCGGCCAGTTCGAGCAGGCGTGGGGCGTGACCTTGAATCCCGAGCCGGGCCTGCGCATTCCCAACATGTTTGATGCGGCGCTCGATGGCAGCTTCAAGGGCCTGTACTGCGAGGGTGAGGACATCGTGCAATCGGACCCCAACACCCAGCACGTCGCAGCCGCCCTGCAGGCCATGGAATGTATCGTGGTGCAGGACCTGTTCTTGAATGAGACGGCCAAGTATGCGCACGTCTTCCTGCCCGGTTCGTCCTTCCTGGAAAAGGATGGCACCTTCACCAACGCCGAACGTCGCATCTCGCGCGTGCGCAAGGTGATGCCGCCCAAGGCTGGCAAGTCCGACTGGGAAGTCACGGTAGCCCTGGCCGAAGCGCTGGGTTACCCGATGCCGTACAATCACCCCTCGGAAATCATGGACGAGATTGCCGCCCTGACACCCAGCTTCCACGGCGTGAGCTACGACAAGCTGGAAAAGCTCGGCAGCATCCAGTGGCCCTGCAACGAAGCAGCACCGGAAGGCACGCCCATCATGCACGTGGGCAGCTTCATCCGGGGCAAGGGCAAGTTCATCAACACGCAATACTTCGCCACCGACGAGAAGGTGACGCAGCGCTACCCGCTGATCCTGACGACCGGCCGCATCCTGTCGCAGTACAACGTAGGCGCGCAGACCCGCCGCACCGAGAACTCGCAATGGCATAGCGAAGACCGGCTGGAGATCCACCCGCACGATGCCGAGGACCGGGGCATCCGCGAGGGCGACTGGGTGGGCGTGGAGTCGCGTGCAGGCCAGACTGTGCTGCGTGCAACCGTGACCGAGAAGGTGCAGCCGGGCGTGGTCTACACCACCTTCCACTTCCCGGAATCGGGCGCCAACGTGATCACCACCGACAACTCCGACTGGGCCACCAACTGCCCCGAGTACAAGGTGACGGCGGTGCAGGTCATGCCGGTGACGCAGCCTTCGCAATGGCAGCAGCATTACGAGCGCTTCAACCGTACCCAGCTGGATCTGCTCAAGGGCGAGGTGCAGAACGAGCCTCTGGTGACGAAGTAAGCGGCACGGGCTCGTCGGGCTCGTGCTTAGATGATTTCCGCAGCGAGCCCGACCGACCCAATCACATCAAGCCGCATCAAGCAGGACAGCATGAACACAAGCAAGCGCAACAGCCTCCACATTGACGACACCACCGGCGACTACGCCACCTTCGCCCGCGTGCAAGTGGATCGCTGGCGAGATGGACAACGCGAGACGGTGGAGGATGTGGTCGCCGAAGAGGTCCCCATCGCGCTGGAATACAACGGTATTTCGCATGCCGTGATGATGGCCACGCCCAGCGATCTGGAAGATTTTGCGCTGGGCTTTTCGCTCACCGAAGGCATCCTGGGCGATCCGGGCGAGTTGTATGAGTGCGAGATCGTGCCGGGCTGCGAAGGCGTGCAGGTACAGATGCGCATCGCCACCGAGCGTTTCGTGGCGTTGAAGGAAAGGCGCCGCAACCTGACTGGTCGTACCGGCTGCGGGCTGTGTGGTGCCGAGACCTTGGAGCAGGCGGTACGTCATCCGCAGGCGGTGCAGGGCGGTGCGTCGTTCTCGGTGGACCAGCTGCATGCGGCCTTCGAGCAGATGCAGGCCGCACAGCAATTGCAGCAAGCCACCGGTGCCACGCACGCCGCCGCGTGGATGGATGCGTCAGGAAGCATCGTGCTGGTGCGCGAAGACGTGGGCCGTCACAACGCGCTGGACAAGCTCATTGGCGCGCTGGCCGAAGAGGAGGCGGATTTCTCGCAAGGCGCGGCCATCATCACCAGCCGTGCCAGTTACGAGATGGTGCAGAAGGCGGCCACGGTCGGCATTGGTTTCATTGCTGCCGTCTCGGCACCGACGGCGCTGGCGATCCGGCTGGCCGAAGAGACGGATGTGACCTTGCTGGGCTTCGTGCGCAAGCAGGGCCACGTGGTGTATGCCCGACAGCATCGCCTGCGCTGAGCCGCAGGCGCGCGGACAAGGGACGGACAATTGACGAACGGAGCAGGAGGAGAACACTCATGAACACCGAACACCTGGTCAAGATGGCCAACCAGATTGGCAGTTTCTTTTCCACCATGCCGGACCGCGACCAGGCCATTGCCGACCTGGCCTCGCACCTCAAGCGCTTCTGGGAGCCGCGCATGCGCAAGGCCTTCCTGGAGCATATCGAGAAGACGCAGGGCGAGGGCCTGGATGCCATCGTGCTGGAGGCGGTGAACCGGCATATGCAGCAGTTGGCGGTGTAGGGCTGCTGCCTGCTTGTGAATTCGAGGAAACCGCTCAGTTGGATGAGCGGTTTTTTTTCGTCGGTGAGGTGCGGGTGCCTAACCAAACCAGCCGCCGGTAGATGATCGTCAAAGCGCCAATTGCACGCCAATAGCTGTTAAAAAGTCGCAATAAGCTTTTGATTTAAAAGGTGAATTTCGCGGCAATAAAATCGAAAAAGTCCGCCAAAAGCCCGCCATCAAGGGCGCTGCGCAGTATCCACCGCCTCACGCCGCCAACGCCACCTCCGCCGCAATCCGGTGAAAACGCCGTCCAAAATAAGCCAGCCCATCGGCTTGCGACGCGGCCAGGCGAATATGCCGGATCTCCACGAACAGCACGCTGTGCGTGCCCGCCTGCTGCTGCAATACGATGTCGCCCTCCAGCACCGCCAGCGCATCGGGCAACACCGGCTGGCCATAGTCACCGGTTTCCCAGCCTACCTGCGCCATACGTTCCTCGGCGGCCAGCCCGGTCATGCCGGCAATCATGCGCGCCACGTCCTCGTGATGTCCGGCCAGGATGTTGATGCACAGGCGTCCGTTGCCAACCAGGATGGGATGGGCGGCGCTCTTGACATTGATGCACACCAGCACCGTGGCCGGGTCGTCGGAGACCGAACTGACGGCGGAGACCGTCATGGCCGCGCGTCCTGCAGGACCATCGGTGGTGATGATGTTGACGGCCGCCGAGAGACGCGCCATGGCGTCGCGAAAATCTTGCTTCATGGTAGGTCCATCCAAAAAAGAGATGACATCCGGCACAAGGCTTCGTATCCTTTGCGCCATCAGCAAGGTCGTCTGCGGCGCCGTCAGGCGGATGTCGATCAGCAGGTGAGAGGGAGAACGCATCGCTTGAAAAAGCCTGCGTCCTGGGATGAACAATAGACCCTGCACAATTGACGGGTCAAATGATTGTCTGGAATGTTCCGCATGAAGCAAATGAATATCGGCGCAGTGGACTTGAACCTGCTCAAGACCTTCATCGTCATCTGGGAGCTGCGCAGCCTCACCGCCGCCGCTGATCGCCTGCACCTGACCCAGCCGGCCGTAAGTCACGCGTTGCGGCGCCTGCGCGAGATGTTCGATGATCCGCTCTTCGTGCGCAGTACCACCGCCATGGTGCCCACCGAAACCGCGATCCGCCTGCACGAGCCGATCTCGCGCGCGCTCGGCATCCTCCATGAAGCCCTGCACAGCCACGCCAGTTTCGACCCGGCCACGGCCACGCGCACCTTTCATCTGGTGATGTCGGACATGTCCTGCAGCCATGTGCTGCCGATGCTGATGGAAGAACTGGCGCACGCTGCACCGCACGTCTCCATTGAAGTGCAGCAGATGGCCATGGAAAACCTCGGTGCGGCCATGCGCAATGGCGACATCGATCTGGCCTTCGGCTACTTGCCGGGGCTGCCCGAGGATTGCCAGAGCCAGCTGGTGCTCTACGACGATTACGTCTGCATGCTGCGCAGGACCCATGCCCTGGCAGGGCAGCCGCTGACCATGGAGAACCTGCTGCAGCTGCGCTACGTCTACGCCAGCACCAATACCACCGGCCACCAGCTGGCCGAGGACGTGCTGCGCAATGCGGGCGTGAAGCGCGATTTCGCGCTGCGCATGCCGCATTTCACAGTGGCGCCGCAGATCGTGCGCAATACCGACCTGGCCCTGTTCCTGCCGCGCAGCATCGCCGAGCGCCACAACCTCGATGAGGCGTGTGTGCTGCTGGACTTGCCGCTGGACATGCCGCGCATCCCGGTGAGCCTCTACACTCATACACGGTTCTCGGCGGACTCGGGCATCCAGTGGCTGCGCAGCCTGTTGATCGAGATGTTCGGACGCGAGGCGGAGGTTGCCTGATGCTGAGTGCCAGGGCCTTTACCCGCGATTGAGCCCTAGCAACTGCGCTGCAGGAAATCCATTACCGCTTCTGCAAAGAGTTCCGGCATCTGGTCCGGCATGGGCACCATGCCTTCCTCCAGCGTCAGCAGCTGGCTGCCTGCGATGGCCTGGGCGATGCGTTCGCTGTAGGGCGCCGCATGCGGATCGCGTCCCGCCCGCAACACCAGCGTGGGTGCGCGTACCAGGCCGATGCGATCTTCCATGTGATAGTTGCGGACCACGATATGGCCATGCGAGGCCATGGTCCCGGCCTTGAGGGCGTCGACCATGAAGCGCGTCAGCAGGTCGGTATCGCCTTCCGGATAGAAGGGCTGGCGGCGCTGCCACAGCTCCTGCAGGTGAGTGCCATCGGGTCGGACCTCCACATCGTCCACGGTGCGTTTGCCCGCGTGGGCGCTGCGCCGCGCGGCATCGTTGTACGGGCAGGATGACAGCACCAGCGCCGCTACCCGCTCAGGAGCCGACGCCGCGATTTCCATGGCCGTGACGGCGCCGGTATGGTGGCCAACCACGGCCGCTTGGCCGATCCCCAGCTGGTCCATCACTTCCAAGGCGAGGCTGGCCCAGCGCTCGATGCTGTGCTCAGCCAGCGGCGGTTTGCAGGAGTCGCCAAAGCCAAGCGTGTCGATGGCGATGGGCCGGTAGCGCCGCGCCAGCAGCGGCAGCACGTCGCGGAATTCGTCCCAGGAACGCGGGGTTTGGTGCAGCAGCAGCACCGGCAATCCTTCGCCCATGCTGGCTACGTGCAGCGGGCCAGCGCTGGTGGGGATGAACTGGCGTACGAGGGCGGGAAGGGCAGGGGACATGAGAATGGCTCTCCGACACGGTGAAGAGGCTGCAGCCTCTTCCCGGTCATATCATCAACAACGAACAGCAGCGTGCAATACAAAATGATATAAATGATTTGTATCGTTTTTAGATTTCAGCGCTTCGTTACTTCATCAGCACCGAATAGGTCGGCACATTGTTGGCCCAGCCGGAAGCCAGCGGTGCCACGAACACATTCTCGGTACGGGTGCGCGCGATCTTCCACACTCCGTCGACTTTCTTGAACAGGTTGTTGAGCCGGCTGGAACGCAGCAACGACGAGCCGTCGGCGAAGATCCACGGCTGGCAGTGCACCCACTGGCCATCGGCGTGCGTGCAGTCGGCATGGACGTGGATCTGTTCCGAGGTCAGGTAGTGCACGTTCAACAGCAGTTCCGGATCTTTCTTCTGCCCCCAGAATGCCTGGAAGTGCTGGCCGATCGCATCCTTGCCGACGGCCTGGCCGAACTGGCCCTCGTAGTAGGAGCCCACGCCTTCCCAGATGGCATCTTCGGCATAGAGGTCGAGGATCTTCTCGATGCGTTCGGCGTCGTCGGCGACCGGTTCGGGGCAGGGCGTGTCGCACAGGAACATGTAGCGCGCCTGAATGCGGCGGATGTCGGCCTCGGCGTCGAGGATGTCGAGGCGGCGCTTGAGTTGCTGGATTTCCTGGGTGAAGTCGGTCATGGTGTCTTCTCGCTTGTCATCTTGTGTGAAAGGGAAAAAGCCAATCGTGCGTACATGCACGATTGGCGGCGGCGACCAGTGCGTCGCCGCGCAGGGCTTACAGGTAGCGCGCCAGCAGCTTGCGGGTGGCGATGCGCAGCACGCGGTCGAACAGGTAGCCCAGCAGGCCCAGGGTGATGATGCCCACGAATACCCATTCGGTACGGCTGAAGTTGCGCGCCGTCCAGATCAGGGCGCCCAGCCCTTCACGCGCCGACACGATCTCGGCCGACACCACGGTCAGGAAGGAATTGCCCATCGCGATGCGGGCGCCGGTGACCATGAAGGGAACGGTCGAGGGCAGGATCACGGTGGTGAGGATCTTCCATTGTCCCGCCCCCAGCGAAGCCGCCGCACGCAGTCGCAGCGGGTTCACCGCCTGCACACCGGCGATGGTGTTGAGCGTGACGATGAAGACGGTGGTGTAGAAAATCAGCGCGATCTTGGAAAGCTCGCCCGGGCCCAGCCAGATCACCGCCAGGGTGACGAAGGCAATCGGCGGAATGAAGCGGAAGAATTCGATATAGGGATCGAGCAGCTGCCGCACCAGATCGAAGCGGCCCATGAAGATGCCCAGCGGCACCCCGATGGCGACCCCGGCACCCCAGCCGGCCAGGATGCGTCCGGAAGAGGCCAGCACGGATTGCTGCAGGGTACCGTCACCGATGAGTTCCAGTGCGGCGGCCCAGGTCATCGGGACCGAGGGCAGGAACAGTGGCGAGGTGGTCATCGAGACCAGTTGCCACAGCACCAGGCCACCGACGATGGCGATGACGGAAATGAGGAAAGGACGGACCGATTTCATGCGGCGCCCCAGGCTGGATGGCATGGCCGAGGCGGGCGCGCTCGGGGTGGCTGTCTGTGTGAGCTGCGTCATTGCAGGGATTCCTCTTCAATCAAACCTTGGGCGCGCAGCACGCGCGTGACTTCGGCGCCGATGTCGTCGCGGATGCGGGCATACAGCGCCATGCAGGCGGGGTCGGCCGGATCGCGTGGATGCGGCAGGTCGACCTCTTCGATGGTCTTGATGTGGGCACGCGGACCGGCCGTCATCGTCACCACGCGGTCGGCCAGGAGGATGGCTTCCCAGATGTCGTGGGTGACGAAGACGATGGTGCAGCCGGTGCTTTTCCAGATGCGATCCAGCTCGCTTTGCAGCACTTCGCGGGTCTGCGCGTCGAGGGCACCGAAGGGCTCGTCCATCAACACCACCGATGGTTCATTGACCAGCACCCGGGCAATCTGCGCACGCTGGCGCATGCCGCCCGAGAGCTCGGCGGGAAACTTGTCGATGGCGTGCTTCAGGCCCACCAGCGAGACGTAGCGCTCGGCCGCCGAGCGGCGTTCGGGCCCGGCAATACCGCGCAGCTTGAGGCCATACTCGACGTTCTCGCGCACCGACAACCAGGGGAAGAGCGCCTCCGAGGACTGGAACACCACGCCACGATCCAGTCCCGGACCGCTGACGCGCTTGCCCGCCACGGTGATCTCTCCTGCCACCTCCTGGAAGCCCGCAATCGCATTGAGGAGCGTGGACTTGCCGCAGCCCGAGGGCCCCAGCAGGCAGATGAATTCGCCGGCGCGGATATCGAGGTCGATGCCCGCCATGATCTCGTTCTTGCCGATGGCAAGTCCCACACGCTTGATGGAAACTGCAGATCCGTGTCCCATGGCTTACCCCTTGTAGAAGCCGCGCTGCAAGATCTTGCTCATGTCCACCGGCGCCTTGATGGCCTGTTTGGACAGCAGGAAGTCGCCGATGGCATTGGCGGTCTTGACGTCGGTCTCGGTGAAGTCGCGCACGATGGGTTCCATGTCCTTGAGTGAATTCAAGGTCTGCGGCACCGGGATGCGGGTGATGGCCTGCACCGACTGCGCCGCGCGTGGCGGGTCCTTGCGGGTGATCTCGGAGGCTTCGGCCAGAGCTTTGAGGATGTTGCCGGCCACTGCCTTGTTGGCGGCCAGCCAGGGCGCGGTGGCCGAGAGCCACAGGGTGCTGGTGTAGCCGACGTCCCCCGAGGTCATCAGGATGTGGCCGCCTTGCTGCACGCCCAGCGTAGGCCAGGGTTCCCAGACGAAGTAGGCATCGATGTCGCCGCGCGCCAGCAGGGCGGGCAGTTCCGGCGGACCGGAGCGCACCATCTCGACCTTGGTGGCATCGATGTTGAGGGTCTTCAAGGTCAGGCCGGTGACGTACTCCGAGACCGAGCCGGCAACGATGCCGAATTTCCTGATCTTGTCGGCCGAGGCGATGGCTTTGCGCGCCACCAGCTTGACGTAGGTTTTCGACTGGTAGGTAACGGCCAGCGGGCGCAGTTCCGCGCGTGACAGGCGCACGATGTGCGTGGGCTCGCCGGCGCAGCCCATCTGTACCTGGTTGGCCACCAGCGCATTGAGCGCTTCGCCGCCATCGGTGTAGGACTGCACGGTGACGTTGGGCGCTCCATGCTTGGCAAAGAGCTTTTCGTTGGCGGCCACGAAGAAGGCCGTGAAGACGGGATCGGCACCGACGCCGATGACGACGGGGGCATCCTGGGCCAGGGCTGGCAGGGCAGGTGCAGCGCCTGCGGCGAGCATGGAGGCGGCGCCGAGCAGCAGCTTGCGGCGGTGTGGCGAGATGGTGGAGTGGGTCACGGGCTGGGTCCTCTTTGTAAAGTTGGTGAAGCGCCAGTGGAGTTGGCAGGCACGGCAGTAACAAAGGCAAATCGCAAGGAGTGCTTGCGCGTGCAGCGTCGGTGACGATGCAGGCAAGGCGTCAGCGGGGAAGGCGACTCAGCGCCTGATCCCCAGCTTTGCAAAAAGCGCACCAGCGCTTTCGTAATTCAGTTCCGACAGCGCGGCGTGCTGCGTAACCACCATCGCATCGCGCACGATGCGCTGCAGGCGGTGCGTGCGCTGGATGGCGGCCATCCCGGCGGCCTGGTAGGCGTCGTTGACGACGTCCATCGAGACGCGTGCCGCGTAGGTGGCCGAGAGTTTGAGCATCATGTCGATCTCCTCGGTGATGGGGTTGCCGGCCACGATCTGTTCCCATGCCTGTTCGCAGGCATCGTAGAAGAACATGCGGGCGCTGCGCCATTTGGCTTCGGACAGGCCGAGCTTGATCTTGTAGTAGGCACGATCGGCCAGTCGCAGTGCACCCGGCATGATCTTGGCGCCAGCGGCCATGTCGGTGACGATATCCAGGGCGGCGCGGGCCAGGCCGATGTTGACGGCGGCATGCACTTCAGCCTGGTAGGCCAGTGCGGGATAGCGATACAGCGGCTCGTCGATGAGTCCGGCGGCACCGCGTGCGCAGGTCCATTCGTGGGCGATGAACTTGTCTTTCAGACGCGTATCGTGGCTGCCCGTGCCCTGCATGCCGACCACGTTCCAGTTGTCGATGATCTCGATTTCCGCGGCCGGCATCACGGCCATGAGGGCGGGTTTGGGTGCGTCATCATCTGCGCTGCTGCTGTCCTTGATGCCCACGCCGATCCAGTCCGCGCCCTTGCAACCGCTGGCGAAGTGCCAGCGTCCGGAGATTTCCCAGCCACCGGGGACGGCCTTGGCTTCCTGCAGCGGATAGAGCCCACCGGCGTAGACCTGGTCGGGACCGCTTGCGTAGATCTTGCGTTGCGTCTCGACGGGCAGTGCGGCGAGATAGGTATTGGCCGAACCGAAGGCGGCGACCCAGCCGGCCGATCCATCGGCCTTGGAGATGCGTTCGACCATCGCCAGGAAGGCCGCGGGAGCCAGTGCTTCGCCGCCGAACTTGCGGGGTGTGCCGCTGCGGAAGATACCGGCTTTCTTCATCGTGGCCACCAGATCGCGGGGGACGTGGCCGAGCTGGTCGAACTCGTCGCGGCGAGCGATCACTTCCGCGATGAGCGCATCCATTTCGGGAGAGTCCGCATGCGGGGAGACGGCGGTGACGACTTTTTTCTGGACGGGATAAACATCGAGCGTGATCGAATTCATGGCACACCACTTTGGTTGAAAGAAGGTAGCTGAGTGTCGTCCGGGGTCAAAGCAGGGTCAAATTCTATTTAGGAATTGGCCGGATGAATATTAGTAATAATGATTAGGCCGCTCCGTGATTGCGCGCAGACTTGTGCGTGGTGCACCTGCATGATGCGTGAAAGTCGCGCGGGAAGCGGGTTTGGCGCGGATATGCACCAAACGCGAGAGGGACGTTACCCAGTGAGGAGGAGTATTTGCAGTATGGATGCGGCTTATCGGTGGTACCGATTTGCCATGGATCGCAAGGGCTCACTACCATGAAGGCCGAGATTGAAAGGAACACTGTTCAGTTTCGTCATAGGCTCCTTCTGGCCTTCATTTCGGGCGGACTTCTTTTGAAGTCCGCCATTTTTCTTTTCTGCTTTCCAGTGAAAAAAATCGGCCCTCGATGGGGCCGATTTTTATTGATGAAGCTACTGCTGGATCAGTAACGATACCCCAACGTCAGCAAAATGGTCCGGTCATCCCCCAGAGCCACCGCCTTGGCCAGACCGCCCGCATAGTAATGCGTGTTGAAGATGTTCTTCACGTTCAGTGCAGCGCGCCAGCGCTCGGCGTTGTAGGCCACACCGGTATCGGCCAGCACGTAGCCGGGCAGGGTATAGCCATTGGTGCGCATCATGCTCTGCCCATGCACGCCACCATTCCACTCCCAACCGGCCAGTTGGCCCTTGAAGCGATAGCGCGCGCTGGTGGTGAAGTTGTGGCGCGGCACGTTGTCCAGCCACTGGCCCACGGTAGTGGTGCGCTGGCCGCCGTCGTCGGTCACGATGGCCGCCGTGTAGGAGTAGCCCGCGTTGAGACTGAGGCCATTGCGCAAGTCGGAGGTCACGCTGATCTCGCCACCTTGCGAACGTTGCTCACCCACTGCAACGCTGAAGCCGGTGTTGTTGGGATCGCTCACCAGCACGTTGCGGCGGCGCAGGTCGAACACGGCCACGTTAAGGCTGGTACGGCCTTCGTCGAGGTCGAATTTCACGCCGGCTTCCCATTGCTTGCCGGTCTCTGGTTTGAAGGTGCCGCCACTCACATCGGTGCCGCTGTTCGGATAGAACGAGGTCGCATAACTGATGTATGGACGTACCCCGCGAAGCAATTCATACATCAATGCTGCCGAGCCCGTCGTGGCGCTGGCCGGATTGTCGGTATGTACGCCGGTACGCAGATTGGTCGAGTAGGTCGAGGCATTGTCGTAGCGCAAGCCCGTCAGCAATTGCCAGCGTTCGCCGAAGCTGATCTTGTCGCGCGCATACAAGCCGGTATCGCGAATGCTGGTCGAAGTATAGGTCGTCGGCGTGGTGGGGCAATTCAAACGTGCGCCATAAACGGGGTTGTAGACGTTGAGCGCGGCTACCGTACAGGTATAGGAGCGCGTATCTTCGCGCGAGTTGAGATAGTCGGTGCCCAGCGTGATCTCGTGCTTGCCGAAGGCCGTCCTGAAGCTGCGTTGGACATTGGTGTCGATGCTGAAGGTCTGTCCGTCATAGGTCTGATCCGTACCAGTGCGGGTGAGGCTGCTGCCGGTCCGGGAGAGGGCATTGTTGGCCACCAGTTGTCCACTCATCCCGAACTGCTGGTAGCGCACATTGTTGTTGAGCGTCCAGCCATCATCGAAGCGGTGCGTCAGCGCATAGCCGATGCGGGTCTCGTTGGCGGCATACGGGCGCGCGCCCGGTTCGCCGATGAAGAGGCTGCGCGGTAGCGCACCGTTGACGTTGCTGTTGATCGAGCCCGATAGCGGCAGACCCTGCTGGCGCACGTAGTTGCGTTCCTGGTAGCTGGTCAGAATGGTGAAGTCGGTGCGCGCACCGAGGTCCAGCGACAGCGAGGGCGCGATGTAGCGGTTCTTGAACCAGACATTGTCGGTGGCGTCGTCCGAATTGGAAATGAGGCCATTGATGCGGAAGGCCTGCTTGCCGTTTTCGGACAGGGATTTGTTCATGTCCACGGTGGTCTGGTAGAAGTCGTGGCTGCCCACGGTCACGTCGACGTTGGCAAAGTCGGTTCCCTGCGGGCGCTTGCTCACCATGTTGACCAGGCCACCCGGCAGGACCAGTCCATACAACAGCGAGCCTGGTCCCTTGAGTACTTCCACCTGCTGCAGGCCGAACAACTGCTCGGCCACGCGCGAGCTGGCCGTCGTGCGCAGGCCATCCAGATACAGCGAATCCGAGGCGACCTGGCCGCGGATGATCAGGTCATCCCAGCCGCGCCGTCCGTATTGCTGCGCGACCACCCCGGGCACGTTCTCCAGCGCATCGGCCAGAGAAACGGCTTGCTGGCTGTCCAGCATGGAGCGCGTCACCACCGAGACCGATTGCGGCGTCTGCGACAGCGGGGTATCGGATTTGTTGACCTGGCTTTGGGTGGCCTTGAACCTGGTGTCGTTGACGCCATCGGCAACCACATCGACGGTGGGCAACTGGGTCGTGGCCGTGCTGTTGTCCGTGCTGCTGGCAGTCTGCGCCAGGACGGTGGAAGCGGGCAATACGGAGAAGGCGAGCAGAACGGCGAGAGCGCCGGGAGTGAGCGAGGGCATGAATCAGATAATAATGAGAATAATTACTATTCATGATATCGCATTCTTGTGCCTGGCAACAAATTTTTACTGATCGTTTGCATCTTGTCGCCTGGCGCGCATGCTGCGAGTTTGGCGCGTTGCATCAATCAGGAACCAGGTGTCAGACCTTGAACGGCGGGAATGAAGCAGTCGTCCGAAAGCGCCCGTCTCATGTGCCGATCCATTCATATTGCCGTGCGAGAACGTGAGCGCGCCATTCATGGCATCTGTTCAAATTTTTCATCTGAAATAAGTTTGACCCGCCAGAATCCCGCTGCTATCTTGGAACCGGTTCCAAAAGATTCATATAAATGATCAGCCCGGAACCTTCAGGCAAATCACTCGACGCAGTTCAACGATTTGGCGGGCAATAGTGAGACAACACACCAAGACCGGCACTGACCGGGTCACCATTGCGCAGGTTGCGCGGGAGGCCGGGGTGTCCAAGACCAGCGTATCGCGGTACCTGGGCGGCGAGTTCGACGCGCTCTCGGCACCGCTGCGCGATCAGATCGGCAAGACCATCGCGCGCCTGGGCTATCAGCCCAGCCAGATGGCGCGCGGTCTCAAGGGTGGCCGTACGCGGCTCATCGGCATGCTGGTGGCTGACATTCTCAATCCCTATTCGGTGGCCGTACTGCATGGTGCGGAAGCGGCCTGCCAGAAGCATGGCTATACGCTCATGCTGTGCAACACCGGCAATGACGAGGCGCGCGAGAAGCAGTCGCTGGCGGCTCTGCATTCCTACAGCGTTGAAGGGCTTCTGTTCAATACCCAGGGCCGCAACGTGACGCCACTGCGCGAGCTGGGACAGGCGGCCTTTCCGGTGGTTCTGCTGGATCGCCATGTGGAGGGCTGCGATTTCGACCTGGTGGGACTCGACAACGTCAAGGCCGCGCAACTGGCCACACGGCATCTGCTGGCGCAAGGCTATACCGATATCGCGCTGGTGGTGCAGCCGCTGCTGGGCGTGAGTTCGCGACAAGGGCGACAGGCCGGTTTCTTGCAGGCGATGGCGCAGCGTCCCGATTGCTACGGCCAGACGCTGGAAGTGGACGTGGATCAGCCCGGCCATGTGGCCACGATGCTGCGTGAATTCTTCCTGCGCCGGGCGGCAGCCGGCGGCGGGCGGCTGGCCCTGCTGGCCGGCAACGGCATGGTGTCGCTGCAGATCGCGCTGGCCTTGCAGAGCATGACGCTGCGCTTTCCGGATGACGTGGGCTTGCTGTGCTTCGATGAGCTGGCCTGGTCGCCGCTGGTGGGTAGCGGCATCAGCACCATCGAGCAACCGACCTACGACATCGGTTTTACCGCCATCGAACGCCTGCTGGTGCGCATCCACGGCGAACGTTCGGTGCGCATGGAAATGCTGCTGGACCCCCGCCTCATCTGTCGCGGCTCGACCGCCAGCGTGGAGGGGCATCCGCAACGCGCGTTGGCACGCAGCATCGCCGCCAAGATCAGTCCGGCGCCGGTCGCTGCCATGCGCTGTAACTGAGCCGGTCGCTGGAACCGGTACCAAAGGGCAGGGCAACGAAGGCCGGAGTTCGCCTTACTGGTAAGACCTTGCAACAGGACGGAAGAGCAGCAAGGCCAGAGCAGTTCGCAATCGCATCACGCAATCGCATTCCGGCCCTCGGGCCGTATCACAGACCTGCACGCGGGAAGCAAAGCAGGCAGCAACAAAGAGGGGCACCAGAATCCACGCAGCCACCTGCGATAGCGGGCGGCGGGATTGGGCGCCTGTCGCACTCAACGGACTGCCGTCCACACGGCATTGATTGATCAGGAGACCAGGATGAGCATCAAGAAAATTTTCAACGCAAAATTCGTCGCACTGACGCTGGCTGCCGCCTGCGCAGTGGCGGCCACCGCCAGTGCCAGCGCGCAGAGCATCGCCGAGCTGACCAAGAAGGGCAAGATCACCATCGGTGTGGTCAGCGGCACGCCACCCTTTGGTTCGGTTGACGCCAAGGGTACGCCCATCGGCTATGACGTCGATGTAGCCAATCTGATCGGCAAGTATCTCGGCCTGCCGGTGGAGATCGTGCCGCTGGTGCCGCCGGCGCGCATCCCGGCGCTGGAGTCGGGCAAGGTCGACATGCTGGCCGCCACGCTGGCACCCACACCCGAGCGTGCCAAGTCGGTGCTGTTCACGATTCCCTACAGCGGCTTCGAGCTCTCCATCGTCGGCCCGGTCGGCACCAGCTACAAGAAGCTGGATGACCTGGTGAAGAAGAAAGTGGGCGTCTCGCGCGGTTCCACCAACGACACCGCGCTGACCCGCCTGGCGCCTCCGGGCACGGTGCTGGTGCGCTTCGAGGATGACTCCACGGTGACTCAGGCGCTGCTGTCGAACCAGGTCGATGCCATCTCGATTCCCAACACCATGGCCAATGAGATCGTCAAGAGCCGTGGCCAGGGCAAGATCGAAGTCAAGTTCCCGTACTCGGTGCAACCCAATTCGATGACCGTGCGCAAGGGTTCCTACGAGCTGCAGCAGTGGCTCAACAACTTCATCTACTACGTCAAGCTCAACGGCGAACTGGATGCGATCTCGCGCAAGTGGGCCGGTCCGCTGCCCAACCTGCCAGTGTTCTGATTCCGACATACGGAACCTGTCTTGCAGAAGCGACTGCGCAGGCATGACCTGCGCAGCCTGAAAAGAACAGATCACGCGCCGCTCAGGGGATGAACGGGCGGCGCGGATTTGTCGGAGGAGCACACGATGCAATACGATTTTCAGTTTGCGTTCATCTTCCAGCATCTGGATCAGTTGCTGGTCGGCGCACTGCTCACCATACGGCTGAGCGCGCTGTCGATGATCTGCGGTTTGGCCGTCGGCATTTTCGGCGCCATCATTTCCATCCACGGCAGCAGGCCGGCGCGCCTGGTGGTCACCTCCTATGTCGAGCTGATCCGCAGTACGCCTTTCCTGTTGCAGTTGTTCATCATCTTTTTCGGCCTGCCGTCGATCGGCGTGCAGGTCAATGCCAACATTGCCGCGCTGGTGGCGATGACGGTCAATCTCGGCGCCTATTCCACCGAGATCGTGCGAGCCGGCATGATGGCCATCCACCCCTCGCAGATCGAAGCGGCGCAGGCACTGGCCTTGACGCGCTGGCAGGTGATCCGGCATGTGGTCCTCACGCCTGCGCTGGAAAAAGTCTATCCGGCCCTGGCCAGCCAGTTCACGCTGATGATGCTGGCTTCCAGCATCGTCTCGGCGATCTCGGCTGAAGAGCTCACTGCCACGGCCAACCTGCTTGATGCCGAGACCTTCCGCAGCTTCGAGATCTACCTGGTGGTGATGGTGCTCTACATCCTGCTGGCCCTGCTGTTCCGCCTGGCCTTCTGGCTGATCGGTCTGGTGGTCTTCAAACGCCGTCGCCGCCTGGGCGTGGCCCGTCCGAGGAGAATGTGATGCTTGCTGATTTTTCTTGGGACAATTTCCTGTTCCTGCTGGAAGCGGCGCGCTGGACGCTGCTCTTGTCGGCCCTGGCTTTCGTCGGCGGCGGCATCGCCGGCTTCCTGGTGGCCCTGATGCGGACCTCGCATCTTGCCCCGCTGCGGCTGCTCTCGGCAGTGTATATACAGATCATCCAGGGCACGCCGGTGCTGATCCTGCTGTTCCTGTCCTTCTACGGACTGGCGATCTTCGGCTACAAGCTCCCGCCCATGGTGGCCGCCACCATCGCCATGACGATCTATTCCAGCGCCTATCTCGGCGAAATCTGGCGCGGTTGTATCGAAGCCGTGCCGGTGCCGCAGTGGGAAGCCTCGACCGCCCTGGCCATGACGCGCTGGCAGCAGTTGCGCTACGTGATCCTGCCGCAGGCGGTGCGCATTTCGCTGCCGCCGACCGTGGGCTTCCTGGTGCAGATCGTCAAGAACACTTCGATTGCCTCCATCATCGGCCTGGTGGAACTGGCGCAGGCCGGCAAGCTGGTCAGCAATGCGACCTTCCAGCCCTTCCTGGTCTTCCCCATCGTGGCCGGTATTTACTTCGTTTTCTGCTATCCGCTGTCGCGCTTCGCCTTTATCCTGGAAAGGAAATACCATGCCCATCGTTGAGATTGACAACATCACCAAGCGCTTCGGCAGCAACCAGGTCTTGAACGGCATTTCACTGTCGGTCGAGCGCGGCCAGGTGGTGGCCGTCATCGGGCGCTCCGGGTCCGGCAAGAGCACCATGCTCCGCTGCATCAACGGCCTGGAAACCATCGATGGCGGCAGCATCACCGTGGCCGGTCACAAGCTGACCCACAAGCACGAACACCTGATCGAATTGCGCAAGGATGTGGGCATGGTGTTCCAGCATTACAATCTCTTTCCGCACCTGACCGTGGAGGAGAACATCATGCTGTCACCCCGCATCGTCAAGAAGACCGCCACCGAGACTGCCCGCGAGACCGCCATGAAGGTCTTGAAGCAGGTCGGCCTGGACCACAAGCGCGACGCCTATCCCGAGCAGCTCTCCGGTGGCCAGCAGCAACGCGTGGCGATTGCCCGCTCGCTGGCCATGGAGCCGCAGGTGATGCTGTTCGATGAAGTGACCTCGGCGCTGGACCCGGAGCTGACCGCCGAAGTGCTGAAGGTCATGGAAGAGCTGGCGCGCGGCGGCATGACCATGCTGCTGGTGACGCACGAGATGGAGTTTGCGCGTCGGGTGGCGGATCTGACAGTTTTCATGCACCAGGGCAAGGTGTGGGAAGCACGTCCTTCGGAGGAGTTTTTCGCCGATCCGCAGACACCGGAAGCCAAGCAGTTCATCGGCGCAGGGTCGATCAAATGAGCCCGGTCCTGGTCGCCGCCTCGGCCTATGGGGCCGATCTGGTGCGGCGGGTTGGTCATGCTGACCTCATCCCCATGGTGGCGGCGGCCGGGGCCGCAGGCCTTGAAATTCGGCGCGAGCTGTTCGATGGGCCGCAGGACCTGCCTGCCTTGCGCGCACTGCTGGAGCAGCACAAGCTGTTTTCGGTGTATTCCGCACCGTTTGAGTTGTTTGGTACCGAGGGACGTTTCGACCGTGAGCAGATCAGTCTGGCGATGAGCGAGGCCGAAGAGATCGGGGCGCGTTTCCTGAAGGTATCGCTCGGACATTTTTCGGCGGGCAGCGATCTGCAATCGCTGCTGCGTTTTCTCTCGCAGGCCCCCATCGAAGTCTTGCTGGAAAACGACCAGACTCCGCAAGGGGGGAGGCTGGAGCCCATCGTCAGTTTTCTGGCGCTCTGTACCGGCAATGGCTATGCCTTCGGCATGACCTTTGACATGGGCAACTGGCACTGGCAG
This sequence comes from Herbaspirillum sp. FG34, assembly GCF_057809315.1. Classification (NCBI taxonomy): domain Bacteria; kingdom Pseudomonadati; phylum Pseudomonadota; class Betaproteobacteria; order Burkholderiales; family Oxalobacteraceae; genus Herbaspirillum; species Herbaspirillum sp. FG34. The sequence continues at coordinate 82,914 of NZ_JBMDJS010000001.1, read as the reverse complement.
GGCGTCGACCCCGAGACTGCCGCGCGCTCTCTGGCGCCGCACGTGCGCTACGTACATTGCAAGGGCGTGCAGGAGGACCAGGGCAAGCTCAAGGCGGTGCCCTTGCAGGCACAGGACCATCACTGGCCGGCCATGCTGGGGCATTTCCCTGCGGGCATCTTGCGCGCCATCGAATTCCCGTTGGTGGGCACCGATCTGGAAGAAACGACGCGCCGCCACGTGGCGATGCTGGCGGCGGTCTGAGGACAAGCACAATGACGATGCAGCTGGATGTGGTGACCTGGGGGGAAGCCCTGGCACTCTTGGTGGCCGATGAAGTCGGCCCCTTCGAGGAAGTGGAAAAATATACGCGCCGCCTGGCCGGTGCCGAGACCAATGTGGCCATCGGTCTGGCGCGACTGGGCTTGAAAGTGGGTTGGGCCAGTCGCGTGGGCAATGATGCCTTTGGTCGTTTCATCCGCAAGCGGGTGGCGCAGGAAGGTGTGGACGTCAGCCGCGTACTCACCGACATGGAATTTCGCACGGCCATCCAGTTGAAGGCCAAGGCAGTCGATGGGGCAGACCCGGCCATCGAGTATTACCGCAAGGGCTCGGCGGCCAGCCACCTGTCGCTGGAGGATTTCGACCCGGCGTATTTCGGCGCGGCGCGACACTTGCACGCCACCGGCATCGCGCCGGCCTTGTCGCCCACCACGATGGCTTTCGCCCATCACGCCCTGGATTTCATGCGGGCGCAGGGCAAGACGATTTCCTTCGATCCCAACCTGCGCCCCATGCTGTGGCCGTCGCGCGAGGTCATGGCGCAGCAGTTGAATGCGCTGGCCTGCAAGGCCGACTGGGTGCTGCCGGGGCTGTCGGAAGGCACGCTTCTGACCGGATATGAAGATCCGCGCGCCATTGCCGGCTACTACCTGGAGCGCGGTGTGAAGATGGTGGTCATCAAGCTGGGCGCCGAGGGCGCTTACTGGCGCAATGGTGAAGGCGAGGGCAGGGTGGCCGGCGTGCCGGTGAAGGAAGTGGTCGATACCGTGGGGGCCGGTGACGGCTTTGCGGTCGGCGTCATCAGCGCGATGCTGGAAGGTTTGTCGGTGCCCGAGGCTGTCATGCGCGGCAATCGCATCGGGGCGTTCGCCATCCAGGTGGTGGGCGACATGGAAGGCTTGCCTACCCGGGCCGAGCTGGAGGCGGCCTCGGCCTGATTTGACTCTTACAGGAATCGCCATGAAGCCGCACGTAGTCGTCTACAAAAAATTGCCCGAGCATCTGCTGCAGCGCCTGCAGGCGGAATGTGAGGTCACGCTCTTTGACCGTATTACGCAAGACAACCGCGCCGATTTCCTTGCGGCCCTGAAGACCGCCCACGGCATGATCGGCGCAAGCCTGCCGATCACCAACGACATGCTGGAGGGCGCGCCGCAACTCAAGATCGCCTCGACCATCTCGGTGGGCGTGGACAATTTCGACCTGGATTATTTTCGTCGGCGCGGGCTGATGCTGGCGCATACGCCCGGCGTGCTCACCGAAGCGACTGCCGACACCATCTTTGCCTTGATCCTCTCCACCGCGCGCCGCGTGGTGGAACTGGCCGAGTACGTCAAGGCCGGACGCTGGAAGGGCAGCATCGGTGAGGCCCAGTTTGGCGTGAACGTGCACGGCAAGACGCTGGGGCTGATCGGCATGGGCCGCATCGGTTCTGCGGTGGCACGGCGGGCGCATCATGGTTTCGGCATGCCGATCCTGTATCACAACCGCCGGCCCGATCCCGAGGCCGAGCGCGAACTCGATGCGCGCTACGTCAGCCAGGATGAGTTGCTGGCGCAGGCGGACTTCGTCTGCGTGATGCTGCCCCTGAACGCCGCGACCGAACGCCTGATCGGCGCACGCGAATTCACGCTGATGAAGCGTAGCGCCATCTTCATCAATGCCTCGCGCGGACGTATCGTCGATGAGGCGGCGCTGATCGCGGCCCTGCAAGACAAGACCATCTACGGTGCCGGCCTGGATGTGTTCGAAGTCGAGCCGCTGCCCGCCGAGTCCCCCTTGCTGCAACTCCCCAACGTGGTGGCCTTGCCCCACATCGGTTCGGCCACCCATGAAACCCGGCTGGCCATGGCCGAGCTGGCCGTCTCCAATTTGCTGGCTGGTCTGCGCGGCGAACCGGTGCCCCACCTGGCGGTCTGAACAACGCGGTGTTGCCTGCGGGCAGCCCGCGCTGCAATTCCGCTGCATGAAGTTTTTTTTAGCTTCTGTTCATTTCCTCTTCCGCTCACGTGAATCTTTGGTGTATGCTGCGAACATTAAAAAGAACGATCGTGCTAAAAACCGGTAGGCACCCCGTTTTGCTTTTATAATCCTGCGGAAGTTTACGTTTACGTCAATTCCTTTTTGCAAGGGCCATGCGATGAAAGTATTAGTACCAGTCAAGCGCGTCGTGGATTACAACGTCAAGGTGCGCGTCAAGAGCGACGGCAGCGGCGTCGATATCGCCAACGTCAAGATGTCGATGAACCCGTTTGACGAAATCGCGGTGGAAGAAGCCGTGCGCCTGAAAGAAGGCGGCAAGGTCACCGAAGTGATCGCCGTCTCCGCCGGCGTGACGCAGTGCCAGGAAACCCTGCGCACCGCCATGGCCATCGGCGCCGATCGCGGCATCCTGGCCGAAGTGGCGGCTGATGTCGAACTGCAACCGCTGGCCGTGGCCAAGATCCTGAAGGCCCTGGCCGAGAAGGAACAGCCGCAGCTGATCATCCTGGGCAAGCAGGCCATCGACGACGACTGCAACCAGACCGGCCAGATGCTGGCTGCCTTGCTGGGCTGGCCGCAAGCCACCTTCGCCTCCAAGGTGGTGCTGGAAGAGGGCAAGGTCACCGTGACCCGTGAAGTGGACGGCGGCCTGGAAACCCTGGCCCTGACCCTGCCGGCCATCATCACCACCGACCTGCGCTTGAACGAGCCGCGTTACGTCACGCTGCCCAACATCATGAAGGCCAAGAAGAAGCAGCTCGATACCGTCAAGCCCGAAGAGCTGGGTGTGGACGTGGCCCCGCGCGTGAAGACCCTGAAGGTCACCGAGCCTGCCAAGCGCAGCGCCGGCGTGAAGGTGCCGGATGTCGCGACCCTGGTCGCCAAACTGAAAAATGAAGCCAAGGTGATCTGATCATGACCGCACTCGTTATTGCCGAACACGACAACGTTAGCCTCAAGGGCAGCACCCTCAACACCATCACCGCCGCAGCACAAGCCGGTGGTGATGTCCACGTCCTGGTGGCCGGCGCCAACGCCAAGGCCGCCGCTGACGCTGCCGCCCAAGTGGCAGGCGTGGCCAAGGTGCTGCTGGCTGATGCCCCGCAATTTGCCGATGGCCTGGCCGAAAACGTGGCCGAACAAGTCCTGGCCATCGCCAAGGATTACAGCCACATCCTGGCGCCCGCCACTGCCTACGGCAAGAACATCCTGCCGCGCGTGGCCGCCAAGCTGGACGTGGGCCAGATTTCCGACATCACCAAGGTGGAGTCGGCCGATACCTTCGAACGTCCCATCTACGCCGGCAACGCCATTGCCACCGTGCAGTCGATCGACCCGATCAAGGTCATCACCGTGCGTACCACCGGTTTCGATCCGGCCGCGCAGGGTGGCTCGGCCGCCGTGGAAAGCATCCCGGCCGTGGCCGATTCGGGCAAGTCCAGCTTCGTGGGCCGTGAAGTGGCCAAGTCGGACCGTCCGGAACTGACCGCAGCCAAGATCATCGTTTCCGGTGGCCGTGGCATGGGCTCGGCGGAAAGCTTCAAGATCCTGGAGCCGCTGGCCGACAAGCTCAACGCCGCCATGGGTGCATCCCGTGCCGCTGTCGACGCAGGCTACGTGCCCAACGACTGGCAGGTCGGCCAGACCGGCAAGATCGTCGCGCCGCAGCTCTACATCGCCGTCGGTATCTCCGGCGCGATCCAGCATTTGGCCGGCATGAAGGACTCCAAGGTCATCGTCGCCATCAACAAGGACGAGGAAGCGCCGATCTTCTCGGTGGCTGACTATGGCCTGGTGGGTGACCTCTTCGAGGTCGTGCCCGAGCTGGTCAAGCAGCTTGGCTGATCTGGTCTGAACCGTAGTATCCGCCCCGGCTCAAGCCGGGGTGTTTTCGTGTACCCAAGGAACGCCGGCAGAGCGTTCCCAATGGAGGTTGGAGATGAGTTACACCGCGCCCGTGAAGGATATGTTGTTCGTCATGAACGAACTGGCCGGTCTGGCAGCCGTGAATGCGCTGCCCGGCTGCGAGGATGCCACGCCGGAAACGGCCGAGGCCATTCTCGAAGAAAACGCCCGTTTCTGCAGTGAAGTGATCGCCCCGCTGAACCATTCTGCCGACAAGGCGCCCAGCAGCTGGTCCGACGGCAAGGTCACCACCAGCCCCGGTTTCAAGGAGGCCTTCCGCCAGTTCGGTGAGGCCGGCTGGCAAGGCGTGCAGCATCCCGTGGAGTTCGGCGGACAAGGCCTGCCCAAGCTGCTGGCCACGCCCTGCATCGAGATGCTGAACTCGGCCAATCTCTCCTTCGCGCTGTGCCCGCTGTTGACCGATGGCACCATCGAAGCGCTGATGACGGCTGGCACCCAGCAGCAGAAGGAAACCTTCATCGCCAACTTCATCTCCGGCAAGTGGACCGGCACCATGAACCTGACCGAGCCGCAGGCCGGCTCCGACCTGGCACTGGTGCGCACCCGCGCCGTGCCGGAGGGCGACGGGACCTACAAGCTCTTCGGTACCAAGATCTTCATCACCTATGGCGAGCACGACATGGCCGAGAACATCGTCCATCTGGTGCTGGCCCGCACGCCCAATGCGCCTGAAGGCGTGAAGGGCATTTCACTCTTCATCGTGCCCAAGTTCCTGGTCAACGCCGACGGTTCGCTGGGCGCGCGCAATGACGTGCACTGCGTCTCGATCGAACACAAGCTGGGCATCAAGGCCAGCCCGACTGCCGTGCTGCAGTTCGGTGACCATGGTGGCGCCATCGGCACCCTGGTCGGTGAAGAGAATCGCGGCCTGGAATACATGTTCATCATGATGAATGCGGCACGCTTCGCCGTGGGCATCCAGGGTCTGTCGGTGTCGGAACGTGCCTACCAGAAGGCCGTGTCCTACGCCCGCGACCGCATCCAGTCGCGCGACCTGGCCGGCTCGCCCGGTCCGGTGGCCATCATCCACCAGCCCGATGTGCGTCGCATGTTGATGTCCATGCGCGCCCAGATCGAGGCGGCGCGTGCGCTGTCCTACGTGGCGGCAGCGACTTCCGATGCGGCGCATTTCAGTGATGACGAGGCGACCCGCAAATCCAACCAGGCCTTCTACGAATACCTGGTGCCCATTGTCAAGGGCTGGATCACCGAGATGTCCATCGATGTCACCTCCACCGGCGTGCAGGTGCATGGCGGCATGGGCTTCATCGAGGAAACCGGTGCGGCCCAGCATTACCGCGATGCGCGCATCCTGCCGATCTACGAAGGCACGACGGCCATCCAGGCCAATGACCTGGTCGGCCGCAAGACCGTGCGTGACGGCGGTGCCGTTGCCAAGGGCATCATCGCCCAGGTGCGCCAGACCGTGTCCGAGCTGCAGGGCGATGCGCAACTGCAGCCCATCGCGGCGCGCCTGGCAGAGGCCGCCGATGCGCTGGAGCAGGTGGTGGACTATGTGGTGGCCAACATCAAGAGCGATATCAAGGCTGTCTTCGCGGGCAGCGTTGCGTATCTGAAGATGGCCGGTGTGGTGCTGGGCGGCTGGCAGATGGCGCGTGCAGCGGCCATCGCGGCGGGCAAGCTGAAGTCCGGTGAGGGCGATGGCAAGTTCTTTGAGGCCAAGCTGGCGACCGCACGTTTCTATGCCGAGCAGATCCTGCCGCAGGCGCTGGCCTATCGCACGGCCATCGTCGATGGCGGTGCTGCGGTGATGGCGCTGGCCGAAGACCAGTTCTGATCCGCGTCTGCAAGCAAAGCCCGGCATGCCGCATTGGCGGCATGCCGGGCTTGTTCATTGGGGCAGGGCAGTGGTCAGCCGAAGGCGCCGCCCGTAAAGAGCAAATCGAAGCTGCGCGCCAGCAGGGCGATCACGCCCAGGGCACCCAGCCCTACGGTCAGGACCAGGATCAGCGCCAGGATCCAGTGCGAGTCCGAGGACTGGCCGCTGGCGGCGTTGTGGCGTGCATCCCATTTTTCGTCAGGGGTGAGGCCGATGACCAGCGCTTCCAGGCAGGCGATCAGGGCCGAGAGCACGAAGGGCAGTCCCGTGAAGAGCTTGGGGGAGTCCGGTCGAGCCGCCATCAGGGCCAGTGACAAGGGAATGGTCAGTACATGCAGCCAGCCGAAGCGGTCGCGGCCCCCGCAGAGGTAAAAGCGATGCAGACCGATGCTGCCGAAGACAGTGGCCAGGAAGGTCGTCAGGGTCTTGTTCTTGTGGCGGGGCGATGGGGGCATGCTGCTTGTCTCTTTATTCTGTTGTACGCCGGCGCAAGTGACGCCGGCGGTCATTTTGTCGTCATGGGTCGGAGCAGTATAGCCCAGCCCGTGGCGGGCAGGCATTTCCGGCAGGACAGTCGGCAACCCCGCTGTCCTGCCCGGATGGGGGCAAAAGTGATGTCTTTTGGCATCACTTTTGCCGTGTTTTGGGGAGTTTCAGGGCTTTTGTGCGTTGGTCTCTGGCACAAAAGCCCCAAGCAACTTGCCCGGGTGGGCGGAAGTCCGTTATAATCTGCGGCTTTTCCGTGTCCGTATTCTTACTGGAACCATTATGGTCGTTATTCGTTTAGCTCGTGGCGGCGCCAAGAAGCGCCCCTTCTACAACATCGTTGCAACCGACTCGCGCAATCGTCGCGATGGCCGTTTCATCGAGCGCATCGGCTTCTACAACCCGGTCGCTTCCGGCAAGGAAGAAACCGTGCGTATCGCTGCTGACCGTCTGGCTCACTGGCAAGGCGTTGGCGCACAACTGTCGCCGACCGTTGCTCGCCTGGTCGCTGAAGCCGGTTCCAAGGCTGCTGCTTAATACAGGTTTTCCTGTCTGATTCCGCGCCGGTTCTGCTGGCGCCCGGATGAAGAACAGGTCTGGTGTACTCATGACTCATCCAGCCCAGGCGGGGTTCTCCGCACCCGACGATCTCGTGACCGTCGGCCATGTGACCGGAGCCTACGGAATCCAGGGCTGGATTCGCGTGCGTCCTTATTCTTCCGAGGCAGATGCCTTGCTGAATGCCAAGACCTGGTGGCTGGAGAAGTCCGGCCAGCCCAAACAGGATGTCGATGTCATGCAGTCCAAGGGGCACAGCGGCGATGTCGTTGCGCGCCTGACCGGGGTAGCGGACCGCAATGCGGCCGAAGCCATGAAGGGAACGGTGGTCTCCATCTCCCGCAAGCACTTCCCGGCGCTGGATGACAATGAATTCTACTGGGTCGATCTGATCGGCTCGGCAGTGGAAAATCTCCAGGGTGAACAACTGGGCGTGGTGTCCGACATGATGGACAACGGCGCCCATCCCATCCTGGTGGTGAAGGCCCCGGTGCAGGAAGCTGCACCAGCGCTGCAACCGCAACCCGCTGCCGACGCAAAGCCGAAAAAGGGTGCCAAGGAGAAATCCGCGGCGGCGCCCGAACTGTTGATTCCGTTTGTCGACCAGTTCGTCAAGACGGTGCAGCAGAGCGAAAAGAAGATCATCGTCGACTGGGACAAGGATTACTGACCTTCAAGGTCAGTTTTTTCTTTTCCGGCGCTGATGTCGGCAGATTCAAAAGATTCAAAAGAACCCAGGAAATGGAGGCGTGATGCAGTTTGATGTCGTCACTCTGTTTCCCGAGATGTTCGCCGCGCTGACGCAGTCCGGCATTACTCGCCGGGCGCTGGAGCAGCAGCGCTGGGGCTTGCAGTTGTGGAATCCGCGTGAATTCACCACTGACAATCACCGCACCGTGGATGACCGCCCCTATGGCGGCGGTCCCGGCATGGTGATGCTGGCCAAGCCGCTGCAGGCTGCCATCGAGGCGGCGCAGCAGCGACAGCAAGCGCTGGGCCTGGCCCGGCCGCGTGTGATTTATCTTTCACCGCAAGGTGCACCGCTGACGCATGAGCGCGTGGTGAGGCTGTCGCAGGACAGCGGGGCAGTGCTGCTGTGCGGTCGCTATGAAGCGATTGACCAGCGCCTGCTCGACAAGTGCGTGGACGAGGAAATCAGCATCGGCGACTTCGTCCTCTCCGGCGGTGAGTTGCCGGCGATGGCGCTGATGGATGCAGTGATCCGGCTCTTGCCGGGTGCGCTCAACGACAGTGCCTCGGCAGTGGAAGACAGTTTCGTCAACGGTCTGCTGGATTCGCCCCATTACACGCGTCCGGAAGTCTATGAAGGTGAGCCGGTGCCCTCCATCCTCCTGGGTGGACACCATGCCGAGATCCAGAAATGGCGCCGGCAGCGGGCACTGGAGGCCACGCAGGCCAAGCGTCCCGACCTCATCGTCCGGGCCCGCGAGCAGGGCTTGCTGAGCAAGGCCGATGAAAAGTTTCTGGGCGGTCTGGCGCAGCCCTGAAGGTTTGTAGCAAATGCAGTACCGCAGGCCCGGCAACGGACCTGCACCGTGCGGTGGCCGATGTCACCGTGTTTGAAACCCCATCCTCTACCGGGCTTTACAATCCGCCCTCGTGGCAACGGCGCCGGCAAGATGGTTACAGGAGCAAAAAATGGATCTGATCCAGCAACTCGAGCAAGAAGAGATCGCGCGTCTCGCCAAGAACATTCCCGACTTCGCCCCCGGCGACACCGTGATTGTCAACGTGAACGTGGTTGAAGGTACCCGCAAGCGCGCTCAGGCTTACGAAGGCGTGGTCATCGCCCGCCGTAACCGTGGTCTGAACTCCAACTTCATCGTCCGCAAGATTTCTTCGGGCGAAGGCGTGGAGCGTACCTTCCAGCTGTACTCGCCGCTGATCGCCTCGATCGAAGTCAAGCGTCGTGGTGACGTGCGTCGTGCCAAGCTGTACTACCTGCGCGAACGTTCGGGCAAGTCGGCACGTATCAAGGAAAAGCTGCCCAGCCGTGCGGCAAAGGCTGCTGCTGCCGAGTAATCGGTCGCCTGTTGATGCGTCAGGAAAAGGGGTGTCTCACGACGCCCCTTTTTCGTTTCCGATGCCCAATGGAAGTTGAAGTGGAAGTCCTGCCAACCTAACGATCAAGCGAGCACAACGTGGCCAGTTTCGATCCTCTCAATCTGCCGGTGGATGCCGTCGCCGGCGAAAGTGCGCTGGAGACTGCGCGCCTGAATGCCGACTGGCTGCGCCAGCGCTTCGCCGACCCGCCGCGCTGGGAGCCCGAGCACAGCGGCGACCAGATGGCCCGGCTGGCCGAGTCCAAGGGACGTTTCCGGCTGGCCTCGGTGCTGATCCCGATCGTGCTGCGCGAGCAAGGTTTGACGGTTCTCTTCACTCAGCGCACAGCTGACCTGAAGGACCATGCCGGACAGATCAGCTTCCCCGGTGGTCGCCGCGAAGACTACGACGGCTCGGCCATCGACACCGCCCTGCGTGAGACCGAAGAGGAAATCGGCCTGGCGCGTCATCACATCGAAGTCATCGGTTCGCTGCCTGATTACTTCACCGGCACCGGTTATCGCGTCACGCCCGTGGCGGGCTTGATCCAGCCGCCGTTCGAGACTATCGGCGATCCGCGCGAAGTGGCCGAGATTTTCGAAGTTCCGCTGGCTTTCCTGATGGATGGCGTGAACCATCAGCGTCGTTCGGTGGAGCTGCCGGCACCGGTCGGTCGACGCAGCTTCTATACCATGCCCTATGAACGTTACTTCATCTGGGGCGCCACCGCTGGCATGCTGCGCAACCTGTTCCACTTCCTGCGTAGTTGACAGTGCAATATGTCGCGCATCTGCGACGCTATGTCTCTGTTAGTGTTCAAGTAAGTAAAAATCCGTGACATTGCGCGCTTGATCCTGCTGGGTGAATCAATTGTTTGATTCCCCTCTTGCACTGCGCTATCGTACGGGCTATAGAGACCCCTAAGGCAGCTTGATGACATTTCTTTCCATTCTCTTTGCGCTGTTAATCGAACAACTCAAACCACTGCGCGCAGACAATCCGGTATACGCGTCGATCAAGTCTTTCGCGGCCACGATTGAAGGCTGGTTCAACGCCGGCCACGCCCATCATGGGCGCCTGGGCTGGGTGGTGATGGTAGGTGCCCTGACGGTGCCGGTGGCACTGGTCTACTGGCTCTTGCTGCATGTGAGCCTGGTGGCCGCCTTCGCCTGGAACGTGCTGGTGGTCTACATGACCCTGGGTTTCCGCCACTACAGCCATTACTTCACTTCCATCCAGCTGGCGCTCAACAGTGGCGACGAGATGACCGCGCGTACCCTGCTGGCCGAATGGACCAGGCAGGACACCACGGGCATGGATGTGAGCGAAATCTCGCGCATCGCCTCCGAGCGTGCGCTCATCACTACGCATCGCCATGTGTTCGGGGTGTTCTTCTGGTTCCTCATGCCGGTGGGGCCGGCGCTGGCGGTGATGTACCGCGTCGCCGAATATCTGTCGCGCGCCTGGAACGAGCCGGATCACATGAAGTTCGAAGCTTTCGGTCGCTTTGCCGCCCAGGCCTTCTACTGGATCGACTGGATCCCGGCCCGTCTGACCGCCTCCGCCTTTGCCGTGGTGGGCAACTTCGAGGAGGCCATCTATGCCTGGCGCAACTTCGCCCGCCGCTGGGACGATGAGGCCGCCGGCATCATCCTGGCCGCCGGTGGCGGTGCCATGGGTGTGCGCTTCGGCACCGAGAAGGAAGCAGCAGCCGGCATCATCCTGCCGGCTGACGCTGCCACGGTCGATTCCATGCCCGAGGAAACCGACGGCCTGCCTGGCGACACACCCTCGCCACGCACCCTGCAAAGCACCGTGGGCCTGGTCTGGCGCGCCTTGCTGCTGTGGATGTTCCTGTTGCTGCTGCTGTCGGTGGCGGTGTGGATGGGCTAGGCGGAAAGATGGATGAAAAAGCGGGCGCAGGCCCGCTTTGTTTTTGGGAACGCATTTCTCGCCAACCCGGTATACTTCCGGCTTCACTTCACAAGATCGCCACTTGCCTGGCAGCAGCATGCCCCGGCAATCGCAGAGCGGCATGCAGGAGCCGGGGAGACCGGTAGAAGCCAAGTCTTCTATAAGATATAATACTCAGTACCGCGCAGGCACCCAGGCAGAGCATCGCCGAGGCACCGCGCGCTCCAGGGCTCCGGTCCCACCAGGACAAGGGCATTCGGTTGCAAGCGCTTTAGAAGAACTGCATGTATGGCTGATCCCATCAAACCCGCAAACGCACCGGCCAAAGAATTCATCATCCTGGGCAAGACCTCGGATGGCCGGCAGTTCCGCCCCAGCGACTGGGCGGAGCGCCTGTGCGGCGTGATGTCGTGCTTCCGTCCTGAAGGCAGCGGCGGTCGCAATGCACACCTGAAATATTCTCCCTACGTGTTGCCTACCCACATCGATGGCGTGCGCTCGGTGGTGGTCAACGAAGCCCTGCGCGAGCTGGAACCACTGGCCTATCACTTCGTGGTCAACTTCGCCAAGGACAACGACCTGCAAGTGGTCGAGGCCTGTGTGCTGCCCGATCCGCCCAAGGACAACAAGGCCGGCTGATTCCTCGCTGCCGCTGCCGCGCCGGTCTTGCTGCGGCATTGCCAACCCCTCGCCAGCTTCATGCCGCCGCGTCCTGCGGGCGGTCCCGCCAGCAGTTACACTAGATGTCACATTGTCAGTCTCGTCGATGACTCAGCCTTGTCATTGCGCCAGAGTCTCACGGGATCATCGGGCCGCTTGCGGCCCTCTCATCACGGAGAACCAGCATCATGAACCACCGCATGGAGCGCGACACCTTTGGCCTGATCGAAGTCCCGGCCGAACGCCTGTGGGGCGCGCAGACCGAACGTTCGCTGCACCACTTCCACATTTCCACCGAGCGCATGCCGGCCGAGCTGATCGTGGCCCTGGCCGCCGTCAAGCGCGCCTGTGCCACGGTCAACCGCGACCTGGGCAAGCTGGACGGCAAGAAGGCCGAGGCCATCATTGCGGCTGCCGATGAGGTCATCGCCGGCAAGCATCCGCTGGAGTTTCCGCTGTCGGTCTGGCAGACCGGGTCCGGCACCCAGAGCAACATGAACATGAACGAGGTGCTGGCCAACCGCGCCTCCGAACTGCTGGGCGGCGTGCGCGGCGAGGACCGTCTGATCCACCCGAATGACGACGTCAACCGTGGCCAGTCCTCCAACGACATCTTCCCGACCGCCATGCACGTGGCGGCCTGCATGGCCGTGGCCACGCACCTGATCCCCTCGCTGCACACCCTGCGCGCCACGCTGGCGGACAAGTCCGCGCAGTTTGCCGACATCGTCAAGATCGGCCGTACCCACCTGCAGGACGCCACGCCGCTGACGCTGGGCCAGGAGTTCTCGGGCTACGTGGCGCAGCTGGATCATGCCGAGTCGGCCATCATCGCCACGCTCAACGCGATCTCCGAGCTGGCCGCTGGTGGCACGGCCGTCGGTACCGGGCTCAATGCCCATCCCGAATTCGGCGAGCGCGTGGCGGCCGAGCTGGCCAAGTATTTCGGTTTCCCGTTCAAGACTGCGCCCAACAAGTTTGCCGCCCTGGCCGGACACGATGCCCTGGTGGCCGCGCACGGCGGACTCAAGACCCTGGCGGCGGCCATGATGAAGATCGCCAACGACGTGCGCTGGCTGGCTTCCGGCCCGCGTTCCGGGTTGGGTGAGATCACCATTCCCGAGAATGAACCGGGCAGTTCCATCATGCCGGGCAAGGTCAACCCGACCCAGTGCGAAGCCATGACCATGCTGTGTGCCCAGGTCTTCGGCAACGATGTCGCGCTCAACATTGGCGGTGCCAGCGGCAACTTCGAGCTCAATGTGTTCAAGCCGGTGATCATTCACAACTTCCTGCAGAGCGTTCGTCTGCTGGGCGATGGCATGGCCAGCTTCGAGGAGCACTGCGCGCGCGGTATCGAAGCCAACCACAGCCGCATCGGCGAGCTGATGGAAAAATCGCTCATGCTGGTGACGGCGCTGGCCCCGCACATTGGTTACGACAAGGCCGCCAAGATCGCCAAAGAGGCGCATCACGACGGCACCACCCTGAAGCAGGCGGCATTGGCGCTGGGCTATGTGACGGAAGAGCAGTTTGCCGAGTGGATCAAGCCGGAGCAGATGACGCGGCCGGGTTGAGCACTGCGATCTCGCCCCGGTTGCAGGGGCGCCGGAAGTGTTGCGTTACCGGAGAGTGCGACCATCAACGGCCTTGAAGAAGGCCGTTTTGTTTTTTGCGGCACGCATGAGATCGTGCTTCGCGGGCGCGACAAGCCCCTGATTGCAAAGCCTTTTCAACCCCGTGTATATCTCTGTTGATTAGGGTTACGAAATGAAACATCTCAAGATTTCACCGCGCCCCGCGCGTATATTGCTTTCCTGCGCCAGATGCGTCTGCAAGCCGCAGCCGGAAAGGATTCCAGGCTCATACGAGTGCGTGGGGAACGCGCCCGTGATGCCCTCTGGCAAATATTCCAGGCATTTCAAACATTCTGCGACACACCCAAGGGCAACAATATGAAGAAACTAGCGGCAATTGGCCTCTGCGGCATGCTGGCAACCGCCGGCCTGGTCGCCAGTGCCTCGGCCTATGCGCATGGACGCTTCTATGGTGGCGTGGTCATCGGTGGCCCTCTGTGGGTGCCGCCCCCGGTCTACTATCCGCCACCGGTGTATTACCCGCCGCCGGTCTACGTGGAGCGCGTGCCGGCGCCGGTCTATGTGGAACCGCAGCGTCAGGAGTACTGGTATTACTGCTCAGATACCAAGTCCTATTATCCCTACGTCCAGAACTGCCCCAGTCCGTGGATGAAGGTGGTGCCCAATACGCCAGGCGTGCCGGGTGGCGCGCCACCGCAGTGAGTCAAGCCGCCTGCGTCGTCTGTCGTCGATCCCCCCGATAAAGGAAACATCGTGAAGCCCCTCTACAAGACCGCTGCTACCGTTTCCGCTCTGGGCGCCATGCTGGCGCTGGGCGGCTGCGTGAGCGTACCCACCGGCCCCTCGGTCATGGCCATGCCCGGCAAGGACAAGACCTACGAACAGTTCCGCGCCGACCAGCAGCAATGCCAGCAATACGCGCAGGACGCCATCGGCGGGCAGGCCGCGCAGACCCAGAACAATGCCGCCAACAGCGCCGCTGTCGGTACCGCCGTCGGTGCCGTGGCCGGCGCACTGATCGGGGCCGCCTCGGGCAACGCCGGAGCGGGTGCCGCCATCGGCGCCGGTGGTGGCTTGCTGGTGGGCAGTGCCGCCGGCAGCAACGCGGCAGCAGGTGGCAACTACTCGATGCAGCAGCGCTACGACATGACCTACACCCAGTGCATGGTCAGCAACGGTAACCAGGTCCAGCAGCCGGTCCAGACCACCACCGTCTACACCTATCATCCACGCTACTACTATGCACCGCCGCCGCCTCCGGGGTATTACGGCCCGCCGCCGGTGTATTACGGTCCACCGCCGGGCGCCTATTGAGCGCTCGCACAAAAACCGTCTCTGCGGAGGCGGTTTTTTCTTATGCAGCGCAACATGGCGCGCTGCCGGTGCTATACTCGCCGCCATGCTTTTCCGAAATCAACTTGCGAAAACCCAGCATTGGTGGCGCGCCTGAACGAGGCGGCCCGTTTTCACACAGCTTGACCATGTGACCATGATGCCGCCGGTTCCGGCGGCATTGTTTCTTCAGCTTCGGGACCGGCGGCATTCCAGATAACGATCAGGAATGACCATGTCTTCGAACGCACCGAGCAATACCTCCTCCGCCTTGCCTGTGGTCCTCACCGGCGATCGCCCCACCGGGCCACTGCACCTGGGCCACTACATCGGCTCGCTCAAGTCGCGCGTGGCGCTGCAGGAAACCTCGCGCCAGTTCCTGCTGCTGGCCGATACCCAGGCCATGACCGACAACGTCGGCCGCCACCAGAAGGTCACCGACAACGTCCTGGAAGTGGCGCTGGACTACCTGGCCGTAGGCATCGATCCCGAGAAGTCGACCATCTTCATCCAGTCCCAGGTGCGCGAGCTGTATGAACTGTCGATGGTGCTGTTGAACCTGGTGACGGTTTCGCGCCTGGAGCGCAACCCCACCATCAAGGAAGAAATCCGCCTGCGCGGCTTCGAGCGCGATATCCCGGCCGGTTTCCTGACCTATCCGGTCAGCCAGGCCGCCGACATCACCGCCTTCAAGGGCCAGCTGGTGCCGGTGGGCAGTGACCAGTTGCCCATGATCGAGCAGACCAATGAGCTGGTGCGCAAATTCAATGCCACCGTCGACCGCGAAGTGCTGGTCGAGTGCAAGGAAGTGCTCTCCGAAACCGGCCGCCTGCCCGGCATCGACGGCAAGGCCAAGATGAGCAAGTCGCTCGGCAATTCCATCCCCCTGGGGGCTACGCCGGCCGAGATCAAGCAGGCCGTGCACCGCATGTACACCGACCCCAACCATCTTCGGGTGGACGATCCGGGCCAGGTCGAGGGCAATGTGGTCTTCACCTTCCTCGATGCCTTTGATCCCGACCGCGACGCCGTGGCCGAACTGAAGGCCCACTACACCCGAGGTGGCCTGGGCGACAGTGTGGTCAAGCGCCGTCTGGAAGGCATCCTGCAGGAAATGCTGGAACCCATCCGCACCCGCCGCGAAGAGTTCGCCAAGGATCGCGGCGAAGTGCTGGCCATCCTGAAGCGCGGCACCGAACGCGCCAGCGCCGTGGCCGCGCAGACCATGGCCGAAGTCAATGCTGCCCTGGGCCTGAACTACTTCGGTTAAGGCACATTTGCCGACTATATGAAAACCGCCGCATCCCATCCGGGTTTGCGGCGGTTTTTTTATGCCTGCGTGAAGGTTTTTACCGATTTTTGGGAGGCGTCATCGGCGGCAGTTCCAGCAGGACTTCCAGCCCGCCCTCCGGCAGGTTGCGCAGGCGCAGCTGGCCGTGATGGTTCTCGGCGATGTTGAGCGCGATGGTCAGGCCCAGCCCGGTACCGCCGGTATCGCGCGAGCGCGAGGTCTCCAGGCGATAGAAGGGTTCGAACACGGCCTCCAGTTCGGCCTCCGGAATGCCCGGCCCCTGGTCGCGGATGCGGATGGCGATCTTCTGCTGTTCCAGCGCGATACTGACGCGGGCTGACTTGCCGTACTTGCAGGCATTGTCGATGAGGTTGGTCAGGCAGCGCCGCAGCGCGCCCGGCTGGGCCATCACGAAGGCGCGGGTGCTGCCTTGCAGGGTGACGTCCTGGCCGGCATCGGCGGCGTCGGCGCAGACGCTGTCGAGCAGGGAATCGATGTCCAGAGCCTGGATCTTCTCGGAAGAATCCATGCTGCGCGCCAGGTCCAGCCCTTCGCGCACCATGCCGTGCATGACGCCCAGGTCGTCGATGAGCTTCTGCTGCAAGCCGGGATCGCTGACCTTTTCCAGTCGCAGCCGCATGCGCGTCAATGGTGTCTGCAGGTCATGCGTGATGGCCGCCAGCATGTGGGTGCGATGCTGGATCTGGCGACGGATGCGTCCCTGCATGGCGTTGAAGGCATGGGCCGCCTGGCGGATTTCGGTGGGACCGGTTTCGGCCAGCGGGGCGTGGTCGATGTCGCGGCCCAGGCGCGAAGCGGCTTGCGCCAGCTGGCGGATAGGGCGGGTGGCCATGCGCGCCACCAGCCACGCCAGCATGGCAATGAGTACCAGGAACAGCAGGATATATTGCAGACCGAACAGACCGGCCGGCCCGCCCGGTCCGCCGCGCCCGCGCAGGGCCGGGGGCTCGCCCGGCTGGTGCAGGCGCAGGCGCATGAGCGCCTGGTCATGCAGGCTGATGTAGATGACGCGACAGGTATCACGGCGCGGACCACGCCCGTCATCGGCATGCAGCGGCGGGCATTCGCTCTCACGCTGCACGGCGATCTTGCGGTCCTCGCCCAGGCGCGCCTGCAGCATCTCGATCAAGGGACTGCTGCTGCTGACATTGGAGCCGATGGCGTCGTTCATGTCGTCCACCATGCGCGCCTCGAAACCGAAGTTGGTCGCCGCCTGCAGCACGATGGGCCGCTGCGCGGAAGGGATGTTGTCCACCGCCTGCACGATCTGCTCGACGCGGTCGGCCAGATGCTGGAAGCGCAGCTCACGCAAGATATTGCGGCGCTCGTTGCCGGCCAGCCAGTTGGTGGCAAACACCGCCACCACGATACCGCCCAGCAGCAGGAAGAAGATGCGGTTGCCGATGGAGCCGAGGAAATTCTTCATCCCGGGCGGCCCGTCCCTTCGGCCGTCACGGTCGTGGCCAGCACGTAGCCCTCGTTGCGCACGGTCTTGATGATGGTGGGGGTACGCGCATCATCGCCCAGCTTTTGGCGCAGGCGGCTGATCTGGATATCCACCGAACGGTCGAAGGGATCGGATTCGCGGCCTTGCGTGAGCTCCAGCAACTGGTCGCGGTTGAGCACGCGGTTGGGATGGTCGAGGAACACCTTCAGCAGCCGGAATTCCGCTCCCGACAAGGCCACCACCACACCATCCCGGCTCACCAGGTGACGCGCGGTGAGATCCAGGGTCCAGCCGGCAAAGCGCATGGTGGCAACGTCCGGCTGGGCCATGTTGGGCGGCAGCGCCTGGGTACGGCGCAGCACGCTGCGGATGCGGGCAAACAGTTCGCGCGGCTCGAAGGGCTTGGCCAGGTAGTCATCGGCGCCCATCTCCAGCCCCAGGATGCGGTCCAGCGGCTCGCCGCGCGCGGTCAGCATGATGACCGGTACCGAGGAGGTGGCGCGCAGGTTGCGGCAGATGGTCAGACCGTCTTCGCCGGGCAGGGTCAGATCCAGCACGATCAGGTCCACGCGCGACTCTTCCAGTACCCGGCGCATTTCGCTGCCATTGGTGGCGGTCAGGGTGCGCAGGCCATTGCTGTCCAGATATTCGGCCAGCAGGGTGCGGATGTCGCGGTCGTCATCGACGACGAGGATGTGAGTATTTGTATCCATGGACCGCATTATGCCGAACTTGTCCGTCCCTGCAGGGGGGATTTGTATCGGGTCTTTACAAGGAGCAGGGCAGAAATAAAACGATACCTGCGCGGCCCGCATATATACAAAACGATACAAATGACGCCACAGCGGAAAAATCCTTGATACACGCCGCCGGTTTAATGGGAACCATGCCAGGACAGCACGTCGCTGTTCAAAAGCATAACGAGCACCACCCCCTGAAAGGAGCAAGCCATGTTGACATTCAAGAACCGTATCCTGGCCGGCGTCGCCGCCGTAAGCATCAGCGCCGTCACCCTGTCGGCCTTTGCCCAGATGCCCCCGGGCGGCCCGCAAGGTCATGCGCCAAGCCCGCAACAGATCGCCAAGTTCGAGCAGATGCGCGCCAAGCACCAGGCCGAGCTGCACGACAAGCTCAAGATCACCGCCTCCCAGGAAGCCGCCTGGAAGCTCTTCCTCGACAAGACCAAACCGGCCCCGTTCGACCCGGCCGGCCGTCCCGACAAGGCAGAATGGGCCAAGCTGAGCACCCCGGAACGTCTGGACAAGCAGCTTGACATGATGCGCAAGCGTGAAGCCTTCGCCGAGCAGCGCATCGCCGCCACCAAGGACTTCTACGCCACTCTGTCGCCGGAGCAGCAGAAGATCTTCGATGCCGAGCACGCCAAGATGGAGCGCCATCGTTGGGAAAAGATGGAACACATGCGCCACGGCGACCGCAAGGGTCCCCCGCATGGCGGCAAGCCGGCACCGGATGCCCCGCCGGCCAACTAAACCGGGGCAGGCATGACCTGCCGCTGCGCCGGTGCAAGCCTGATACCGGCGCAGCGTGCAGTTCCACCCGACAGCCTTGCGTTTGCCCGCAAGGCTGTTCTCGTTGGCACATCGTGCAATGGCGGCAATAGCTGGGTACACTGCGTGCCAGCCCGCCGACTTGATCGGTTCACAGGTTTTCCTGACATGACAAATACTCCCAATTCCCGGCAGCCGTCTCCCTCCAACAGCTCTTCCCGTGGCAGCATTCTGCGCCGCTGGTGGTTCTGGGTCCTGGTAGCGGTGCTGGCCGCAGGTGGCGGCGCCAAATGGTGGTCCAAGAAGAAGACCGAACAGGAGCAGATGGCGGCCATGGGTGGCCCGGGCGGACGTCCCGGTGGCCCTGGTGGGCCGGGTGCGCGGCGCCCCGGTGCCGGCGCCTTTGGCAGCCAGACCATGCCGGTGGGCGTGGCCACGGCCCAGGTGCAGAACGTGGATGTGTTCCTCAACGGTCTGGGTTCGGTGACTCCGACGGCCACGGCCACCGTGCGGGCCCGCGTGGATGGACAACTGATGAAGCTGCATTACAAGGAAGGCCAGGTGGTCAAGGCCGGTGAGCTGCTGGCCGAGCTCGATCCGCGTGCGCTGCAGGCCGCGCTGACCCAGGCCGAAGGGCAGCTGGCGCGCGATCGCGCCTTGCTCGCCTCGGCCCGGCTGGATCTCAAGCGCTACCAGACCCTGCTGTCGCAGGACTCGATTGCCAGCCAGCAGGTCGATACCCAGGCCGCGCTGGTCAAGCAATACGAGGGCACGGTCAAGGCCGATGAAGGCAGTGTCGCCAGCGCCCGTCTGCAATTGTCGTTCACCCGCGTCACCGCCCCGATCAGCGGTCGCCTCGGCCTGCGCCAGGCCGACGTGGGCAACAACGTCACTACCAGCGATACCAATGGGCTGGTCATCATCACCCAGTTGCAGCCGATCACGGCCATCTTCAGCATCCCCGAAGACAATATCCCCAAGGTCTTGCAGCAACTGCAGAGCGGCCGCAAACTGCCGGCCCAGGCCTGGGACCGCGAGCAGAAGAAGAAACTGGCCGATGGCGTGTTGTTGACCATCGATAACGTGGTCGACTCCACCACCGGCACGGTCAAGCTCAAGGCCCAGTTCCCCAATACCGATTACGCGCTCTTCCCCAGCCAGTTCGTCAACATCCGCCTGCAACTCAAGACCGAGAAGGGCGCCACCGTCATCCCCACGGCCGCCATCCAGCGCGGGGCCAAGGGCTTGTTCGTGTATGTGGTCAAGCAGGACAACACCGTCACCGTGCGCCCGGTCAAGACCGGCCCGGTGCAGGATGACCAGACCGTCATCACCGATGGCATCAGTGCCGGTGAAACCGTGGTCATCGATGGCATCGACCGCCTGCGCGAAGGCGCCAAGGTGGAAGCGGTCACCCGCGGCGGCGCCGATGATCCGGCCAACAAGCTCACCACCGAGAATCCGGAACGTCGCCATGGCAAGCGGGGGCAGGGCGGTCAAGCGGCCCAGGGCGGCGAGGCCAACCTGAGTCCGGAAGAGCGGCAGAAGCGCTGGGCCGAACTCAACAAGCGCATCGATGCCGGTGAATTCGGCGAAGAAATCAAGAAGCTGCCCGAAGACCAGCGTCGCCAGAAGATGATGGAGCTGCGCCGCCAGCGCGAAGGCGGCGCCAACAATGCAGGCAACGCCAACGGCGCCAAGTAAGCACCCTCAGTCCGATTTGCCCAATCTGCACAAGGCTCACGCATGAATCCCTCGCGCCAGTTCATCCTGCGGCCGGTCGCCACATCCTTGCTGATGCTGGCGATCCTGCTGGTGGGCATCGTGGCCTACCGGCTCCTGCCGCTGTCGGCCCTGCCCGAAGTCGATTACCCGACCATCCAGGTGGTCACGCTCTATCCCGGTGCCAGTCCGGACGTGATGACCTCCTCCGTCACCGCACCGCTGGAACGCCAGTTCGGCCAGATGCCGGGCTTGAAGCAGATGTCTTCCACCAGCTCCGGCGGGGCCTCGGTGATCACGCTGCAATTCAATCTTGATCTCAGCCTGGACGTGGCCGAGCAGGAAGTGCAGGCCGCCATCAATGCCGGCAGCAACCTGCTGCCCTCGGATCTGCCGATGCCGCCGCTCTACAGCAAGGTCAATCCGGCCGATACGCCCATCATCACGCTGGCGGTCACCTCCAGGACCATCCCGTTACCCAAGGTGCAGGACCTGATCGATACCCGCCTGGCGCAAAAGATTTCGCAATTGTCCGGCGTCGGTCTGGTGAGCCTGTCGGGCGGCCAGCGTCCGGCCGTACGCATGCAGATCAATCCGCGCGCCGTGGCCGCGCTGGGCCTGAACCTGGATGACGTGCGCACGGCCATCGGCAACGCCAACGTCAACCAGGCCAAGGGCAGTTTCGACGGCCCCACGCGCGCCTCCACCATTGACGCCAACGACCAGCTGCGCTCGGCCGATGAATACCGCAACCTGATCATCGCCTACAAGAACGGCGCGCCCATCCGCGTCTCGGATGTGGCCGATGTGATCGACGGTGCAGAAAACGTCCGCCTGGGGGCCTGGGCCAACCAGCAGCCGGCGGTGATCGTGAACATCCAGCGCCAGCCCGGTGCCAACGTGATCGCCGTGGTCGACAGCATCAAGAAGATCCTGCCGCAGTTGCAGGCCAGCCTGCCCGGCGCCATCGATGTCCACATCCTGACCGATCGCACCACCACCATCCGCGCTTCGGTGGCGGACGTGAAGTTCGAGCTGCTGCTCTCGGTGGCGCTGGTGGTGATGGTGATCTTCGTCTTCCTGCGCAACGTGCCCGCCACCATCATCCCCAGCGTGGCGGTGCCGCTGTCGCTGGTGGGCACCTTCGCGGTGATGTACCTGGCAGGCTTTTCGATCAACAACCTCACGCTCATGGCGCTGACCATTGCCACCGGCTTCGTGGTCGATGACGCCATCGTCATGATCGAGAACATCTCGCGTTACATCGAAGAGGGCATGAAGCCCATGCAGGCCGCACTCAAGGGCGCCGAGCAGATTGGCTTCACCATCATCTCGCTGACCTTCTCGCTCATCGCCGTGCTGATTCCATTGCTCTTCATGGGCGACGTGGTCGGTCGACTGTTCCATGAATTCGCGGTCACGCTGGCGGTCTCCATCCTCATCTCCGCCGTGGTCTCGCTCACGCTCACGCCGATGATGTGCGCGCGCCTCTTGCGCCACCAGCCGGAACAACAGCAGGGCTGGTTCTATCACAAGAGCCAGGCTTTCTTCGACCGCATCATCGCGCGCTATGGCGTGATGCTGGAATGGGTGCTGGAGCGCCAGAAACTCACGCTCTTGGTGGCCCTGGCAACGCTGGGCCTGACCGTGCTGCTGTACGTGTTCGTGCCCAAGGGTTTCTTCCCGCTGCAGGATACCGGTGTCATCCAGGGTATCTCGGAGGCCACGCAATCGATCTCCTTCGGCGCCATGGGCGAGAAGCAGCAGCAACTGGCCAAGGTGGTGCTGGAAGATCCGGCGGTGGAAAGCCTGTCCTCCTTCATCGGCGTGGACGGCACCAACGCTACCCTCAACAGCGGCCGCATGCTCATCAATCTGAAGCCGCATGAAGAGCGTGATGTCTCGGCCTCCGACGTGATCCGCCGCCTGCAACCCAAGCTCACCCAAGAGGTGCCGGGCGTGACGCTCTACATGCAGCCGGTGCAGGATCTGACCATCGAAGACAGCGTCTCGCGCACGCAATACCAGTTCACGCTGGAAGACGCCGACCCGACCACCCTGAGCACCTGGGTGCCCAAGCTGATCGCGCGTCTGCAGCAGGTGCCGCAACTGGCCGACGTGGCCAGCAACCTGCAGGACCAGGGCTTGCAGGCCTATATCGAGATCGACCGCAATGCCGCCTCGCGCCTGGGCATCACCACGGCCGCCATCGACAATGCGCTCTACAACGCCTTCGGCCAGCGCTTGATTTCCACCATCTACACGCAATCGAACCTGTATCGCGTGGTGATGGAGGTCAAGCCGGAATTCCAGCGCGGGCCTGAAGCGCTGGACAGCATCTTCCTGGTCACCTCCGCCGGCGGCCAGGTGCCGCTGTCCTCGATTGCCACCGTGACCGAACGCACGGCCCCGCTGGTGGTGAACCACATCGGTCAGTTCCCGGCGGCGACCATCTCCTTCAATCTGGCCAAGGGCGCTTCCCTGGGCGAGGCGGTCAAGGCCATCAAGGTGGCCGAAGACGAGATCGGCATGCCCGACTCCACCGTCACCAACTTCCAGGGCGCGGCGCTGGCCTTCCAGGCCTCGCTGTCCAACACGCTGTGGCTGATCCTGGCGGCCATCATCACCATGTACATCGTGCTGGGCGTGCTCTACGAGAGCTACATCCATCCCATCACCATCCTCTCCACCTTGCCCTCGGCGGGCGTGGGTGCCTTGCTGTCGCTGATGATCTCGGGCACGGATCTGGGCATCATCGGCATCATCGGCATCATCCTCCTGATCGGCATCGTCAAGAAGAACGCCATCATGATGATCGACTTCGCCCTGGAAGCCGAACGGCATGAAGGCAAGAGTCCGCGCGAGGCGATCTACCAGGCTTGCCTGCTGCGCTTCCGCCCCATCCTGATGACCACCATGGCCGCGCTCCTGGGGGCGCTGCCGTTGATGCTGGGGACCGGTGTCGGTTCCGAGCTGCGCCAGCCGCTGGGCATCACCATGGTGGGTGGTCTGCTGGTGTCGCAGGTGCTGACCTTGTTCACCACGCCGGTGATCTATCTCGGTTTCGACAGCCTGGGCCGCCGCCTGCGCGCGCGCTTCGGACTGCGCGAACCGGGCCATGGCGGCGAGGATGACGATGACGGCAAACCGGCCACCCTGCCGCCTGCGGTGTAAGCGGATGCGCGCATGAATATCTCGCTTCCCTTCATCAAGCGGCCCATCGCGACCACGCTGTTGACCATTGGCATTGCGCTGGCCGGCATGGTGGCCTTCCGCCTGCTGCCGGTCTCGCCGCTGCCGCAGGTGGATTATCCGACCATCTCGATCTCGGCCTCGCTGCCCGGGGCCAGCCCCGAGACCATGGCCGCGACCGTGGCCACGCCACTGGAACGCGCCATGGGCGCCATTGCGGGCGTGACCGAGATGACCTCGACCAGCTCCCAGAACTCCACCCGCATCACCTTGCAGTTCGACCTGAGCCGCGATATCGACGGTGCCGCCCGTGACGTGCAGGCCGCGCTCAATGCCGCGCGCAACCTGCTGCCTACCGGCATGCCGAGCAACCCGACCTATCGCAAGGTCAACCCGGCCGATGCGCCCATCCTGATCCTGGCCATGACGTCGGACACCATGACCCAGGGCCAGATGTACGACGCCGCCGACAGCATCGTGGCGCAGAAACTGTCGCAGGTACGCGGCGTGGGGCAGGTGAGCGTGGGCGGCAGCTCGCAGCCGGCGGTGCGCATCGAGTTGAACCCCACGGCCCTGAACAAGTACGGTATCGGCAGCGCGGATGTGCGCACGGCCGTGGCTGCCACCAATGCCAACCGTCCCAAGGGCTTGCTGGAGGACGATGGCCGCAACTGGCAGATCTATGCCAACGACCAGGCCAAGACCGCCGCCGAATATGCCCCGCTGATCGTTGCATATCGCAACGGTACGCCGGTTCGGGTGCGGGACGTGGCCGAGGTGCGCGACTCGGTGGCCGATGTGCGCAATGCCGGTTCTTCCAACGGCAAGCCCTCGGTGCTGATCATCATCAACCGCCAGCCCGGCGCCAACATCATCGAGACGGTCGATAGCGTGCGTGCGCTGCTGCCGCAGTTGCAGGCATCGATTCCGGCCGCCATCGACATGAAGGTGGTGCTGGACCGCACTCCCACCATCCGCGCCTCCTTGAAGGAAACCGAATTCACCCTGATGCTCTCGGTGGCGCTGGTGATCATGGTGGTGTTCCTGTTCCTGCGCAATGCGCGGGCCACGTTGATCCCCGCGGTGGCCGTGCCGGTCTCGCTGATCGGCACCTTCGGCATCATGTACCTGGCCGGTTTCAGCCTCGACAATCTGTCGCTGATGGCGCTGACCATTGCCACCGGCTTCGTGGTCGATGATGCCATCGTGGTGCTGGAGAACATCTCGCGCCACATCGAGGCCGGCATGAAGCCTTACAAGGCGGCCTTGCTGGGAGCGCGCGAAGTGGGCTTCACGGTGCTGTCGATGAGCATCTCGCTGATCGCCGTCTTCATTCCCATTCTGATGATGGAGGGCATCGTCGGGCGGCTCTTCCGCGAGTTCGCCATCACCTTGTCGGTGGCCATTCTGGTCTCGCTGGTGGTGTCGCTGACCACCACGCCGATGATGTGTGCGCAACTGCTGCGCCATGATCCGCAGGCCGATGAGGCCCGCCGCAAACGCCGTCATCCCTGGCTGCAGAAGATCGCTGACCAGAGCGCGGCCATCTTCGCCGACATGCTGCTGGCCTACGAGCGCACCCTGGCCTGGGCGCTCCGTGCGGCACCGCTGATGATGCTCATTCTCCTGGCCACCATCGCCCTGAATGTCTACCTCTACAAGGCCATCCCCAAGGGCTTCTTCCCGCAGCAGGATACCGGGCGCCTGATCGGCGGCATCCGTGGCGACCAGGCCATCTCCTTCCAGGCCATGCGCACCAAGCTCAACGAGTTCATCGATATCGTCAAGGCCGATCCGGATGTGTCCGATGTGGTGGCCTTCACCGGTGGACAGCGGCGCAATGGCGGCTTCATGTATGTCACGCTCAAGCCTCTCTCTGAACGAAAAGACAGTGCCGACAAGGTGGTCGCGCGGCTACGCATCAAGACCGCCAAAGTGGCCGGTGCGCGGGTGTTTCTGGTGCCGGTACAGGACATCCGCATCGGTGCGCGCCAGAGCGATTCGCAATATGAATATTCGCTCAAGTCCGACGATGTGGGCCTCTTGCGCATCTGGGAGCCCAAGATACGCCTGGCGCTGTCCAACCTGAAGGAGCTCGAAGACATCAGCACCGACCAGCAGGACAACGGTCTGCAGACCACCCTGACCATCGACCGCGAGACGGCCATGCGTGCCGGGGTCACGCCGCAGCTGATCGACTCGACCTTGTCCGACCTGTTCGGCCAGCGTCAGATCTCCACCATCTACAGCGGCATGAACCAGTACCACGTGGTGATGGAAGCCGCACCGCAATACTGGCAGAGCCCGGAGATCCTGCGCGATACCTACGTCAGCCTGGCCGGTTCCTCCAATCTCTCGCCCACCACCTCCAGCCTGTCGACCCCGCCGGCGCTGTCGGCCTCGGGCAAGTTGAACGCCAATACCGGGCTGGCGCAGACCATCTCGACGGCGGCCTCGCGCCAGATTCCGCTGGCGGCGTTCTCACGCTTCGAGCCCACCACCACGGCGCTGTCGGTCAGCCATGAGGGCCAGTTCGTGGCCTCGACCTTGTCCTTCAACCTGGCCGAGGGGGTCTCGCTGTCGCAGGCCACCGCCGCCATTGACCGCGCCATGGCGCAACTGGGCGTACCCACCAGCGTGCTGGGCACTTTCGCGGGCACGGCCAATGCCTTCCAGGCCTCCACCTCCAGCCAG
Source organism: Herbaspirillum sp. FG34 (assembly GCF_057809315.1). Classification (NCBI taxonomy): domain Bacteria; kingdom Pseudomonadati; phylum Pseudomonadota; class Betaproteobacteria; order Burkholderiales; family Oxalobacteraceae; genus Herbaspirillum; species Herbaspirillum sp. FG34. The sequence continues at coordinate 56,417 of NZ_JBMDJS010000001.1, read as the reverse complement.
CCCATCCTGATCCTGACGGCCTTGCTGGCGGTCTATATCGTGCTGGGCATTCTGTACGAAAGCCTGATCCATCCCATCACCATCATTTCCACGCTGCCCTCGGCGGGCGTGGGGGCGCTGCTGGCCTTGATGGTGACCGGCACCGACTTCAGCCTCATCGCGCTCATCGGCGTGATCCTCCTGATCGGCATCGTCAAGAAGAACGCCATCATGATGGTGGACTTCGCCATCGATGCCGAACGCAATCGCGGTCTGTCACCGCGCGACGCCATCTTCGAGGCCTGCAAGCTGCGCTTCCGCCCCATCATGATGACCACCATGGCCGCGCTCCTGGGCGCCATCCCGCTGGCCATCGGCCACGGCGATGGCGCTGAACTGCGCCAGCCGCTGGGCATCTCGATTGTGGGCGGGCTGGTGGTGAGCCAGCTGCTCACGCTCTACACGACCCCGGTGGTGTATCTGTACATGGAACGCCTGAGCGCCTGGGGCCGCCGCCGTTTCGGCCGCAAGAACAAGACAGAAACCTCGGCGGCCTGAGGCTGCCGCCATGGAGAAACGCATGACGCAACAAGACCTGTTCAAACTCAAGCCGCTGCTGGCGGTGCTGGCAGCCAGCTTTGCGCTGGCGGCCTGCTCGGTCGGGCCCGACTATGTACGCCCGCAGATGGACACCGGCCCGGCCGTCTTCAAGGAAGGCCAGCACTGGAAGCCGGCCCAGCCGCGTGACCTGATGGCCGATGGCAAGTGGTGGGAAATGTTTGGCGATCCGCAATTGAATGCGCTGGCCGATCAGGTCGACATCTCCAACCAGAACTTGGCCCTGGCCGAAGCCAATTTTCGCAGCGCCGTGGCGCTGGTGCAAAGTTCGCGCTCGGCCTATGCGCCCACGCTGTCGGCCTCGGCCGGTGCCTCGCGCGGGCGCTCCGGCTCTGCCGGTTCGTCCTCAGCCACATCCTCCGGCACGTCCACCTCGTCGAGTTCATCGGGCAGCGTGCGCAACGCCTATACCTTCTCGCTGACGGCCTCGTGGGAAGCGGACATCTGGGGCAAGGTGCGGCGCGACGTCGAATCCAGCCAGGCCAGCGCCCAGGCCAGTGCGGCCGATCTCGCCGCAGCGCGCCTGTCGGCGCAGGCCCAGCTGGCGCAGAACTATCTGCAACTGCGCGTGCTGGATGCCCAGCAGCAATTGCTGGAAGACACGGTCCAGGCTTACCAGCGCTCGCTGCAAGTCACGCAGAACCAGTATGCCGCCGGGCTGGTGGCCAAGTCCGACGTGATCCAGGCGCAGACGCAACTGAAATCGGCCCAGGCGTCGGCGCTGGACAATGGCGTCACACGGGCGCAGGTGGAGCACGCCATCGCGCTGCTGGTGGGCAAGACGCCGGCCCAGTTCTCGCTGCCGCGCGCGCCGCTCACGGCGGTGGCGCCGCCGGTGCCGCAGGGGGTGCCGTCGATGCTGCTGGAGCGTCGTCCCGATGTGGCCGCTGCCGAGCGCCGCGTGGCCTCGGCCAATGCCAAGATCGGCGTGGCCAAGGCCGCCTACTTCCCCAGCCTGACGCTGTCGGCCTCGGGCGGTTATCAGAGCTCCACCTTCGCCGACTGGTTCACGCTGCCGGGACGTGTGTGGTCGCTGGGCCCGCAACTGGCGCAGACCATTTTCGATGGTGGCGCGCGCGCAGCGGCCACCGATCAGGCCATCGCCACCTATGACGGGACGGTGGCCACCTACAAGCAGACGGTGCTGACGGCGTTCCAGGAAGTGGAAGACAACCTCGCCGCGCTGCGCATCCTGGAGCAGGAAGCGGCCGTGCAGGGCGAGGCCCTGCAGGCTGCGCGCCAGGCCGTTACGCTGGTGACCAACCAGTACAAGGCGGGGACGGTGAGCTACGTCAACGTCATCACGGCCCAGGCCACCGCGCTGTCGGCCGAGCTGACTTCGCTCAGTATCCTCAACCGCCGCATGGCCGCCAGCGTGCTGCTGGCCAAGGCGCTGGGCGGGGGCTGGGACGGGCATAGCCTGGATGACCTCGGCCCGCTGCAGCAGCAGACGGCTGACAAGGCCAGGGGCCTGAAGGACAACGCAGCGCTGCGTTGATCCGAGTTGCGTATGGAGCGTGCTCAGGCGGTGACCAGTACTGCCGGCAGCGCCCCGCGCAAGGCATTGCAGACCACGATCTCCTGCGCTGTCATCAGGTCGGCGCGGGTGATGACGACTTGCACGGCATCCCATTGCGGATCGGCCAGCAGCACCTGCCGCATGACGCCCGGCAAGACCCCGCACGCCAGCGGCGGCGTGCACCAGCGACCGGCGATCTTGACGAAGACATTGCTGCGGCCGCCCTCGGTCAGTTCATCGCGTTCATTGAAGAACAGCAGGTCGAAGCCGCCGCGCCGTTCGGCTTCTTGCCAGGCGGCGTCGTAGCGGGCGCGCTGGCTGCTCTTGTGGCGCAGGAAGGGGTCATGGCTGTCGGTGGCGGTATCCGCCAGGAAGACCTTGACCGGCGTACTCAACGGGGTCAGCACCGTATGCTGGATCGCGATGCCCCCGTGGATATCCAGCGCCAGCCGCAGGCGATAGGCCGTCTGGTCGGAAAGTTCAGCACAGCGTGCATCGAGTTGTGCTCGGATGGCCGTCGCATCGAAGGGATAGCCCAGCTGTGAAGCAGATTGCTTCAGACGCTCCAGATGCAGCGCCAGATGGCGGCAACCGCTGCGGGTGGCATGGATGGTTTCGAAGAGCGTGAAGCTTTGTGTCAATTCCGTGAGGAAACCTGATTTCAGCTGGCATTCCGCAAATTCGGAGGCAGCCTCGCTGTCGTGGACGATGCCTGCACCCACACCCATCACGCCGCTGCGCATGCCCTGCTGCGGGGCTTGCAGCTCCAGCGTGCGGATCGGCACCGAGAGGCAGAAATCCCCAATGGCATGCCCGCCCGCGCGCGGCGCCTCGAACCAGCCGATGGCCCCGGTATAGAGTCCGCGCGCTTCGGTTTCCAGCTCGTCGATGATCTCCATGGTGCGGCGCTTGGGCGCACCGGTGATCGAGCCGCAAGGGTAGAGCGCAGCAATCGCATCGGCCAGGGTGACGTCCGCGCGCAGGCGGGCGCGGATGGTGGAGGTCATCTGCAGCACCTGGCCGTAGCGACGCACGTCGAACAGATGCGGTACCTGCACCGAACCCGGGACTGCCACGCGGCCCAGGTCGTTGCGCAGCAGGTCGACGATCATCAGGTTTTCTGCGCGGTTCTTTTCATCGTGGGACAGGGCCAGAGCGCGTTGCGCGTTGAGCGTGTCCGCACCTTCCTCTCCGACCGGTACGGCCCGCGCGGTACCCTTCATGGGCTTGGCTTTCAGCGTTCCCTGCTGATGGGCGACGAACAGTTCCGGCGAACACGAGAGCACCATGCCACCGCTCTCATCGCGCAGCAGCGCACCATACGGCACCGGCTGGCGTGCACGCAGGCGGCGGTACAGGGTGATGGGGTCGCCCAGCACGTCGAAGTGCAGGCGATAGGTATAGTTGACCTGGTAGGTATCCCCGGCGGCGATGTAATCGCGGATACGATCGATGGCCGCAGTGAAAGCGGTCTCATCGACGCTGCTGCGCAGACGGGTGATGCCGGCGCTGTCGGAGCGTACTTGGGTGGACAGCCACGCATCCACTTCGGCGGCAGACAGAGGCGCGCAGTGGGCAAACAAGAGCACGCGCGCCAGGGGGGCGGACAACGGGTGATGCGGCAGGCCATGCAGCGCCGCGCCCAGTTCATAGCGCCACAAGGCCACGGCGTGCTGTCCCTCGGCCAGCGCTGCCTGCATCTCGTCCAGCATCGCCGGGAAGAGCGCGGCATCGGTGCAGGCCAGTGTGCGTACATGCCCGGTGTAGAGGCGCGAGCGCGGTTCGGCCGGGCTGGCCTGGTGGTCGTCGAGGAGGGCGAAACATTCGTTCATGAGGCGTGGGCAGCGATGACAGCGAGGGGAGGGGCCAGGGCGGCCGCCGGCAGCATGATAGCGTAAAAGGTATACTGCAAGGCTTGCCGGGCGGCTTGCAAGGCCGGTCATTGTGGCTGCATGCGGCCCGGCTGCCCCTTCATTCTTTCTTGCTCATGGCCATTCCCCGCACCTTCATCATTCCCTTGATCGTCGCCTGTGCGCTGTTCATGGAACAGATGGATTCCACCGTCATCTCGACCTCGCTGCCGGCGCTGGCGCTGGACATGCACGTCGATCCGATTTCACTCAAGCTGGCGCTGACCTCCTATCTGGTCTCGCTGGCGGTCTTCATTCCGATTTCCGGGTGGATGGCCGACCGCTTCGGTTCGCTCACCATCTTCCGCGCGGCCATCTGCGTGTTCATGCTGGGCTCCGTCCTGTGCGGGGTGTCCTCGACCCTGCCGCACTTCGTCGCCGCCCGCTTCCTGCAGGGCATCGGCGGGGCCATGATGGTGCCGGTCGGACGCCTGGTGATCCTGCGCAGCGTGGAGAAGGTCAACCTGGTCAAGGCCTTGTCCTATCTCACCATCCCGGCCTTGTTCGGCCCGGTGCTGGGGCCGCCGCTGGGCGGTTTCATCACCACGTACTTCCACTGGCGCTGGATCTTCTTCATCAACATTCCCATCAGCATTCTCGGGCTCTATCTGGCCACGCGCTTCATTCCCGACCTCAAGGCCGAGCAGGTAGCCCGCCTGGACATCCTGGGGTTCATCCTCTCGGCACTGGGCTGCTCGCTGCTGATGATGGGCCTGGCCACCTCGGGCCGCCATCTGGTCGCGGGGGATATCTCGCTGGCCTGTGTGGTGGCGGGGGCACTGTTTCTGTGTGCCTATGTGTGGCATGCACGCCGCACCACGGCACCGCTGATCGATCTGGCATTGCTGAAGATTCCGACCTTGCGTGCCGGTGTGTTCGGCGGTTCGCTCTATCGCGTGGGCATCGGTGCCATTCCCTTCCTGCTGCCGCTGATGCTGCAACTGGGCTTTGGCTATACGCCTTTCCATTCGGGCCTGCTGACCTGTGCATCGGCCGCCGGTGCGATGTTCATGAAGACCATCGCCGCGCGCTTCCTGCGTCGCTACGGGTTCCGCCGCGTGTTGCTGGTCAATGGCGCGCTGGGCGTGCTGGGGCTGTGGGCCATGGCCACCTTCACGCCGCAGACGCCTTACCTGTTGATGGTGATCATCCTGCTCATCGGTGGTTGCTTCCGGTCGCTGCAGTTCACCAGTCTCAATGCGATTTCCTACGCCGATGTCGACAAGGTGCGCCTGAGCCAGGCCACCAGCATGGCCAGCGTAGCGCAGCAATTGTCCATCGGCATGGGCGTGGTGCTGGCCGGGTTTGCACTGCAGATGTCCAATGAAATCCAGGGCCATGCCACGCTGGTGGCACAGGACTTCTGGCCGGCCTTCCTGGTGGTGGGCGCGGTGGCCTCGCTGGCGCTGCTGATGCTGCGCCAGCTGCCGCCGAATGCCGGTGCCGAGATGGCGGGCCAGCAGGACAACAAGCCGGCCTGACGCACCCACGTCCGGCCACGGCACAACGAGGAGAAGCATGCAGCCCATGACGTACAAGTCCCTGTGGTTTCCGCTGGGCGCGGTCCTGATCTGGGCCGGCAATACCGTCATCAGCAAGATGTCGGCAGGGGTGATTGCGCCGGAGGATATCTCCTTCTACCGCTGGGTGCTGGCGGCGCTGCTGATGTCGCCCTTCCTGGCGCGCCCGACCTGGGCGGCGCGTGCGCAGATCCGTCCGCACCTGGGCAAGATACTGGTGCTGGCCCTGCTGGGCATGGTGTTGTTCCAGAGTCTGGCGTATTTCGCCGCGGCCACGGCCTCGGCCACCAGCATGGGCATCATCGCCTCGCTCATGCCGCTGCTCACGCTGGTACTGAGCATCAAGCTGCTCTCTGAGCCGCCGACGGTCGGCACCCTGGCCGGTGGCATCCTCTCGCTTTTCGGCCTGGCGGTGCTGATCGGGCGCGGCCATCCGCTGGCGCTGTTCGACCAGGGTGTGGTCACGGGTGACCTGCTCATGCTGCTGGCCACCATCGCCTATGGACTCTATGGCGTCATGCTGCGTCGCTGGGCGCTGCCGCTGCGTACCTGGCAACTGCTCTACATGCAGGTGCTGACGGCGGTGGTGCTGCTCTTTCCCGGTTACGTGCTGGGCCATCATTCGCCGATCACGCGCGATAACCTGCCTATCCTGCTGTATGCGGGGATTGCTGCTTCCATCCTCTCGCAGTTCCTGTGGATGCGCGGCGTGGCGTATCTGGGGGCCAGCCGCTGTGCCATTTTCGTGAACCTGATGCCGGTCTTCACTGTCATCATTGCAGTGCTGGCGCTGGGCGAGCAATTGCACGCCTACCACGCCATCGGTGGGCTCATCACGCTGGCCGGCGTGATCATGGCCCAGGTCTTCAAGCAGCGCCTGCGCTGGCGCGCCGGCTGATCTGACAAGAACAGGAAAGAGACATGATCGATCCCGCCATGATCGTCAATTGCACGGTCTACAAGAAGGGCAAGAAGCTGCGCGACATCAGCCTCGACGACATCAGCGACGTGCTGGAAGAGGAGGGCACATTCGTCTGGCTGGGCCTGTTGGAGCCCAATGTCGAACTGATGAACAAGATCAAGGAAGAATTCTGCCTGCACGAGCTGGCCGTGGAAGACGCCTACGCCGCGCACCAGCGCCCCAAGATCGAGGAATACGGCGACACCCTCTTCGTGGTGCTGCACACGGCCCAACTGGCCGGCGGCGAAGTGCTCTTCGGCGAGACTCACATTTTGACCGGTCCGCGCTTCGTGGTCACGGTGCGGCATGGCGCCTCGCGCAGCTATGCCAAGGTGCGCGAGCACTGCGAGATGCTGCCCGAGCGGCTCATGCGCGGCCCCAGCTTTGTGCTCTATTCCATCATGGACTTCGTGGTCGACAACTATCGTCCCATCATGGACGACCTTGAAACCAAGTTCAGCCAGTATGAGGAACAGCTCTTCAATCCCGGCGCCTTGAGCGGCAAGGCCTACCTGCAGGAGCTGTACCAGTTGAAGCGCCAGCTGATCCGCCTGCGCTCGGCCGCCACACCGCTGCTGGACGTCTGTACGCAATTGCTGCGCTTCCATGAAGGGCTCATCACCAAGGAAGGCAAGGCTTATTTCCGCGACATCTACGACCACGTGGTGCGCTTCATCGATACCGGCGACCGCCTGCGCGAAATGGTGGAGTCGGCCGTGCAGATCAACCTGGCCCAGGTCACCATTCATCAGAACGAGATCGTCCAGACCCTGGCCGGCTGGGGTGCCATCCTGGCCATCCCGACCATGATCTTCAGCCTCTACGGCATGAACTTCGCGCACATGCCGGGACTGTCCTGGCAATGGAGCTTCCCGCTGGTACTGGGTGGCATCGTCACCGCCTGCACGCTGTTGTGGCGGCGACTGCGCAAGGCGGGCTGGCTTTAGGAAGTCACTGATCAGGTTCTGACAGGTTGGTGTCGTAGCTTCCCCCCTGCCACCTCGCATGGCGGTGCTAATATGGCTTCCATTGCTCGTGCATCGACTTGATGGGCGAACCCTCTGGCGGCAGGGATACCAAGGAAGGGTACTGTGCCGAGCCACAATTATGCGAATCGAATGATGGAAGGAGTCAAGGAATGGTCGACAAGTCGAAAATCAATGAGGTCATTGTGATCGCGCAACATCGGAGCAAGACGGCCCCGGCGCCCATGAGTTTGTCCGGACCGGCGGGCAAGCGTGTCGTGGTGAACGCAGCCAAGCGCGTGATGAAGACCCATAGCGAAGTCATTAAGGCACTTGCCAAGCGATGATTGATTCTGCTCTGGTGATCGACATTCACGATCTCATTCTGAGTACCGAGCCAGGGCTTGAGGGAGATCACGGGGTAGGGCCAATCGAAGGTGCCCTGGCCCCCGTGGAAAACCGTATTCATTATCAGGATCTTGATGATGTCTTCGAGATCGCCGCAATGTATGCAGTGGCAATAGCCCGAGGGCATGTGTTCAACGACGCCAATAAGCGCACCGCTTTGGTGACGGCATTGACTTACCTCGCCCTGCAAGGGGTTGAACTCTCGCGTGAACCCTTCTTGGAAGAAATTATGGTATGGGTCGCCGAGGGGGTATTGGATGTCGAAGAATTGGCGCTGATCTTCTATTCCATTGCCAAGAATGAGGGATTGCTTGAGTAGATCGCTCCCTGTTGCTCGCGCAAATTGAATCAGAACAGGCGCTGCTCGGACGTCGCGCTTTTCCTTTTTGTAAAGACTTCCTGCGGGTGCGGCAATATGCCGCACCCGCAGGCTCGTTTGCGTCGCTACACTGCGCACGCACTGCGCGCAGAGTGTGCATCCTGCCCACATGTGCAGGACTCGCGTTCTAAATGCGATTCATTTCTCTTGATAATTGCAACAAAGTTGCATTAGAATCCCGCCCTGACCGCGCAAGACGGTCTCTCCATCGCGGCCAGGCAGTCCACGCACCCAGCCGCAGCACAACGACATCACAAGGGAAAAGATGAAAATGACCGCACTGCGGGCGGCCGTGCTGGGCGCGCTCGCCATCGGCTACGGCCAGCAACCGGCCTGGAGCGCCGAGGCCCTCACCAACACCGGCACCGACAGCGGCCTGGGCCAGGTGGTCGTCACCGGTACCAGCCAGCGCCAGCAGTATCGCCAGAGCACCACCTCCAGCGCCACCCGTACCGAAACGCCCCTGCAGGAACTGCCGCAGTCGGTGCAGGTAGTCTCGCGCCAGCTGATGGACGACCTCGGCGCCACGCGCCTGGATGACGTATTGCTCTACGTGAGTGGCGTGGCCAAGCAGAACAACTTCGGCGGGCTGTGGGACAACTATTCGATCCGCGGGTTTTCCGGCAGCGAGAATGGCGGCATGAACATCCTCTGGAATGGCTTCGCCTCCAATCGCGGCTACGCGCCGCCGCGCGATACCGCCAACGTGGAGAGCATCGATTTCCTCAAGGGTCCGGCGGCGGCGCTCTATGGCAACAGCGAACCGGGCGGCACCGTCAACGTGGTCACCAAGAAGCCGCAGTTCAAGGCGGCCCATTCCCTTGATCTGTCGGTGGACAGCCGGGGCGGCTATCGCAGCGCGGTGGACTCCACCGGGGCGCTCAACAGCGAAGTGGCCTACCGGCTCAATGCAGCCGTCGAGCACAAAAACAGCTTCCGCGACAACGTCAGCAGCGACCGCCAGTTCCTGGCACCGGCGTTCACCTGGGTGCTCAGTGAGCGTACCGTGCTGAACTATGAAGGCGAGTACCTGCGCCAGAAGGCGCCGCTGGATCGCGGCATCGTCGCCGTCAACGGCAATCCGGGCGTGCTGCCGGTCTCGCGCTTCCTGGGCGAGCCTGGTGATGGCGACATGACGATGCAGAACACCAATCACCTGCTGACCCTGGAACATCGTCTCGACGACAACTGGCACCTGCGCACCGGTGTGTTCCACAAGGATGGCACGCTGGATGGCTATTCCACCGAAGCCTCGGCCCTGCAGGCCGACAATACCACCCTGCGCCGCCAGCGCCGCTACCGCGACTACAGCTGGCACGATACCGCGCTGCAGGCGGAACTGGGCGGCAAGCTGCACACCGGTGGCATACAGCATGAGGTCCTGGTGGGGACCGAAGTGGACTGGCTCACGCTGGATCAGCGCATGTTGCGCGTGAACCCGAGCGCTGCGGCCCCCTATGCCGTCAACATCTACGACCCGGTCTACGGCCAGGCGCAGCCCACCCCCACCCCCAACACCAATACCAGCGAACGCCAGATCAGTACCGCGCTCTATCTGCAGGACCAGATCAGCCTGAGCGAGCGCTGGAAGCTCCTGGCCGGCATACGTGCCGATGGCTTCCGTTCCACTCTGAACAACTGGCGCACCGGCACCACCACCCGCCAGGACAAGAGCGCCTATTCACCACGCCTGGGCCTGACCTACCTCGTCACGCCCGCGTGGTCAGCCTACGTCAGCGCCAGCAAGTCCTTCCGCCCCAACAGCGGCAGCGATGCCAGCGGCAATGCCTTCAGCCCCGAAACCTCGCGTGCGGCCGAAGTCGGCCTGAAGTTCCAGAGCGAAGACCAGCGCAGCGGCGCCACCCTGGCCGTGTTCGACATCAGCAAGCAAAACGTGCTGACCACCGATCCGGCCAATCCATCCTTCTCGATAGCGGCCGGTGAAGTGCGCAGCAAGGGCGTGGAACTGGACGCCAATGCGCGCCTGGGCCACCACTGGCGGCTGACCGGCAACCTGGCCTATACCGACGCCTACGTCAGCAAGGACAACACCCTGACGGTCGGTTCGCGGCTGATCAACGTGCCGCGTGTATCGGGAAGTGTACTGGCAGTGTTTGAAGATGCGTCTGCAAGTGGCAGGCCCTACGGTATCGGTGGTGGCCTGAACTATGTGGGCAACCGTACCGGTGACCAGGCCGGCAGTTTCAAGCTGCCCGCTTACGTGACGGCGCGTGCTCTGGCCTACTGGCAGTTCACCCCCAAGATGAAGCTCTCGCTGGACCTGAACAATCTCTTCAACAAGCGTTACTACAGCAGCTCCTACAGTACTGTGTGGATCATGCCGGGCGAGGAACGTACCGCCACGCTGGCGCTGAACGTGAAGTTCTGAAGAGGCCCTGCTTGAAGCGTTATTCTCAGATGTCACGTCGGCGCGCCTTGCTGGCACTGCTGGTCGCCAGCCCGTGGCCGCAGGCATGGGCGCATGGCGATGAGGCGGCCAGCACCCATGCCCGTGCCATCACCGGGAGCGACAGCGATGTCCTGACCGTGGTCGGGCCGTGGGAACTGACCGGGCTCGATCCCTCCCGCGCCGGGTACATGTTCGCCCGCATGGAAGTCGTGCAGACCCTGCTGGAGGTGGACGATGCCGGGCAGTTGCAGGCGGGGCTGGCGACGGCCTGGCAGGTCAGCGCCGATGGCCTGCAATGGCGCTTTGCGCTGGCCCGCGGACGGCGCTACCACGATGGGAGCGAAGTCACGCCCGCCAGCATCCTGGCCTGTCTGCAGCGCGCCGCTGTCTTGCCAGGTGTACTGCAACTGGCAGGCATCACGGCCATGACTGTGCAGCAAAGTGATCTGGTGGTGTCTCTGCGCCAGCCCTTCGGCCCGCTGCCTTATCTGCTCACGCATTACTCCACGCAGATCCTGGCGCCGGCCAGTTTCGATGCACGGGGCAAGGTAGTGGCCATCCTCGGCAGCGGCCCGTTCCGCATCAAGTCGATCAGCCTGCCGCAGCAGTTTGATGTCGAGCGGGTGGAGGGCGGGGCGGGCAGGGCGGTACGGCGTGCGCGCTACATCAGCGTTTCACGCGCGGAAACGCGTACGCTGCTGGTCCAGAGCGGCCAGGCCGATCTGGCCTTTTCGCTCGATCCGCCCAGCATCCGCGCGCTGCACAATAGTCCGCATGCCGTGCTGCTGTCGGCCATGCTGCCGCGTACCACCATCCTCAAGCTCAACGCCGGCCATCCTTTTCTGGCCGATGTGCGGGTGCGCCGCGCCATCTCCCTGGGCATCGAGCGCGAGGGCATCGCCCGTGCCTTGCTGCGCGATGCCGACCTCGGTGCGACGCAACTGCTGCCGCCGTCGCTGGCACGCTGGCATGATGCCCGCCTGCCGCCGCTGCATACCGATCTCCGGCAGGCGCGCCGCCTGCTGGAAGAAGCCGGCTGGCGCCTCGGTGCCGATGGCGCCCGCTGGAAGGATGGCCAGAAGCTGCAACTGAGCCTGATCACCTTCGTCGATCGTCCCGAGCTGCCGCTCATCGCCACCGCCCTGCAGGAAGAAATGCGCCAGATCGGCATCGCCGTGCGCGTACAGATCGGCAATTCCAGCGACATCCCGGCCGGTCATCGCAGCGGCCAGTTGCAGATGGCGCTGGCCGCGCGCAACTACGGCAACCTGCCCGACCCGGTGGCCAGCCTCTTGCAGGACTTCGGCCCGCAAGGGGGCGACTGGGGCGCCATGGGCTGGCATGACGGGGAAGTCCCGGCCCTGCTGGCCCGGCTGGCGGCGCTCCCGAGCGGCGACGCCAACACCGGGCGAGCCGAGCGCGAGCGCATCGTGGCCGTCTTGCAGGCGCAGTTGCCGGTGATCCCGGTGCTGTGGTATCGCCAGACCTGTGCCGTCAGTGGTCGCCTGCGCGGCGCCAGCATCGATCCCTTCGAACGCAGTTATCGCATCGCTTCCCTGCAATGGACCTGACCCGCCTTCTGCTGCTGCCACCGGCCACGCGCCGGCAACTGGCCGGCGCCTTGAGCCAGCGCCTGCTGCAAGCCGCCCTGGTGGCCTTGCTGGTGGGCACGCTCTGTTTCTTCATGACACGCCTGCTGCCGGGCGACATGGCCTATCGCATCGCCGCCGGTCGTTACGGCTACGACATGGTGACCACCGAGGCGGCCCTGGCCGTGCGCGCCGAACTGGGCCTGGACCAACCCTGGTTCATGGCCTTGAGTCAATGGTGGAGTCGTCTGCTGCACCTGGACCTGGGGGTGTCTCAGGTGACGGCGCTGCCGGTGCTGGTGGAAATCGCGCATCAGCTGGGCCCCACGCTGCGCCTGTCCTTCCTGGCGATGGTGCTGTCGCTGCTGATCGGCCCGCCCCTCGGTGTGCTGGCCGGACTGCATCCGGGTGGCTGGATCGATCGCGCCACGCTGGCAGTGTCGGTGTTGTTGCGGGCCTTGCCTTCCTTCCTGTTGGGCCTGGTGCTGGTCCTGCTGTTCTCGGTGCAGCTGGGCGCCTTGCCGGCGGCGGGGCATACCGACCACGGTGGCATTGTGTTGCCGGCGCTGACGCTGGCACTGGGGCTGGCGGCAGTGTCCTGCCGGGTGGCGCGCGATGCCATGGTGCAGGTGCGCGCCTCCGATTACTTCGCCTTCGCGCTGACCAAGGGACTCACGCCCGGGCAAGCCTTGCTGCGCCATGGCGTGCGCAATGTGGCCGCACCGGTCACGGCCTATCTGGGAGTGCAACTGGTGATGCTGGTCGAAGGGGTGGTGCTGGTGGAGACCATCTTCGCCTGGCCCGGCATCGGTCACGCCTTGGTGCATGCCATCTTCGGACGGGACGTGCCGATGATCCAGGGCACGGCGCTGGTGCTGGGCCTGTTGTTCGTTCTCTTCAATGCGCTGGTCGATGCCGCCTGCGCCTTCATCGATCCGCGCCGCCGACCATGAATCTGTCTACCTCCGAATGGCCGCTGCAGCCGGGCACACGGCGCTGGCGACCCACGCAGATCGCGGGCCTGTTGCTGCTGTTGTTGATTTTCCTGTTCGCCTGGCTGGGGCCGCTGCTCATCGATGCCGATCCGGCGCGCCAGCAATTGGCGCGCTTTCTTGAAACGCCCAGCCTGGCCCATCCGCTGGGCTACGACCAGCTCGGTCGCGACATGCTGGCAAGACTGGCGCATGGCGCGCGGCTGTCGCTGGCGCTGGCGCTGCTGAGCGTGCTCTCGGCGGCGCTCCCCGGGGTACTCATCGGCTTGCTGGCGGCCTGGTGCGGCGGCTGGACCGAGCGTGTGCTCTCCGCCCTGGCCGATGCCGTGCTGGCCCTGCCGGGCCTGTTGCTGGTGTTGCTGCTGGCGGCCTTTGCTCCGGGCGGCTTCTGGCCTTTGTATGTGGGTATCTCGCTGGCCTTGTGGGTGGAGTATTTCCGCGTGGTGCGCGCCGCCAGCCGCATCCTGCTGGCCAGTCCGCAGGTGGAAGCCTCGCGCCTGCTGGGATTCGGGGCCGTCTACATCATGCGCCGCCATCTGCTGCCGGCGCTGCTGCCACGGTTGTTGACGCTGATGCGCTTCGGCCTGGCGGGTGCGGTGCTGGCGATGTCGGCCTTGGGTTTCGTCGGCGTCGGGCTGCAGCCGCCCACGGCGGAACTGGGCGTGATGATGATCGAACTGCTGCCGTATTACCGCGAAGCACCCTGGCTGCTGGGCGGGCCGGTGCTGGTGCTGTTCCTCACCTTGCTGGGTTTGCTGTTGTCGTCAGGACAGAAGGAGCAGGAATGAACATTCTTTCCTCGAATGCGGCATTGCGGGTGCAGGACCTGTCGGTCTGGCACGGCCAGAGCGCGCTGGTACAGGGCATCGATTTCTCCATTGCGCGCGGTGGGGTGATGACGCTGCTGGGCGAGAGCGGTTCGGGCAAGTCGCTGCTGGCCCAGGCCATCATGGGCAATCTGCCGGCCAGCCTGCATGCCAGCGGCCGGATCGAGATCGATGGAGCGACCACCGAGGCCGCCGATGCCGCGTCACGCCGGCGCGGCTGGGGGCGGCGCGTGGCGCTGCTGCCGCAGGAGCCCTGGCTGGCGCTGGACCCGACCATGACAGTGGCGCATCAGGTGGCCGAGACCTATGAGCTGGTCAGCCGTCCCGCCGCCGACAGCCGCCACGAGAGCCTGCGCGGCGCGCGCCGCCAGGCCCGTACGCTGGCCGGGCAGGCCCTGGCCAGCCTGGGGCTGGAGGCAGCGGCCGATCATTACCCCTTCATGATCTCGGGCGGGATGGCCCAGCGCGTGGCATTCCTGGCCACCCACGCCGCGGGCGCGCCGCTGTTGATCATCGATGAGCCGACCAAGGGGCTGGATGCGGACCGGCGCGGCGAGGTGCTGGCCCTGTTGCAGAGGGCGCAGCAGCAGGGCATGAGTCTGCTGTGCATCACCCATGATGTGTGGCTGGCGCGCGCGCTGGGCGGCGAACTGGCGGTGATGCTGGAGGGGCGCATGGTCGAGCGCGGCCAGACTGAAGCACTGCTGGCGCGGCCCGGGCACGCCTACACGCGTCGACTGCTGGCGGCTGATCCGGCGTGCTGGGCGCAACCGGCGGCGACCGTGTCCACGGCATCGGCTCCGGCCTCCTCCGTGCTCGTCGAGCTCAGCCAGGTGGCCAAGTCCTTCGGTGAGCAGCCTTTGTTCAGCGGCATCAGTGCACGTCTGCATGCCGGGGAAATCGTCGCCGTCAGCGGCCCCAGCGGCGTCGGCAAGACTACTTTCGGCAATATCGTGCTGGGCCTGCTGCGGCCCGATGCCGGACAGGTCACGCGGGCGGCCGGTCTGGCGCGCACCGCCTTCCAGAAGATCTATCAGGACCCGGCGGCGGCCTTTGCGCCCACCGTCACGCTGCGTCAGTCATTGCGCGATCTGGTGCGCCTGCATGGACTGGACTGGCAGCCTCTGGAGGATCTGCTGGCGCGCATGCGGCTCTGTCCCAGTCTGCTGGAGCGCCTGCCGCGCCAGGTCTCGGGCGGGGAGTTGCAGCGCATTGCGCTGGCGCGCGTGCTACTGATGCGTCCGGCCCTGATCTTTGCGGATGAACCGACTTCGCGCCTGGACCCGCTGACCCAGCAGGAGGTCATCGCACTACTGGTGGAGCAGGCCAGGGAGGCGGGTAGCGCCGTGCTGCTGGTGACGCATGATGCCCAGATCGTGCGCTGCGTGGCAGACCGGCGCCTGCTGCTGGGGCCACCGCCCTAGGGCCTGTTCAGGCGCTGCCTTGCCGGTCGTCGTGCTGCGGGTAAGCCGTCTCCTTCTGGCTGCCCAGCAGCACATTGGTCCATTTCCCTTGGGCTGAGCTGGCCCCTTCCGGCAGGAGCATGTAGGACAGGCTCTGCAGGCCGCAATACTGTTCCAGATAATCGCGCGCGTGCGCCATGCGCTCGCGCAGTTGCGTGATGCTGTCCTTGCCGCCGGGCCGCATCGGCAGGAATTCGAAGAGCACTTCCGGATGCAGGAATTCGGTGAGGTGCTGGACGACCTGCTCGACATCGGGCGCCTCGCTGCTGAATTCGTGATGGGCCGGGGCCGCTTCGTCACGCAGCTGGTAGCGGATCAGGCAGCGCATCTTCACCTCCGCCCCGGGTGTTCGGGGATCATCGTCAGGCGCGGATAGTCGTGCTGGATCGCACGGTCGCGACCCTGTTCCTTGGCGCGGTAGAGGGCAGCGTCGGCGGTGTCGATCAGTTCGCGGGCATCGACCTGTGCACCCTTGCCGCTGGCCAGGCTGGCGACTCCTACGCTGATGGTGACGTGTCCCACCGAGCTGCCTTCATGCGGGATGTCGAGGGCGCGCACGGCCTGTACCAGCCGGTTGGAAATGGCATGGGCGCTGGCAGCGTTGCAGTTGGGCAGGATCAGCGCAAATTCCTCGCCGCCATAGCGTGCCACGATGTCGCCCTGGCGACGTGCCACGCTGTTGAGGGCAGCCGCCACCTGCTTGAGACAGATGTCGCCGGCAGCATGACCATAGGTATCGTTGTAGCGCTTGAAGTGGTCCACATCCACCATGATCAGCGAGAGCGACTCGCCGGAACGGTTCAGTCGCGCCAGTTCAGCGGTGAGCGCCGCATCGAAGTAGCGGCGGTTGAAGACGTCGGTCAGGCCGTCCTTCTGCGACTGCGCTTCCAGGGTGCGATAGAGCCTTTCCAGTTCGGTCCGGGCGGTGATGGCTTCGAGCTCGGCATTTTCGCGTCCGGCCACCTGCGCCACCAGGCGGTTGCCGCCATAGCCGATGACGATGAGCAGAAGCAGCACCGCGATGCCGCGGATCCACACGCGCCGTGTCCAGTCTTCCAGGACGTCGTCCTTGGCCAGCGCCACGGCGACGAACAGGGGATACAGGCTGCAATGCTGGAAACTGGTCAGGCGCACGATATCGTCGCGCGGCGAGCGCATCTCGAAGCTGCCTTCTTCGGCCCGGCTGAGGTATCGGGTCACCAGCACGGACTTGGAGATGTCCAGGCCAATGGAATAGCTCAGCAGCGGCTGACGATAGATCACGGTGCCTTCGTTGAGGCCGAACAGGATGGCGCCGTCGCGGCCGATGGCGAACTGTTCGTAGTAGCGCTGGAAGTGGCTGAGGTCGACATCGGCCACCACCACCCCGGCAAAGCTGCCGTCGGTGTGGTTCACGCGCCGGCTCATGGTCACGATCCACTGGCCGTTGGTGCGGCTGCGCATGGGCTTGCCGATGTAGGCCTGGTCGGTGCGCAGGCGCTGGTGATGCAGGAAGTAATCGTCCTGGATGTAGCGGTGTTCCAGAGTGGCCTGCGAGGTACCGATGGCCAGGCCCGTTTCGTCATACACCATCAGACTGGCCAACTGCGGTACGGCCGCCACCGAGGCCACCATGAAATCATGGGTACGCTGGCGCCCGGCCACGCCGGGACCGTCATATTCCATATGCTCCTGGATGCCTTGCAGGACCACGTCGATTTCCTTGAAGGACTGGTCGGCATGCTGGGTCATGGCCAGTGCCATGTTGGAGGCATTGCGGATGGCCTCGTCGGTGGCCACCTCATAGGCACGCCAGGCCGACCACGCCTCCAGCAGCAGGATGACGAGACAGACCACGACCACGAACAGCTTGGCTGTTCTGGATGCGCGCTGGATTCTGTGTTCTGGCATGTTGTCGCTTTCCCCCGGAAACGGCTTTACCCCCCGGCGCCCTGTTGCCTGTCTGCATTGTTGTTCAGGCTGTTGGGCGCGTCTATCAGGGATGTCCTGAACTTGTATCGAGATTAACAGATTCCCCTGATGCAAGGGCGAGCCGCCGTTGCCTGTACCCCTCAGTCGTAGCGGCGGCTGAACAGGATGTTCAGGCCATTGATGGTGCCGGCCCGCGCCACCACCGACCAGCGTCGCGAGATCTGCCAGGTGGCCTTGGCTACGCTGGCCGCGCCCTGCAGGCTCTGCTCGTAGCCCAGCGTGATCTTCTGGGTGATGGCCTTGCCCAGGTTGACCACCTGGTCATCGGTCAGCCCCGATTCGCTGGAACCGATGCTGAACTGGTCCAGCCCGATATCCTTGGCGATGCGCTTGCCGCCCATGTTGCCCACCAGCGCCAGGGCCTGGCTGCTGGCGGTACGCTGGCCGATGCTGGAACTGTCGGTGCCGTGACCGAACATCATCCAGGACAGTTTTTCGTCATCCGGCACATTGGGTTCGGACACCAGTTGCACGCGTGGCTGGTTGACGTTGCCGGTCACCGAGACCCCGGCTTCGACATCCTGGTTGCGGCGCATGGCCAGGATGTTGATGTTGGGATTGGCGATCGGGCCCTGGAAGTTGATGATGCCGCGCTCGATATTGAGTTTGGTGCCAAAAGCTTCATAGCTGCCCTCGGCCACGTTGATGGTGCCCGTGGCGCGCAGCGGGGAGAGCGGTTCGCTACGAACATTCATATCACCCCGCAAACGCAGGTCGGCGCCGCTGCCACGGAAGCGGAAGTCGTTGCCCAGATCGAGCGCCAGGTTGATGACGGGGGCGAACTTGCTGGCCGGTTTCTCGGTGGCCGCTTCCAGTTTCTGTTGTGACGAGGCGGCTGCACCGACGCGGTTCTTGCCGCTGCGGCTGACGATGACCACGTCATCGCCCAGCTTGGGCGCGCTGCTCTTGGGCAGGTCGAAGAGGGCACGGTCGACGGTGAACTTGCCATCGACCCGCAACTGTTCGTTGACGTTGCTGATCTTGCCTTCGCCGGAGAGCATCAGCTGGCGGTCGGGGCTGGCGAACAGTTCCAGATGGTCGGCGGTGAGGGTGGCGTTGAGGTCCGGATTATCCGCACCCAGCTGGACCTTGCCACCGGCGCGCAGGGTGCCGCGTCCGCCGTGGAACTCGATCTGACGCAGATCGATCACGTTGCTGTCCATGACGATACGCACGATGCCATCCTTCAACTGGATACCCTGGTCGAATTCGGTCACGGCCAGGTTGTCGCCATTGATGGCGCCCGACAGGCGCGGCTGGGCGAGCGTGCCGCCGGCGTTGAGGGTGGCGGCCAGCTTGCCGTTGAGGCTCACTTGCGGGCCGATCAGGTCGCCCACGCGCTTGAGTTCCGGTACATCGAGGCTGGCCCTGAGGTTCAGCGGCGATTCGGGCGCGAGGGCCAGCAGTGCATCCACACGACGCAGGCCGACCTCGCCACCCAGCTCCAGTGTACCGATGCGCGCGGCGTTGACGCGCCCGGTGACATTCATGCGTTCGCCCTGGAACTGGCCGCGCAGCTGCAGTTCGGACAGGCCCAGCGCCGCTTCGCCCACGCTGGTGGTGACCCGCAGATCGCCCGACTTGCGCGCGATCTGCAGGTAGCCGCTGGCAGTCTCGGCCAGGCTGAAGTCCCAGTCGCTGTCCAGCACCAGGTCGGTCTTGACGGGCGGCGGCGTCCCGGTGAACTGCTGCACCAGTTCAAGTACCCGGCCCACATCCAGCGCGCGCACCTGTCCCGCCGAAGCCAGTCGGCCCTGGTGGTAGGACAGGCGCTTCAGTTCCAGCGCGCTGTGGTCGATCTCGATGCGGGTGCTGCCGGTCTCGATGTCGTCGGCCGACGCGTCCAGTGTGAGCGGGCTGGTCAGGGCGATGCGCGGCAGGCCCTGGTTGCTGAACTGGTCCAGGCTGCCGGCCCAGCCATAGTTGCCACGGGTCTTTTCGGTGAGCTTGCCGTGCGCGGCCAGGTTCAGGTCCAGCGGCTGGTCGGCCAGCTTGCCCCTGGCCTGCATGGACAGGGTGTGGCTGGCATAGGTGCCATCCAGTTTCAGGGCCAGGCGTGCCAGTTCGGCGTGCGGACCGCTGTAGCCGTCGCCTTCGATGCTCAGGGACAGGCGGTTGTCGGGCGAGGCCACACCGGCAGCCAGGTTGCTGTGCAATTCGCTCTGGCCGGTCAGGTGATGCAGCTTGTGCGCACCGAAGGCCAACTGCTCGGCCTGCAGGCTGGCCAGCAGGTTGGGGCGCTCGCGCGTGCCGGTGAGGATGCCATCCACCCGCAACAGGCCGGCCAGTCCATAGCCCAGCCGCGCGAGCTGCGGCGCATCGACCTTGAGCCTGAGCTTGTCGCGGGCGGCACCGAAGCTGCCGTCCAGGTCCAGCGTATTGCCGGCGATCTGCACATTGGCGTGGCTGGGCATCAGGCGCATGCCGGCCAGGTTGATGTCGCCCTGGCCGCGCATGGGGAGGGCATCGTAAGTACTGTCGTGGATGCGGAAACCCAGCTTGAGCTTCAGTTCCGGAGAGAGCGCACCGGCGGCGTCGAAGTCCATGTTGATGCGCGCCGGGATGGGCTTGGAGGTGGTCGCGGCAACGCGCTTGCGGCCCTTGCCGGAGGTGGTCGGGGGCGGCCTCACCGCCTGCAGCACGGCGGTCGGATCGAAGTCCACCAGCCGGCCCTTGAAGGCGTAATCCATTGCATTGGCGGTCTGCAGGGTACCGGAGGTCTCCAGGCGCGATTTGCCGGCGCTCAGCGAGGCGTCGCGCAGTTGTACTTGATCCTTGCCGATGAGGCTGTCCACATGCAGCTTCAGGGTGCTGTCCTGCAGGGTCAGCAGGAGTTGCTGGGCGTCGGGCGCAAGCGTGACATCCACCGGCCCGGAAAGCCGGGTTGGCCGCACCTGGTGATGCAGCTGGTTCAGGTCCAGGTCGCTCACGCGCAGCTTGAACTGTCCCGCCATGGGCTCAGCCTTGCCGGGCTCGCTACTGCCGGGACGAAACTGCCCGCTGCCTTCGATGCGTGCGTGCTGCGGCAGGCGGATCTCCAGCCGCGACAGGGTTTGTTGCTGCAGGTCCAGCTTCAGGTCGGCGCTGGCCGAGAGCAACGGCAAGCGTTGCTGGTCCAGGCTGCCGGGGCGGGCATTGTCGATCTCCACACGGCCCGCCACCTGCAAGGGAGCGTCGGCGGCCAACCCGGCAGGTGGTGCCAGGTCGGCGCGCAGGTTCAGGTCGGCGGCGGGCGCTGCGGCGTTGAAGGCTTGCGGATTGAGGTGCTGCAGGTCCACCCTGGCACGCTTGAGCGGGATACTGGCAAAGGGCGTGGCGACGATGTCGGCATTACCCTTGAGCTTGTCGCCGCCCGCCGTGAGCGCGATGCCCAGTTCCTGCAGCGAGCCCGACAATTGCGCGTTGAGCTGGTATTGCTCCTTGTTCTCGCCGTACTGGTAGGCCCCGGCCAGTTCCAGCCCGCCACCGATGGCAAACGGCGGCTTGCCGTTCAGATGCAGCAAGGCAGTGGCGTCGCCGAAGGCGGTGTTGAGGCTGTCCAGCACCAGCGTATGTTGCACGCCGTCGGAGTTGCCATGCAGCTTGAGCTTGGCGAGTTCGGTGGTGGAAGTCCCTTGGATCAGTTTGAGGCTGGCCACGCTGATCTCGTGGATCTCCAGCGCCAGCGGGATCTCCAGCGAGGCCGGCAGGGTGCTCGGTTCGGAGGGCGAGGGTTGCTGGTTCAACTGCACGTTGCCCACGCGCAGGTAATCGAGGTTGAACTTGCGGCGCAACAGCGCCAGGTGCCAGCGCGCGTCGACGCTGTCGATGTCGAGGATGCGCTTCTCATCCTGGTAATGCAGGTCGCGCAGGCGCAGGCCGTCGGCGACCGTGCCGCCCAGCAGCTGGCCCGAAAGCTTGCCGTCCAGGGCCTTGACGGCGGTGTCCCAGAGCAGCCGCGCACCGCTTTCGGTATGGGTGGCCAACAGGGCGGCAGCGGCAACGGCCAGTACCAGCGCGGCCACGCTGCCGCCGCTCCACGCGGCGATGCGACGGCCGCTGCGGGCGCGACGACGCGGCGGCGGTGTGGCGGGGGCTTGTTGCGGATCGTGTTGCGGTTCGCTCATGCTGGGTGGTGATTCGAATTCAGTTCATCGGGAGGTGGGCGCGCTGCCGGTCCGGCGCTAGAACGCGATGCCCAGCGAAACGTGCGGCCGGATCTGGTGCTTCTGGATGCCATAGGCCAGGTCCAGGTTGAGCGTGCCGACCGGACTGCGCCAGCGCGCACCGGTACCGACCCCGTGATAGAAGGTCTTGTTGTTCCAGTTGTCGGCGGCTGCGCCCACGTCATAGAAGACCGCCGCCCCCCAGTTCTCGCTGAACCAGCGCTGGTACTCCGAGCTGCCCACGGCCAGGTACTTGGTCGGATAGACGGTACCGTTCTGCTCGTTGCCGATGCTCTGGTAGCTGTAGCCGCGCACCGAATCGTTGCCGCCGGTGCGAAACAGCAGCGAGGGCGGCACCGCTCCGGCACTGCCCGCCGTGAAGACCCCGCCCAGTTCTGCGCGCAGCACCACGATGTCGCGCTTGCCGACCGGCACGAACTGCTTGAAGCGGCCATACAGGCGCGAGAAGCTCTGGTCGGTCAGCAAGCCCTTGAGGGCGAAACCGGCTTCCAGGGTCAGCAGGTTGCCCTTGCGCGGGAAGATCGGGTCATCCACGTTGCGGCGCGACCAGGCAAAGCCCGGCACCAGCGCGCGGTGCTTGCCGGGCGTGACGATGGTGTTGGCGGGCAGGGTGCTGCCGTCTTCCTGGCTGAGCTCGTCGCGGTAATAGGTCAGCGAGTAGGTGGTGTCGTAGTTCTCGCTGTTGCGCGCGCGCTTGAACCCGACCTGCTGGCTGCGCAGATCGATGCCTTCCAGCTTGGTCCGGTCGTAGGAGGTATTGAGGCTGTTGACGAAGGCCTTGTCGTCCGGCGGCATGGCCAGCGACAGCACGCCGTACTGGCGCTTCTGCTCCAGCCGCAACTGACTGTCGAACACGTAGGCCTTGTTGAACACGTTGTAGTGCGAGTAGCGGCCCTCGACCTGGGCGCCGGTATCGGTGCTGTAGCCCACGCCGGCGCGGATGCGCTGGGTCGGGAACTCGGTGACCTGTACCTTCACCGGGGTCTGGTCGGGATGCGCGGGATCGTCATCGATGGCCACGATGGCATTGGAAAAATACGGCGTGTTCTGGATCTGCCGTTGCAGGGCCAGCAGGCGGTTGACGTCATAGGATTCGCCCACGATGAGCGGATTGACGTGGCGGATGATGCTTTCCGGGTAGCGCCGGGTGCCGGTGATCTGCACAGGCCCCAGCGTGAAGGCCGGACCGCTGTCATAGCGCACGGCCAGCTCGGCCTGGTGCTCGTCGGGATCGATACGCGCCTCGGAGCTGGCGATGCGGGCAGCGGCGTACTTCTTCTGCTGCAGTTTTTCCAGGCCGGCGTTCTTGGCGCGGTCCCAGTCTTCCTGGCGGAAGGGCTGGCCGACCGGCAGCGCCCAGTCTGCGCGGATACGCGCCACGGTGGCCTGGTCCTCGCGCGCGGCCACGCCGGTGACGCCGATGTCGGTCGCGCTGATGGCGGTGCGCGGACCGGGGTCTACGCTGATGGTGATGCGGCGTACCGCCTTCTTGCCCTCCGCGCCGGCATCGTCCTGCTGGCTGACCTTGGTGACGGGCGTGAAGTAACCCTCGGTGGAGGTCAGCTCACGCACCTGGTCGGCGGCGGTATCCATCATGAACTTGAGCTGCTCATCACTGATGTCGTCGCGGTCCTGGTAGCGCGAGAGGTCCAGGAAATCCTTGAGCAGCGACTGCACCGGCCGTGGGGCGTCGATCTGTACCTTGTAGGCGGCGTGGGCGGTATCGGCGGCGCACCAGAGGAAGGCGATGGCCAGACTGCGGGTCCAAGTCATTGATTCACTGCATCATCGGTTGTCGGTTGAGGCGGCCTGACGCGCCGCAAGGCAAGTCGGGTAGGATGAGGGCTGGCGGCATGCCACCCAGGCCTGACCTTTGCGCAGTGCGGATAGTTCCTGGCCGTGCAGGCGGCGCAAGCTTCATTTTCGGCTCGCCCTGCATGTCATCCTGTGACACGGTGCCATGCACGCCGCTTGCGGTATTGCCGGTGCAAGCCCCGGAGGGCCTGCCCGCCTGTTCATCCCGCTATTGTAATGCCCCGGCAGTGGTTGTCGTACGGGCAATCTGGCAGTTCATCGAAGGAGAATCCTGTGAGCAGTACCAGTAGTGTGAGCTTTGATGCGTATTCGGAAAAGGCGACTTGCGAGCGCCTGTTGTGGGTGCATCGCTGGACCGACAAGCTGTTGAGCTTTCGCACCACGCGCCCGGCCGGCTACGGTTTCACGGCCGGGCAGTTTGCGCGCCTGGGCCTGGAGATCGATGGCGAGGTGGTCTCGCGTGCCTATTCGATCACCTCGGCCGAAGGGGACGATTACCTGGAGTACTACGCCATCATCGTCCCGGAAGGAAAATTCACTTCACGCCTGAACCAGCTTCAGCCGGGCGATGCCGTCTGGGTCGAAAAGCTCAGTTACGGTTTCATGACTGCCGATCGTTTCGTCGATGGCCGCCAGTTGTGGATGCTGGCCACCGGTACCGGCCTGGGGCCATATGTCTCGATCCTGCAGCAGCCCGAGGTGTGGCAGCGATTCGAGGATTTGATCGTGGTCCACGGTGTACGCCAGCGCGAGGAACTGGCCTATACCGAAACCTTCGCCCGCTTGCAGCAGCAAGCCCGCGAGCAGGACTGGCCGGCGCGCCTGCATCGGCTGTGCTGCGTCACGCGCGAGGCCGACCTGCCGGTCGCCCCAGGCTGGCTGGGCGGGCGCATCACGACTCTGCTCCGGGACGGCCGGCTGGAACAGGCCAGCGGCCTGGCCCTGAGCCCCGAGCACAGCCGCGTGATGGCCTGTGGCAATCCGGACATGGTCACCGAGGTGCGCGAGTTGCTGCGGGAACGCGGCATGACGCCGCTGCGGCGTACCGGTGGCGGGCAGTTCGTGACCGAGGATTACTGGTGATGCAGGAGGCGCCCCGGTGCAAGCCCTTGAGGCGTCAGCCGGACAAAGCCAGGACGCTGCGATGCAGCTTGGGCGTACCTGGGCTTGATGGTGCGTGCTGGTGAGGAGCGATGAGAATTCCGTGGGAACCTCACACGATATCGAGCCAGGCCACAAATATTTTTTAGATATCTTCACTAAAAGCTTGGGATCGAATATTTTCTATTGACACCTCGAAATAATTCGATTTTTTGTGGGAATAACGCACTTTCCTTTCTATTTTCTTCAGATTTTCTCTATCTCCTAACGATGGAAGTTTTCGCGATGCCGTAGTGGCATCGTCCGACATGGGGAGCCGACATCGATGCAGACAAATCGAGGGCGCCAGCCGAGGCAATACAAAGGCGATATATGGGAGGATGAACGCGGGCAATGATGTCGCGGAGTCGCCACCTGTCAGTCAATTGAACCATTTGGGGGTAGCATGAATTTGAAGAAAGTCCTGCACGTTGCCATAGCCGATGATCATCCCATCGTGTTGGGCGCGCTTCGGGGTGAGCTGGCGCGCCTGCCGGAAATCCGTATCGACCTGGAAGTCGAGAATGGCGAAGCCCTGATCAACGCGCTCAAGCGTTCGCCGTGCGAGATCGTCATCACCGACTTCGCCATGCCGGCCGATGACAGCGACGAGTCCGATGGCTTCGCGCTGGTCAAGCGCCTCAAGACCGAGCATCCGTCGACCAAGGTGATCGTCTACACCGCCATGAACAATGGTGCGGTCATCCGGCGCCTGTATCGCATGGGCGTGTTTGCCGTCATCAACAAGCGCGAGAAGACCGACGAGCTGATCAATGCCTGCCTGGCCACCCAGAGCAGCAAGCAGCTGTATTTCCCGGTCTCGCTGCGCGGCGAGCTGGAGATGAGCTGGGCCCAGGGCGAGGGCTTCGGCCTGGTGCGCGAGCTGACCCAGAGCGAGCTGGAAGTGGTGCGTCTGTTCGTCGAGGGGCAGTCTTTGGGGGAAATCTGCGTGCGCCTTTCGCGCACGCCCAGCACCATCAGCACTCACAAGAACAATGCCATGCGCAAGCTGGGATTGAGTACGGATGCGGAGCTGATCAAGTATGCGTATTCGACGGGGATGATCAACTGACCCAGGAAAGTGCCCGGCACCGCATTGGTGCCGGCCTTGTCGGGGAGGGGAGCAGAGGAGGTAAGGCGGCGCGGCCCGCCAAAACAAAAAGCCCGGTCACCAGGACCGGGCTTTTTGCTTGAATCTGTGGGGTGGCTGATGGGACTCGAACCCACGACGACAGGAATCACAATCCTGGACTCTACCAACTGAGCTACAGCCACCGTCGACTGTCAGACAGACTCGCGTCCGTCATCAAGTAAGCAAAAGATTATACAAACACTTGAAGGGAATGGCAACACAATTTCCATGCAAATTGGCAATTCCCCTGAAATTCCTTCCTCACCCAGCCAGGATCTGCTTCACCCACCGGCTTGTGGCAGCAAGGCCCGTACCGGGGGATCGAGCTTGAGCAGCCCCCGGAAGGCCTGTTCCAGCGTCGTGCCGCTGGCCGTGGTGAAGCCGGCCAGCGACCCGGTGGCGGCCCGGGTCTGCAAGCCCTCGGTCTGCAGCAGGCGTTGCAGTTGCCGGGTGACGGCCTGGCCGGTATCGATGATCTCCGGGACCTCACCGATCAGGCGTTTGCATACGCTCTCGATGGCCGGGCGCACGAAGGGGTAGTGGGTGCAGCCCAGTACCAGCGTATCGGCGCCCTGCTCCAGGAGGGGTGCCAGATAGCGCTCCAGCAGTTGCACCGTCGCTGGCGAGAACAGTTCACCTTTCTCGATCAGGTCCACCAGGCCCACGCAGGCCTGGGGCAGGTAACGCACCTGATACTGCGCCTGCATCTGCTGCTGCAACAAGGCAAAGCGCGTGCTGGCCAGCGTGCTGCGCGTGGCCAGCACGCCGACGGTGCCGCTGCGGGTTTGCTGGGCAGCCGGTTTGAGGCCGGGCTCGATGCCCACCACGATCAGTTGCGGCCAGTGCGCGCGGATGGCCTGGATGGCGGCGGCGGTGGCGGTATTGCAGGCCACCACCAGGGCCTTCACGCCTTGCTCCAGCAGGAAGGAGGCGATGGCCAGGGAGCGCTCCACGATTTGCGCTTCGGTCTTGTCGCCATAGGGCGCATAGCCGGAGTCGGCAAAGTAGAGCAATTGTTCGCGCGGCAGGGCGGCGTGGATGTGACGCAGCACCGACAGGCCGCCGATGCCGGAATCGAAAATGCCGACCGCGGCATCAGCTGCGGTCGGCATTGCGGTAGTGCTGTCAGACCCTGCGGCAGAAGGCACGCTGACCTGCTTGACGGCTTCATTCATGGTGCTGCGCGCGCTCCTGCTGCGAGGCTTGCCTGAGTTTGATCAGGCCGTGGTGACGGGGATCTTGGAAAGCGACACGCTCTGGGCGATCTTTTCCTTCCATTCGGCCGGCCCGGTGTTGTGCACCGAGATGCCGTTGGCGTCCACGGCCACCGTCACCGGCATGTCCTTGACGTCGAACTCGTAGATCGCTTCCATGCCCAGGTCGGCAAAACCCAGCACCTTGGCCGACTTGATCGCCTTGGAGACCAGGTAAGCCGAACCACCCACGGCCATCAGGTAGGCCGACTTGTGCTTCTTGATCGCCTCGATGGCAGCCGGGCCGCGCTCGGACTTGCCGATCATGGAGATCAGACCGGTCTGCTCCAGCATCATGTCGGTGAACTTGTCCATGCGGGTGGCGGTGGTCGGGCCAGCCGGACCCACCACTTCGTCGCGTACCGGATCGACCGGGCCGACGTAGTAGATCACGCGGTTGGTGAAGTCCACCGGCAGCTTCTCGCCCTTGGCCAGCATGTCCTGGATGCGCTTGTGGGCGGCATCGCGGCCGGTCAGCATCTTGCCGTTCAACAGCAGGGTCTGGCCCGGCTTCCAGGATGCGACTTCTTCCTTGGTCAGGGTGTCCAGATTGACGCGCTGGGACTTCTCGGTGTCGGCTACCCAGTGCACTTCAGGCCAGTCCGACAGCGACGGCGGTTCCATGTAGGCCGGGCCGGAGCCATCCAGCACGAAGTGGCCGTGGCGGGTCGCGGCACAGTTGGGGATCATGGCCACGGGCTTGGAGGCCGCATGGGTCGGGTGCATCATGATCTTCACATCCAGCACGGTGGTCAGGCCGCCCAGGCCCTGTGCGCCGATGCCCAGTGCGTTGACCTTCTCATAGAGCTCGATACGCAGTTCTTCGGTCTTGTTCTGCGGGCCGCGCTTCAAGAGCTCGTACATGTCGATGTCTTCCATCAGCACTTCCTTGGCCATCAGCATGGCCTTCTCGGCGGTGCCGCCGATGCCGATACCCAGCATGCCCGGCGGGCACCAGCCGGCACCCATGGTCGGGACCGTCTTCAAGACCCAGTCCACCAGGTTGTCGGAGGGATTCAACATGACGAACTTGGTCTTGTTCTCGGAGCCGCCGCCCTTGGCCGCGATCTGCACGTCCACGGTGTTGCCGGGCACCAGTTCCATGTGGATCACGGCCGGGGTGTTGTCCTTGGTGTTCTTGCGCTCGAACTGCGGGTCGGCCACGATGGAGGCGCGCAGCACGTTGTCCGGGTGCGAGTAGCCGCGGCGCACGCCTTCGTTGACGGCGTCGGCGATCGAGCCCGAGAAGCCTTCGAAGCGCACGCCCATGCCGATCTTCAGGAACACATTGACGATGCCGGTATCCTGGCAGATCGGGCGCTTGCCCTCGGCGCACATGCGCGAGTTGGTCAGGATCTGTGCGATGGCATCCTTGGCGGCCGGGCTTTGCTCGGTCTCGTAGGCGCGGGCCAGATGCTGGATATAGTCGGCCGGATGGTAGTAGCTGATGTACTGCAGCGCGGCGGCGACGGATTCGATGAGATCGTCTTGCTTGATGATGGTCATGGCTGGTTCTCTCGGTTTGGATGAGGCAAAGTCAGTGCGGCTTGTCGGACGATTCGGTCGGATGCACCATCAGCCGGTCGCAATATGCGATGGCCATGGCCGACAAGAGGAAGGCGATATGGATGCCGGTCTGGGCGATGAGCGTCTTGGCATCATACAGATTGGCGTTGATGAAGGTTTTGAGCAGGTGGATCGACGAGATCCCGATGATGGCCGTGGCCAGCTTGACCTTCAGGACAGAAGCATTCACATGCGAGAGCCACTCGGGCTGGTCCGGATGGCCTTCCAGGTTCATGCGGGAGACGAAAGTTTCATATCCGCCCACGATCACCATGATCAGCAGGTTGGAAATCATCACCACGTCGATCAGCGCCAGCACCACCAGCATGATGGTTTGTTCATTGAGCTTTTCCGGGCGGATGGCGCCGGGAATGGCCACGGCGTCCAGGATGTGAGCCAGCGAACTGGCACTGCCCATGGCCGCACCGATCAGGTCCACCAGCTCGACCCAGAAGTGATAGACGTAGACGCACTGCGCCAGGATCAGCCCCAGATAGAGCGGCAGTTGCAGCCAGCGGCTCATGAAAATCAGGTTGGGCAGGATGCCGATCTTGCGGGGAGGCTGGGGCGACGAGTTTTTCATGGGTCTGGGCTACGCGTGATTCTGGCGATGGTGGCGATATCCGAGGAGGGCGCCGACTGCGGAGGACCAGCGCGGCTTCGGATTTGGGGCCGTATTCTACACGCCCTTCGCCCATTTCCGGGGACCCGCCTCGCAAGCGCCGTGGACAGTGCCTGCGGGAAACATCGACCTGTGCCAGAATGCCAATATGTTGTCTTGAACATCAGAGAACATTGCAGCGATATGAAGGTCTGCGTCCATGGAGTCAGCGCACTACTGCGCCGCTCCGACGCCTACCAAGGCGCCGTCATCGCCGGTCAGCCCTGATGCAAGCGGCTTCCCGCCCCGATGGGTGCTGCTTGTGTAAGGACTGAGTAAGTGAAACGGCCTATGTTTTGCGGAAAGCAAAAACAAACCTTTTGGAGACTACCGTGGCAGACATCGAGACATTCAAGCAAGAGAACCGCGTATTCGCACCGCCGGCCGAGCTGGTCAAGCACGCCGCCATTTCGGGCATGGACGCCTACCAGGCCCTGAACGCCGAATTCGAAAAAGACTACGAAGGCAGCTGGGCCAAGCTGGCCAAGGACAACCTGAAGTGGCACAAGCCTTTCACCCAGACGCTGGATGAATCCAACGCACCGTTCTACAAGTGGTTCGCCGATGGCCAGGTGAACGTTTCGTACAACTGCCTGGACGTCAACCTGGACAACGGCAATGCCGACAAGACTGCCGTCATCTTCGAATCCGACGACGGCAAGGTCACCCGCGTGTCCTATCGCGAACTGCACCAGAAGGTCTGCCAGTTCGCCAACGGCCTCAAATCGCTGGGCATCAGGAAGGGTGACCGCGTGGTCATCTACATGCCCATGTCGGTTGAGGGCGTGGCCGCCATGCAGGCGTGTGCGCGCATCGGTGCGACGCACTCGGTGGTCTTTGGCGGCTTCTCCGCCAAATCCCTGCACGAGCGCGTCATCGACGCTGGCGCCGTGGCCGTGCTGACCGCGGATTACCAGGTGCGCGGCGGCAAGCAGCTGCCCTTGAAATCCATCGTCGATGAAGCCTTGGCCATGGGCGGCTGCGACACCCTGAAGCACGTGGTCGTCTACAAGCGCGCCGGTGCCGAGATCAACTGGGTCGAAGGGCGCGATCTGTGGCTTTCCGACGTGGTGGCCAACCAGCCCGATACCTGCGAGCCGGAATGGGTGGATGCGGAGCATCCGCTGTTCATCCTCTACACCTCCGGTTCCACCGGCAAGCCCAAGGGCGTGCAGCATTCCTCGGCCGGCTACCTGCTGTGGGCCGTGCTGACCATGAAGTGGACCTTCGACATCAAGCCTGATGATGTCTACTGGTGTACTGCCGACATCGGCTGGATCACCGGCCACACCTACATCGCCTATGGCCCGCTGGCCGTGGGTGCGACCCAGATCGTCTTCGAAGGCGTACCCACCTATCCGAACGCTGGCCGCTTCTGGGACATGGTGGCGCGCCACAAGGCCACCATCTTCTACACCGCACCGACGGCGATCCGTTCGCTCATCAAGGCCGCCGATGCAGATGAGAAGGTCCACCCGAAGCAATACGACCTGTCCTCGCTGCGCATCCTCGGTTCGGTGGGTGAGCCCATCAATCCGGAAGCCTGGATGTGGTACTACAAGAACGTTGGCCGCGAGAATTGCCCCATCGTCGACACCTTCTGGCAGACCGAGACCGGCGGCCACATGATTTCACCGCTGCCGGGCGCAACGCCCCAGGTACCCGGTTCCTGCACGCTGCCGTTGCCGGGCATCACGGCAGCCATCGTCGATGAGACTGGCAATGACATCCCCAATGGCAATGGCGGCATCCTGGTAGTCAAGCGTCCGTGGCCGTCGATGATCCGCACCATCTGGAACGATCCGGAGCGCTTCAAGAAAAGCTACTTCCCGGAGGAGCTGGGTGGCAACATCTATCTGGCTGGCGACGGCGCGGTGCGCAACAAGGAGACCGGCTACTTCACCATCACCGGGCGTATCGATGATGTGTTGAACGTCTCCGGCCACCGCATGGGCACCATGGAAATCGAATCGGCGCTGGTCGCCAACAGCATCGTGGCCGAGGCCGCCGTGGTCGGCAAGCCCGATGAAACGACGGGTGAATCGATTTGCGCCTTCGTGGTCTTGAAGCGTCCGCGTCCGACCGGAGACGAGGCCAAGCAGATTGCCAAGGAGCTGCGCGACTGGGTGGCCAAGGAAATCGGTCCGATTGCCAAGCCCAAGGAAATCCGTTTCGGCGACAACCTGCCCAAGACCCGTTCCGGCAAGATCATGCGTCGTCTGCTGCGCGTGCTGGCCAAGGGCGAGGCGATCACGCAGGACGTCTCCACACTGGAAAATCCGGCCATCCTGGATCAGCTCAAGGAAGCGCAGTAAGCCTGATACTGCCGTTGCAAGGCGGCGGCAGGCAAACCGGCGGGGCAGGGCGTTGTGGTAGCGATGCCTGGTCCTGCCGGTTTTTTTATGGTCTTTTTGAAAAACATGCAGAAAAGACTTGGCTTCGCCGAGAAGCTTGCTATAATGCGTGGCTTCGCTGAACGCGAACCCAAATCCAGGAGAGGTGGATGAGTGGTTTAAGTCGCACGCCTGGAAAGCGTGTATAGGTTCATAGCCTATCGGGGGTTCGAATCCCCCCCTCTCCGCCAGTAGTGCTAAAAGCCCCGCATTGCGGGGCTTTTTTATTGCTCGCCACTTTGCCGGACGATCCCGAATCAGAACCGCACTTTCAGATAGGCCGATGGCCCGGTCAGTTTCACATCGAGTGCGGCTTGCGAACTGCCGCCATCGCGGTCGATATGAATGCGGGTGATGCCATAGTCGGCGCCAATGCCGAGGTTTTTCAGCGGATACCATTCCACGCCCAGAGCCGCGCCATAGATGTGTCCGGTCACCGTCCCCCAGTTTTTCCTGACCCCCGAAGCCTCGGCATACAGTCGCAGGTCCTTGCTGAAAGCGTGCTTCCATCCGAGCTCAAGAAGCGGTGCGAAGGTCTTTTCGGTATCGCTTTCATCGAGGGAACCGGTGGTGCCGTTGAAGACACCATTGGCTCTGAGATCATAGTGGGCGCGGTAATAACCAGCGCCCAGGCCGATGCCGAACACGTCATTGCCCTTGCCCAGCCACCACTTGTAGGCCAGCGAGGCGAAGTCCACCTCGATATTGGCGTTGGCTGTGCCGGCCAGGATGGCTGGCGTACCGCCGACGTTGAAGGAGCGCGAAGTGCTGTAGCTGTAGTCGTTGCGGTAGCGGAAATAATCGAAGGACAGCCCCTGGCTGTCTCCCAGCAGAAGTTCGGCGCGCAAGCGCGGCAGGGTGGTGCGGTTGCGGTCGATGTCGCCGCTGTCAGCGGAGCCGTAGCGCGTATTGGCCTGGACGTTGAAGGTCGGATTGACGTAATAGCCGCCTGCCGACAGGCTGAAACGATCCAGCGCCGGTGAGGGATCTGCATGGGCGCCTTGAGCAAGCAGGCTCAGTGCAACCGTGCCGGAAAGAGAAGCCATCAGGCGAAATGTCCTGATGGGCAAGCAAGGACGTGCGAGCGAATCGAGCTTCATAGTGGTCACTACCCCAGAAAGTGTATGGTCACAGGACCGGTCCGACGGACCGGAAAGGCTGGATCATCCTAGAGCAGTCACTTCGGGCGCAGCGATCAGCGCTTTTCTCTAACTTTTGTAGGAAAGGGCGAGCCGGCATTGCCGAGAGGAGAGAAATCGTAGTCACAAGCTGATCTGCACGGTTGTCCGTGCCAACGCCGTAGCCGTCGTCAAATCCCTTCTTGGGCAGCTGAAAATTGCTTGTGCTGCGCTTCGCAGGGAGACAGATTCTGTCCCGCTCAGCTGTCCTTTTGCCCGGCCGCTGCCGGCTTCAGTGCACCGTCACCCCGGCGCCGGCTCCCACCTCTGCGGACTGTGGCAACACGTCCTGTTCTTCGATGAACAGCAGGAATTCCATATGATTGCGGGCATGCACCCATGCCGCCAGCGTCCGTCCGCTGTGCGCCTGCAGGGCGCCGATATGCCTGCCGATCAGACCACCTGCGTAGTGGCGTATCTCGCCGGGCTCGGCACCGGCAGCCGACATCGCGACCAGGCAATTGCGGGTGGCATTTCGAATGAGGTCGCCCACGATCAGGTTGGCCCCGGCCATCTCGGCCAGCTTCTCTATGATCAGGACATATCGGTCCGCAATCTCTTCTGCAAAACTGTTTAGCATGATTTCTCCCATCCCCCGAGCGTATACTGTGTTGGCTCTTTGATACCATCGGGAGAATCCTGAGCCGCCTTGCCGCGCTGTGGCGCACTACGCGCATCTCAGGCAATCTCTGATGGCAATGCCCGCCCGGTTGAACAATAATGGCGCCACGAGACGTCACCGTTCAGGGGAGAGCAATGCAAGTGTGTCCGATCAAGGTGGCGTCCAGGGCGGCCAAGGGGTTTGTGGCGGCCGTCTGCATCATCATCCTCGTGCTGGAGGCATGGACCTCCTGGCACGAGCACAGCACCGAGATGGACGAATCCTTCCGCGCCACGGCCAACATGGCGCTGGCCCTGTCGCAGCATGCGGACCAGGCGCTCGACGAGGTCGACATCGTGCTCAAGGCCGTGATGGAGCAGGTTCAGGACAAGCGGCTGGCGACCACGGACAACGAGCGCCTGCACAACTTCCTGGTCCGCAACGTAAGCGAGGTGCCGCAACTGGCGGGCCTGTTCGTCTATGACGAAAAAGGCCGATGGATCGCCTCCTCCCAGCCGGTTCTCGAAACACGATTCAACAACAGCGACCGCGACTATTTCCAGCATCACCAGGCACATCAGGCCGATACCACCTTCATCGGCAAGCCCATCCGCAGCAAGTCCACCGGGCACTGGGTTCTCACCATGAGCCGCCGCGTCAGCAAGCCCGACGGTTCGTTTGGTGGCGTCGTGCTGGCCACGCTGGACATTCAGTTCTTCGAACGCTTCTATCACAAGTTCGATATCGGGCAGCAGGGTGCCATCCTGTTCGGCTCGAACGACGGCACGGTCCTGTATCGCCGGCCACTGCTTGCCGATTCCATGGGCAAGTCGCTCGCGCAGTCGCCCTTGTTCCAACAGCACATCAAGGTGCAAGAGGCGGGTGCGGTAGAGAGCCGCTCGACGCAGGACGGTATCTTGCGCATCCATGGCTTCAAGCACCTTGCCAACTACCCGCTCTTTGTCATCGTGGCCGTGTCCGAGGACGAAGTCCTGCACGGCTGGGCCAGGCATGCCATCGTGCGCGGCATGGGCATCATTGTCCTGCTGCTTGCGATCTGCTACGGCGGTACCAGGATGGTGGCGCAGGTATCACTGCGGGAGCGGGCACAAGCTGATGCGGTAAGGGCGCAGGCGGAACTTGAGGCCATGTTCGAGCTGCTGCAGACTCAGTCGCGCCGTGACGGATTGACCGGCGCCATCAATCGCCGCCATTTCGATGAATTGCTGGAGGCCGAAGCGGCGCGCTTTGCGCGAGTGGGCGGGGCGTTTTCGCTGCTGATGATCGATGTCGATCACTTCAAGCAATACAACGACCGCTACGGCCATGTGGTAGGTGATGTCTGCCTGAAGAACATTGCAGCGGCCATCTGCGGCGCCGTCCAGCGGGAGATCGATACCGTGGCCCGCTACGGGGGCGAAGAGTTTTCCGTGCTGTTGCCTGAGTGCGGCAGCGCCGGTGCCCTCGTCGTGGCCGAACGGATAGAGGCAGCCGTCAGCGCCCGGGCTATCCCGCACGCATCCAGCGTCGAGGGTACGGTCACGGTCAGTATCGGCATTACCTCCATCACCTCCGACGAGGGCTTTTCCTACCTCCCGCGCGAACTCATCGAAAGCGCCGACAAGGCCCTTTATCAGGCCAAGGAGGCCGGGCGCGGCAGGGCGGTCTACCGCGAATTCCCCGTCAGAAAACCCAAGCTGGCCTGGTCCGCCTAGCGGTCTGAGGCTGGCAACGAGCAGCCTCAGTCGGCCGCGTCCACGGCCTGCATGGCGCGCTCGCGGATCTTCTCCATGGCGCGCAGGAGTGCCTCGCGCTCGCCACAGCTCAAGGCCTGCAACAGATAGGCTTCACGCGCCTGCACCATCGGAACGATCTTGCGGTACAGCTTGCGGCCCTGCGCCGTTGGCCGCACGATGCGCGCGCGTGCATCGTCCGGACAGGGCTGGCGCAGTACCAGTCCTTCCTGTTCCATGCGCGCCAGCGCGCGGCTGACCTGCATCTTGTCCAGCGAGGTGTGGGGTACCAGAGCACTGGCCTGCATTTGCCCCTCTTCGGCCAGGGCAGCCAGAATGCGCCACTCGTCACGGCTCAGCCCGAAGCGGTCGGCATAGACACCGGCCACTGAACGACTGACCGCCTCGGCCAGTTGCGCCAGTTGATAGGGAAAGAAGGATTGCAGTTTCATTCCCGCATGGTAACAGACGTTACCAATTCAACGCAGCCGTCCTGCGCTTGATCCATGTCAAGACCCCTGCCTGTGCTGCCGTTCTTGCCCATCTTCCACATTGACCCTGGCCGTCGGCTGTCCATATAGTAACAACCGTTACTAATTCGAAGAACGCCCTCCAGGAGACTGCCATGAAGATCGATCGCATCCATCACGTTGCCTACCGCTGCAAGGACGCCAAAGAAACCGTGCTCTGGTACCAGAAATACCTGAACATGGATTTCATTCTGGCCATCGCCGAAGACCAGGTGCCCTCGACCAAGGCACCTGACCCCTACATGCACGTCTTCCTCGACGCCGGCCAGGGCAATGTGCTGGCCTTCTTCGAGATCCCCAATTCTCCGCCCATGGGGCGCGACACCAATACCCCGGCCTGGGTGCAGCACATCGCCTTCAAGGTCGACAGCGAAGCCACGTTGCGGGAAGTCATGCAGCGCCTGCGGGCCGATGGCATCGACGTGGTCGGCGTTACCGATCACACCATCTTCAAATCCATCTATTTCTTCGATCCCAGTGGCCACCGCATCGAACTGGCCGCCGATTGCGCCAGTGCGCAGCAGATGCAGTGCCTGGACGAGGTGAAGTGGGACATGCTCGAAGAGTGGTCGCGGACCCGCCGTGCGCCTCGGCACGCTGCCTGGATGCACGCGCAGGAATTCACGGCGGCAGACCATTGATCCGATAAAAAAATGACACCAGCATCACCCGTTCATTGACAGGAGACACCCATGCAGAGCACTTATACCTATCCCCGTTTCGCCTACCGGCAATCTGATGAACAGCGCAGCGGGCAACCGTTGCGCCATCCGGTGGTCATCATCGGCGCCGGCCCCATCGGTTTGACGGCCGCACTGGAATGCGCAGCACGCGGCCTGCCCGCCGTGGTGCTGGATGACAATGACACGGTCAGCATCGGTTCGCGTGCGGTCTGCTATGCCAAGCGTCCGCTGGAAATCTGGGACCGCCTGGGCGTGGCGCAGCGCATGGTGGACAAGGGCGTGGGCTGGCAACTGGGCAAGGTGTTTTTTGAGGAGCGCCAGGTCTACCAGTTCGACCTGCTACCGGAGACCGGGCACAAGATGCCGGCCATGATCAACCTGCAGCAATACTATCTGGAGCAGTATCTGGTGGAAGCCTGTCTGGCGCAGCCGCTCATCGAGCTGCGCTGGAAGCATCGCCTGCTGGCCCTGGAGCAGGACGACGACGGTGCCACCCTGAGCGTGGAAACGCCGGATGGCATCTTCACCATGCAGGCACAATGGGTCATCGCCTGCGACGGTGCCAACAGTGATACGCGCAAGATGGTCGGCGCGCAATTTACCGGTCAGTTCTTCCAGGACCGCTTCCTTATCGCCGATGTCATCATGAAGGCCGATTTCCCCACCGAGCGCTGGTTCTGGTTCGATCCGCCTTTTCATCCCGGCCAGAGCGTATTGCTGCACAGGCAGTGCGACAACGTCTGGCGCATCGATTTCCAG
Source organism: Herbaspirillum sp. FG34 (assembly GCF_057809315.1). NCBI lineage: Bacteria > Pseudomonadati > Pseudomonadota > Betaproteobacteria > Burkholderiales > Oxalobacteraceae > Herbaspirillum > Herbaspirillum sp. FG34. The sequence goes on along the minus strand of NZ_JBMDJS010000001.1, from coordinate 19,296 downwards.
CTCGGCTGGGACGCCGATCCGGAGGAAGAGAAGAAGCCCGGCAAGGTCATCCCGCGCATCCAGGCCATGCTGGGCGAGGGTGTGGAATTCGAGCTGGAATGGGTGTCGGTTTACCAGTTTGCCTGCCGCCGCATCGACAACATGCGCGTCCAGCGGGTACTCTTTGCCGGTGATGCGGCGCACCAGGTCTCCCCCTTCGGGGCACGTGGCGCCAATACCGGCGTGCAGGATATCGACAACCTGATCTGGAAGCTCAAGCTGGTCATCGATGGCCAGGCACCGGCCAGCTTCATCGACAGCTATCACGAGGAGCGCGCCTTCGCCGCCGACGACAACCTGCGCCAGTCCACGCGCTCCACCGATTTCATCACGCCCAAGAGCCGTGTCAGTCGTGTGCTGCGCGATGCCGTGCTGACCCTGGCCGAGCGCGAGCCGTTCGCGCGGACCCTGGTCAACAGCGGGCGCCTGTCCACGCCCACGCCTTATGTGGCGTCCTCGCTCAATACCCCCGACAACGTCCTGTTTGGCCCACGCATGGTGCCCGGCACCCCCTGCGCCGATGCGCCGGTGCGGCAGGCAAGGCGGCCGGGCTGGCTGCTGGATCAGTTGGGGGAGGGCTTCACCGTACTGGTGTTCGGTAGTGGCGAGACCCCTGCCAGCCTGCATGCGGCAGGCCTTGAGATTGTGGTCAAGACCATCGGCCCGGCCGGTTCCGGGGCCATGCTGGAGGATGTGCAAGGCTTGGTCGCACAGCGCTATGCCGCGCGCGAGGGATGCACCTACCTCATCCGGCCGGACCAGCACGTTGCAGCCCGCTGGACTCGCTTCGACCCGTTGCAGGTGGCCGCCGCGGTTGAGCGCTGCGTCGGTCTTTGCACGACGTGACGCGACAACGGCAGCACGAGGCTGCCGTTGATGTTTTCTGCCGGTGTGTGCAAAGCGCTCACCACAATCCGCAGGAATCAGTAGATGTCCAGTCCGAAATACTGGGCCACGTCACCTTCGGTCCAGTCCTTGATGACATTGCGTTCCAGCAGCACACGATATTCCGAGCGCTGCACGCCACTGCCCTGCTGCACGATACGACTCTCCAGGGTATAGATGGTCCGGTGGATGCGGGTCGTCATGGAGGCGTGCTTGATGATGCTGCCCGGTTCCGGTTCCTGCTGGTCGTCATTGGCGGGGATGTCCATCGCGCTCTCTCATTTCATCTGTGCGCGCCGCGCCAGGATCTTCTCGATCTTTTCCTTGAGCGTGGTGGCGTTGAAGGGTTTGACGATATACCCATCGGCGCCTTCCTGGGCCGCCGTGACGATGTTCTCCTTCTTGGCCTCGGCCGTGATCATCAATACCGGCAGATGCGCCAGCGCCGGCGTGGAGCGGATTTTCTTCAACAGGGTCAGGCCGTCCATGACCGGCATGTTCCAGTCGGTCAGCACGAAGGTAATGTTGGAAGCACCCGACTCCAGGATCTTCAGGGCCGTGGAGCCATCATCGGCTTCCACGATCTTGGTGTATTCGAGTTCCTTGAGCAGGCCGCTGACAATGCGGCGCATCGTCGAAAAGTCATCGACGACAAGAAAATGTTGGTCTGTATCAGCCATGGTGTAAAGCTACCTTGAGGAAGCGGTGTGAGTTGCGCGGGGCGCAAAAAGCATGCCGACGCCGCGCTGCGCGCAGTAATGCAGTCAGTCAGCGGATCAGTTGCTCAGCGCCCACTTGCCTGCGCTGTTCTTGCAATAGCGCAATTTCAGCGGCTCGGTCCCGCGCTTGCTGGAGACCACCAGGTCCACCTTGGCGCAGGGCGGGGTGCTCTGCTCGAAGGTCGGCGTGATCTTGGCCGTGGTGGAGGGCTTGGGGCCATCGGTCCACTGCGAGGTCTTGCCGCTCACGCCCGCATCCAGCGAGGCGCTGATGGCGGCATAGAGGGAGTTGATCTGTTCCTTCTTCAGGTCGGCCACGGCCGTGTTGGAGAAGAAGTCCAGGTTGGCCTGGGCATGTGCAGGGTAGCTCAGGGCTGCGGCGCAGATCAGGCCGGCCTGGGCGGCCAGCTTCAGAAAGCGGACGCGGGAGGGGGAACGCTTGTTCATGGCTTGCTCGTTTCTCGATGTCGGAATGTGAATGGCGCCGCCGGCCATCGGGGGGAAAGGGCAGACGGCGTTCCAGTCACTGTTTATACCAGAAGTCACCTCAGCCCCAAACCTGCGCTTGCACGGTAAAGCCCCCGCTTTTCCCGCTTTGCGACGCGCACCGGCTCGTCATAATGCGCCAGGCTGGACAGTATATACATACGCTGCATGTTGCACGCAAGCGCCGTCTACAGGCGATGCAAACGATTGCAGCGATTCAATTCCAATACAAAAAAGGGGAAGCAATGAAGTCATGCCTGATGCGCGCCAGCATGGTTCTGGCAATACTGACCGGGATGTTGTCCGCCTTGCCATCTCCGGCATGGGCGCAGACGCCCGTTGCTCCGGCGGTGCAGGCGGTGGCCTCGGGTGTGCGCTATCAGTTGATCGGCCGTTGGGATGTCGACCGGCTCAATGCCATTCTGCAAAAGGACACGCCCGCCTTCTCCGGTGTCCAGGTCAACTACACGCCCGCGCGCAATGCCGTGCTGCTCTATCGGGTGACCTATCCTTCGGTGATCCCGGAGCGCGGCAATCAGCCCATCCTGGCGTCCGGCCTGCTGGCATTGCCCGATACGTCCGCCAGATCTTATGCGCTGGTGTCCTACCAGCATGGCACCGTGTATGAGCGCCAGCAGGTACCTTCCTTCCCCGAGCAATCTCCCGAAACGCAACTGATGATTGCCCAGTTCGCCGGCCAGGGCTATGCCCTCATCGGTGCCGATTATTTCGGCATGGGCATTTCCAGCGAGCCGGAAGGCTACATGGTCAAGGGCAGCCATCAGCAGGCCACCTACGACATGTTGCTGGCGGCGCGCAGCGTGCTGGCCAGCATGGGCGTGCGCGACGACAAACTGTTCCTCTCGGGCTGGTCCCAGGGCGGCTTCGTGACCATGGCCTTCCTCGAAAAGCTGGAGGCGGCCGGCATCAGGGTCGATGCCGCCACCACCGCCAGTGCGCCCCTGGATGTGTTCGCACTGCTTGAAGGCTTTCTTACCTATCCGCGTCCCAATGATGCGGCCTGGCTCAACAGCATCGTGATCCTCTCGGCCTTCGCCTTCGAGAATTACTACGGTGTACCGGGGCTGGCGCGTTCGGTACTCAAGGATTCCGTCTATGACGTGGCCAAGAAAGCCTATGATCGCCAGCCCTTCAATGTGGCCGACATTCCGACCGACCTGCACAAGTTGATGCGCCCTGAATATTTCGACCCGCAATACTTTGCCCAGTCCGCCTACGGGCGCCTGATCGCGGCGACCCAGGCCTATCGCTGGGTCATCCGTTCCGACGTGCGCAATTATTATGGCGAGACGGACGAAGCCATCACCCCTGGCGTAGGCCGCATGGCGATGACCTACGCGCAAGCCATGGGCGCGGGCAATCCGCATGTGCAGGCGGTGTCGACCGGACCGACTACGCATCGCGGCACTTTTGCCACGGCCGTGCCGGCGTGGAAACGCTGGTTCGATGAGAAGATGGCCGGCAAGTAAGGCGCCTGGCGCGGTGCCGACGGCAGCGCGCCGTGCCAGCCGAAGCGGCTGTTCAGGTCGTGCAATGAAAAAAGGCCATCCGGATGAACGGATGGCCTTTTGCATGGCCGGAGGTGGTGCCGAGAATGGTTCAGGTTTCGGGCAACTCGCCTTTGGCAGCCAGATCAATGGCGCGCACGATGGCGACGGCCTTCTCGATCACTTCAGCCTGGCTGGAAACCCGCATGCTTTTCTTGAGGTGGTGGATGTGATCGCGGGTCTTGCGGCTCACCGGGACATTGAGGAAACCATCCGGTTCGGTCAGAAACTGCGGCGGAACCACCACGACGGGTTCGATGGTCTTGGAACGCTTGGGCATGGGTATCTCCCTTGTGATTGGTCTGGAATGAGGTTGCTGAAGTGCCTGCGGCAATATAACTTCGATCGTAAAGGCAGAAGAACTTATTTCTTCGATTTTACGATTTTTGTCGGGCCGCTCTTATTTGGCGGGAATGCTGGTGCCGATCTTTGGCGCGATCGCAACAGCGAAGATGCCCCCGCTTTTTATTCCTGCTTGAAGTTCGTGTCAAGCGAATTCCCACAATATTGTCCCTTTGGGCCAGTCCTGCATTCCTTAGATTTTGCCTCATCGCGATCAATCGTGCACGGCGGCCGGCCTCTCCGCTTTCGCTCGGGGGATGGGCGTTGGCGCGTGGGCCGGCATGGTGGTGTCCGATCCGGAAACCTTAGAACTTCGGGCAGGCACCGCAGAGATCGGGAGCGATATCCGGAGCGATATCGGATTTCCCCCGGGTGCTCCGATGACGGAAATGATTTCCGCTATCCGGGACTGGCTGGCATGGTCCTTGCAGGGAAGAAGATCGCGTCCGGCAGCTCCTGCTTCATGGCAACGATGCGGGACGCGTACGGATTGCGGCGTGTGATTTTCTAAGTCTTTGTCTGCCGCACCGTTGACGACATCCACGACAACAAGGGAACCTTCATGAAGTTCATCAAGACCATCATTGCCCTGGCCGCTCTGGCCTCTCTCAGCGCTACCGCCTGCGCCGACAACCTGGCCGACATCCAGAAGGCCGGCGTGGTCAGGATCGGTGTGCCGCAGGACTTTGCGCCGTATGGATCGGTCACGGCTGATCTGCAGCTGCAGGGGCTGGACATCGAGGTCGCCAAGCTGGTCGCCAAGGGCCTGGGTGTGAAGGCCGAACTGGTACCGGTGCCGATCTCCAGCCGCATGGCGTTCCTGCAGACGCACAAGATCGACCTCATCATCTCCACCCTGGGCAAGAATGCCGAGCGTGAAAAGGTGATCGACTTCTCGCAAGGCTATGCGCCCTACAACAACAGTGTCTTCGGCGTGGCCGCCATCAAGGTCGCGGGTCCGGCTGACCTGGCCAACCAGACTGTGGGCGTGGCCCGCTCCACCTTCGAAGATCTGATGCTCACTGACAGCGTTCCCAAGAGCACCATCATCAAGCGCTACGAAGACAACAACGGGCTGATCTCGGCCTACGTGTCCGGTCAGGTGCAGTTGGTCGGCACCGGCGATTTCGTGGCCTATGCGCTGGCCGAGAAGACACCCGCCAACAAGCCGCTGCTCAAGTACATCATCAACGTCTCGACCTGCTATGTAGGCATGAACAAGGGTGAGCCCGCGCTCATGGCCAAGGTCAATGAGGCGCTGACTGCCTCCAAGAAGAGCGGTGAGCTCAATGGCATCGTCAAGAAGTGGCTCAATGTGCCGCTGCCGGAAAAGATCGCCACGACTTACCAGTAAGCGATCCGGCCCGCAAGGACGGCCCGCCCTGGCGGGCCGTTCTGCTTATTGGAAAGTGGTAGCCATCTTGGCGGGCAAGGGCACGTTCAGCCATTTCTGCACGATGGCATTGAGTTCGCCATTTTTCTTGGACGCGGTCAGGACCTCATTGACCTTGTCACGCAAGGCCGCTTCGCCCTTGTTGAGGCCGACGCTGCAGCTGGATTCCTGGATGATGTACTTGAGCACCGGCTTGTTCTCAGGAGCCTTCTCGGCCAGCGCATAGGCCACGAAATCGCCGGTGCCGACCAACTGCACCTGACCGGACACGTAGGCCGAGATCATGGCGTTGTTGTCTTCGTAGCGCTTGATGGTGGCGCTCTTGGGGGCCGTGTCGGTCAGCTGCAGGTCCTGGAAGGTGCCGCGTGCCACGCCCACGGTCTTGCCCGCCAGGTCGGCCGGGCCGCTCACCTTGACTGAGGCTACCCCGAAGACGCTGTTGTTGTAGGGCGCATAGGATTGCGAGAAGTCGATCACCTTTTCACGCTCGGCATTCTTGCCCAATGTGGAGATGACCAGGTCCGCCTTGTGCGTCTGCAGGTAGGCGATGCGGTTGGCGCTGGCTACCGGCACCAGTTGCACCTTCACGCCCATTTTTTGCGCGATCAGCTTGGCCACATCGATGTCCAGGCCCTGCAGTTGCAGCTCCGAATTGACCGAGCCGAACGGCGCGAAGTCCTGCGGCACGGCGATGCGAATGGTGCCGGCCTTCTGGATGTCGGCCAGCGCGTCGGCCCGTGCGAGTTGGGTGGACAGGCCCAGCAGGGCCAGCGAGACGGCCAGCACCGGTTTGGCAAATTTCATGTAAATCCCTTTCGTTGAATGGACTGTGTCGTGCCGGGGCGGGTTTGCAATGACCATGCCAGGCCTGGCGCGGGAGCGGCGGCCCGGTTGCAAATGCGCCGCAACAGGCGCCCACGCTATCGTCCGGGATGGTGCCGATCCGGCATGATGTGATGCCGATATGGACTGGCCGATGGAGGGGCAAGGCCGGGGCGATGTTGGGGCGGGCGGGCACCAAGTTTGTACCTGTCCCGGAGATTGATAATGTGATCGCCCACCTGGCGCGGCACAAAAAAAACCACGGATCACACCGTGGTTCTGCTCAACGGCCGGGTCGTGGCCGCGTCCGTGAAGGGGACGGACGCTTCAGTCGCCGGTCAGTGCGGCAGCCTCGACTTCATGCGCCAGCACTTGTCGTACGGTGGCCACGACATAGTCGATCTCGGCCTCGCTGGTACCGCGTCCCAGCGAGAAGCGTACGGCATTGCGCGCCACCTCGGGCGAGCGGCCAATGGCCAGCAGCACGAAGGAAGGGGCCGACGCCGCCGAGTTGCAGGCTGAGCCGGCCGACACCGCAATGCCCAGCAACTGGCTGCCCAGCGTGCCATAGCGCGTGGGCGGAAAGCTCACGTTGAGGTTGTGCGGCACTCGCGCCTCGGCGCTGCCGTTCAACTGTACGCCCGGCAAGTTCGCCAGACCCGACCACAGGCGGTCGCGCAGGCAGCGGATGCGGCGTCCTTCTTCTTCCAGCAATTCTCCCGCCAGCGCAAAGGCCTCGCCCATGCCCACGATCTGGTGTGTGGCCAGGGTGCCGGAACGCATGCCGTTTTCATGGCCGCCGCCATCGATCTGCGCTTCCAGCGTCAGATCCGGGGTGCGACGCACGTACAGGGCACCGATACCCTTGGGGCCATAGACCTTGTGCGCCGAGAAGGACATCAGGTCTACCTTCAACTGCTGCAGGTCGATGGCGATCTTGCCGGCAGCCTGCACCGCATCCACGTGAAAGATCACGCCGCGTTCGGCACATACTTCGCCCAGTTCGGCAATCGGCTGTATGACGCCGATCTCGTTGTTCACATACATCACCGAAACCAGCAGCGTATCCGGCCGCAGTGCCGCGCGCAGCTGCGCTGCCGTGATCAGGCCGTCTGCATCGGGCTGCAGGATGGTGACCTCGAAGCCCGATTTCTCCAGCGTACGCATGGTGTCCAGCACGGCCTTGTGTTCGGTCGCCACCGTGATGAGATGCTTGCCTCGTCCCTGGGCACGCAGCGCGTGGGCACTGCCTTTGAGCGCCAGGTTGTTGGATTCGGTCGCCCCCGAGGTCCAGATGATTTCATCGGCCCGGGCACCGACCAGGCCCGCCACTTGTGCACGTGCCCGGTCGACCGCGCGCCGCGCCTCCCAGCCAAAAGGATGGGAACTGCTGGCCGCATTGCCGAACTTCTCCGTGAGGAAGTCGCACATGACGCGGGCCACACGCGGGTCAACCGGCGTGGTGGCGCCATAGTCCAGGTAGATGGGGAAACGAAGATCGGCCGACGGGCCGCAGGGAGCAGGGGCGTTCATGACGGTGTTCCGGAGAGTGCAGCGTATTCCAGTTGAGCAGGGTGACCAGCGACCAGCACATACAGTAACGCCGTCGCCCGCATCCGGAAAACGACTTTGCGCTTATTTGTATATACGATTTGTAAAGATTGCCCGCGAGCATCGCCACTGGCCAGGCCGCAAGGCAGGAGGACGGCGAGATTCGCGGTCACATGCCACCTCACGTATTTGCTTATACAAAATTATTATACTGAAATAGAATACAAGCAAACCTATAATTCGAAAATCATATGCAAGCACTTTGATCAAGGAATGCGATTTCCATGGACCTGAATCAGCTGGAAGCCTTTGCTGCGGTAATGACCCTGGGCAGTGTGACCGGTGCCGGCCGCAGCCTGGGCCGTTCGCAGCCGGCCGTCAGCAAGGCCATCGGTGATCTCGAGGCCGAGCTGGGCTATGCCCTGTTCGATCGCAATGGTCCGCGCGTCACGCCCACGGCGAAGGCTTTTCTGCTCTATGAAGAGGTGGAGCGCTCGCTGGTGGGCCTGCGCAGCATCCGCGAGCGTGCGCAGGAGATCGCCCGCGAAGAAGTCCATCCCGTGCACCTGGTGGCGACGCCTGCCCTGGCCTCGACCATCGCCCCGGCGGCCCTGCAGTTGCTGGCTGCCGACAGGGAGCGAGCCTTCCCCGAACACGTCCACCTGCGCAGCGCTTCGGCCGAGCAGGTGGTGCATGCAGTCCTGCACCGTACCGTCAGCCTGGGGCTGACCTCGCTGCCGGTGGCCCATCGCGGGCTGGAGTTGCACTGGATCGGCGAGGCACCCTGCGTGGCGGTGGTGCGCGCCGACCATCCGCTGGCCGGTCGCGACAAGCTCACCCGCGCGGCCCTGCGTGGCCAGCGCGTCATTACCATGTCCAACCGCTATCGCCTGCGCCAGCGCGTGGAGTTGGCGCTGGGCGAAAACAGCCAGCTCGATGTGGCCATCGATACCAATACCTCCTTCAACGCCATCATGGCCGCCCGTGCCGGGCTGGGGGTGGCGCTGGTGGAGCCGGCCACGGCCTATGGCATGCCCATCGAGGGCATGGTGGTCAAGCGCCTGGCAGTGGAGATTCCGTTTTACTTCGGCGTGGTCACGCCCTATGGCAAACCGGTCGAAGGCGTCACGCAACGTCTGATCGATGCCGTGGAAAAGGCCGCCCGCATGACCTTGCAGGGCTTCGTCAAGCGCGATGCCAGCCTGCATGACGAATTGTTGTAAATGATTTGGCAGCACGCAGTTAGAACCCAAGCAAGCAGCGTCAACCGGGAAGGGCGTTGCATCACAAAACCCGAATCGAGACGATCGCAGGCCCTTGCCCGCGACGTCTCTTCATGCTTTTGACGAGGCGCTATGCACGAGACCGAACCGACCCTGATCCCCGCTGCTCCCCCGCAAGGACTGGCTGCCCTGGAGGCGCGCCTGCGCCAGGATCTGCAATGGCTGGCGCTGCCCGGCAAGTCCTGGACCCCGGCCATCCTGCGCGATGGCGTGCCGGTGATCGACGTGGCCATCATCGGCGGCGGCCAGGCCGGCATGGCCGCCTCGGTGGCGCTGTCGCACCTGGGCATTCCCAATGTGATCTATGACCAGTCGCCCAAGGACTTCGAAGGCCCCTGGGCCACCACTGCGCGCATGGAAACCCTGCGCTCGCCCAAGACCCTGACCGGTCCCGCACTGGGCTTCCCGGCGCTGACCTTCCGCGCCTGGTTCGAGGCCCAGTTCGGGCTGGACGCCTGGGAAGCGCTGGACAAGATCCCGCGCCTGCAATGGATGGAGTACCTGCGCTGGTTCCGTCGCGTCATGCAGCTCGATATCCGCAACGAACACCGCGTGCTGGCCGTGCAGCCGCGCGCCGATGGCATCGTGGCGCTGCAGCTGCAATCGCCTGCGGGCACATCGACCGTGCTGGCGCGCCGCGTGGTGGTGGCCACCGGCCGCGACGGCCTGGGTGGCGCCTACCTGCCGCCGCTGGCCGATCAGTTGCCGCGCGATCGCTGGGCACATTCCTCGGACCTGTTCGACTATGCCAGTCTCAAGGGCAAGCGCGTGGGCGTGATCGGTGGTGGCGCCTCCGCCATGGACAGTGCTGCCACCGCACTGGAAGAGGGGGCCGCGCGAGTGGATATGCTGATCCGCCGCAAGGACCTGCCGCGCATCAACAAGGGCAAGGGATCGGGCAGCCCCGGCCTGGTTAACGGCCACCTGCACCTGTCGGACGAATGGAAGTGGCGCATCCGCCACTACGTCAATGCGCAGCAGGTGCCGCCGCCCTCCGGCAGCACCCGCCGCGTCTCGCGCTTTGCCAATGCACGCTTCCTGCTGGGCACCGCCATCGAATCGGTCAAAGTCAAGCCGGACGGCACGCTGCTGCTGCAGACCAATCGCGGCCCGCTGGAACTGGATTTCCTGTTCTTCTCCACCGGCTTCAAGATCGACTGGAGCCTACGCAGCGAGTTCAAGGACATCGCCCCGCACATCCTCAACTGGAGCGACCGCTACACTCCGCCGGTCGGCGAAGAAGACCAGGAACTGGCCGACTCGCCCTACCTGGGGCCGGTATTCGAGTTCCAGCAAAAGACCCCGGGCAGCCTGCCGGGCCTGGAGCGCATACATTGCTTCTGCTATCCGGCGGCGGCCAGCCATGGCACGGTTTCCGGCGACATCCCCGCCATCAGCGATGGTGCCTACCGCCTGGCGCAGGGCATTGCTGCACTGATGTACGGCGAAGACGTGGAGTATCACTACCGCAATATCCAGTCCTATGAAGAACCGGAACTGGAAGGCGACGAGTGGAGCGAATCGCCCTGGGAGCTGCCCGCATGAGTGCAGCGATCGCAAAGAGCGTGTTGCAGGCGCTGATGGTGGTGCTGTTGATGACGGTGATCGTCTTCTTCGGCCTGCACATGATCGGCAATCCGGTCGATATCCTCATCGGCCAGGATGTCGATCAGGTGGACCGCCTGCGCATCATCCAGGAACTGGGACTGGATCAGCCGGTGTGGCGCCAGTACCTGGCCTTCCTCAATGGCGCGCTGCACGGCAATCTGGGCAACAGCTTCGTCTACAACACCCCGGCCATCCTGCTGATCTTCCAGCGCCTGCCGGCCACGCTGGAACTGGCCTTCGCGGCGTTGCTGCTGGCCTTGCTGGTCGGGGTGCCGCTGGGGCTGTTGGCGGGCATGAAGCCGGATCATCCCTTCTCGCGCCTGGTGATGACCACCAGCATCTTCGGGTTTTCGCTGCCGACCTTCTGGATCGGGCTGATGTTGATCATGGCCTTCTCGGTCACGCTGGGATGGCTGCCTTCGGGCGGACGCGGCCAGACCGCCGAACTGTTCGGTGTGCAATGGTCGTGGCTGACTGCGGACGGCTGGCGTCACATGATCCTGCCGGCCATCAACCTGTCGCTGTTCAAGATTTCGCTGGTCATTCGCCTTACCCGCGCCAATGTGCGTGAGGTGCTGCCGATGGACTACGTGAAGTTCGCCCGTGCCAAGGGCTTGTCCCCGGCGCGCGTGGTGCTGATGTACGTGCTGCGCAATACGCTCATCCCGCTGGTGACCGTGGTCGGACTGGAGTTCGGCTCCACCATTGCCTTTGCGGTGGTCACAGAAAGCATCTTTGCCTGGCCTGGTGCGGGCAAGCTGATCCTGGACAGCATCAACGCACTGGATCGTCCTGTCATCGTGGCTTACCTGATGGTGATCGTCTGCATGTTCGTTACCATCAACCTGGTGGTCGATGTGCTCTACAAATTGTTGGACCCGCGTGTGCGGGTGGAGGCCCGTGCATGAGCGCGCCGCAGACCGAAGTGACGATGACGCAAGAACAGGTGCGCGCCCGCGTGGCCGAGCTGTCGGCCTTCCGGGCCCCGCGCCGCGAGTCCCCATGGCGGCGCGTGATGCGCCATTTCGTGGCCTCGCGTTCGGCCATGCTGGGACTGGTGATCGTGCTGCTGCTCATCGTCGGCGCCATCGCTGCTCCGTGGATCACGCCGCAGAATCCGTATGACCTGATGCAGCTCGATGTGCTTGATGCACGCCTGCATCCTGGCACGATTAACGGTGCAGGCAGCTTTACCTATTGGCTGGGCACCGATGGCCAGGGCCGCGATCTGGTCTCGGCCATTCTCTATGGCCTGCGCATCAGCGTGGGCATCGGCGTGGGCTCAGCCCTGATCGCCGGTGTCATCGGCACGCTCATTGGCCTGCTGGCCGCGTATGCCGGTGGCAAGGTCGATACGCTGCTCATGCGCTTTGCCGACCTGGTGTTGTCCTTCCCTTCGATCCTGGTGGCAATGCTGATCCTGGCCTATGTGGGCAAGGGCATCTTCAACGTGATGGCCACGCTGGTGGTGCTGGAGTGGGCGTATTACGCGCGCACCGCACGCGGCCAGGCACTGGTGGAGCGGCGCAAGGAATACGTGGAGGCCGCGCGCGGCCTGAATCTGTCGTCCTGGCGCATCATGGTGCGCCACATCCTGCCCAACTGCCTGCCGCCGCTCATCGTCATCGGTACCCTGCAGGTGGCGCGCGCCATCACGCTGGAGGCGACCTTGTCCTTCCTCGGCCTGGGGGTGCCCATTACCGAACCCTCGCTGGGCCTGCTCATCTCCAATGGTTACCAATACATGCTCTCGGGCGAATACTGGATCAGCTTCTATCCCGGCATCACGCTGCTGGTGGTGATCGTGGCCATCAACCTGGTGGGTGACCGCCTGCGCGACATCCTCAACCCACGGTGGCAGAAATGAGCGCGCCTACTCTTGAGGTGCGCAATCTGCGCACCCATTTCTTTACCCCCGAGGGTGTGCTGCCGGCGGTGGATGACGTCTCGCTGTCGGTCGGGCGGGGTCGCATTCTCGGCCTGGTCGGTGAATCCGGATCGGGCAAGAGCGTGACCGGCTTTTCCATCCTCGGCATGGTCGATGCGCCGGGTCGCATCGTCGGCGGCGAGATCCTGTTCCAGGGACGTGACCTGGTCAGCATGGACAAGACCTCCTTGCGCGAACTGCAGGGCAACCGCATCGCCATGATCTTCCAGGACCCGATGATGACCTTGAATCCCGTCTTGAAGGTGGAGGCGCAGATGGTCGATGCCGTGCTGGCGCACAGCAAGGTCGGCCGCCAGCAGGCGCGCGAACTGGCCCGTGACACTCTGGGCATGATGGGTATCGCCAGCCCGGAGGAACGGCTACAAGCCTATCCGCACCAATTGTCGGGCGGCATGCGTCAGCGCGTAGCGATTGCCATCGCGATGCTTCACAAGCCTGACCTCATCATCGCCGATGAACCCACCACCGCGCTGGATGTGACCATCCAGGCGCAGATCCTGTCGGAAGTGCAGAAGCTGGCGCGCCAGCACGGCACCGCGCTGATCTGGATCACGCACGACCTGTCCGTGGTGGCGGGCCTGGCCGATGAAGTGGCGGTGATGTATGCCGGGCGCATCGTCGAGCAGGGCAGTGTGGATGCGGTGCTGGATGCGTCGCTGCACCCCTATACGCAGGGCCTCATCGGCAGCCTGCCCAGCAACAACCGGCGCGGTGCGCGTCTGCGCCAGATTCCCGGGATGACGCCCAACCTGCTGCACCTGCCGCCGACCTGCGCCTTCGCTGCCCGCTGCGAGCGCCTGTCCCGGCAGTGCCTGGTGGCCCCCGCGATCAGCGAGCCACTGCCGGCGCACCGGGTGCGCTGCCATCACCCCATCCCAAGCACACAGAGCAACGAGCACCATGGATAAGGCCGTCATCCCTCTGATCGAAACCCGCGCCGTCAGCCGCCGCTTCGGCGAGCGCCGCCAGGGCTGGCTGGAACGCCAGTTGCAGGCGCGCGGCTGGAGCCGACCGCCGGCCGTTACCCATGCGCTGGACCAGGTGGACCTCAGGGTCTTGCCTGGCGAAGTGGTCGGCCTGGTCGGCGAATCCGGCTGCGGCAAATCCACCCTGGGCCGGGTAGCCTGCGGCCTGCTTGATCCTTCCGATGGCCAGGTACTGGTCCATGGGCGCGAGCGCGCCAGCCTCAACGGCAGAGAAGAGGCCGAGGCACGCCTGCAGGTGCAAATGATTTTCCAGAATCCGTATGCCAGCCTGAATCCGCGTTTGCGCATCGACCAGATTGTCGGCGAAGCGGCGCAAGTGAATGGAAAGGTCGAAGGCGACCTCGATGCCTACGTCTGCCAGCAGTTGCTGCGCGCCGGTCTCGATCCGGCCCTGCGTGACCGCTATCCGCACCAGTTCTCCGGCGGCCAGCGCCAGCGCATCGGCATTGCGCGCGCACTCGCGGTGCAGCCGCAGATGCTGGTCTGCGACGAGGCAGTGGCGGCGCTGGATGTGTCGATCCAGGCGCAGATCCTCAATCTGTTCATGGACCTGCGTGAGCAACTGGGTCTGACCTATCTCTTCATCAGCCATGACCTGGGGGTAGTGGAGCACGTGTCGGACCGCGTGGTCATCATGTACCTGGGGCGTGTGGTGGAAAGTGCGCCGGTGGCCCAATTGTTCGGCCAGCCCAACCATCCCTACACGCAGGCGCTGCTGGCCGAGGTGCCGCGCATGGGAGCACGCAAGAAGGAATTCACCGCTATCAAGGGCGAGATCCCCAGCCCGCTCAATCCGCCCACTGGTTGCCACTTCAACCCGCGCTGCCCGCATGCCACGCAGCGTTGCCGTGAAGAGCAGCCGGTGCTGCGCGAGATCGCGCCGGGACACAGGAGTGCCTGCCATCTCAATGATGGCCGTTGACAAGGTTTGTTGAAATGTTCTACCTACCGTTCGGACTGAGCAAGGGGGCCGTCCAGAAAGCCCCGAACTGATGTATCCGTAGTGCTTCCACCCTGACCACAGAGGAACCCGACCATGAAGAAGACCCTCCTGACCCGCCTGCTGGCCGTCGCCCTGACCGGTGCAGCCCTGGCCGCTGCCGCCGATGCGGCGCATGCGCAGAACCTGAACATCGGTTTTGCCGATCCGCTGTCCTCGCTGGATCCGCAACTGAACAACCATGCCGGTGACCGCTCCGTGGACCTGCATTTCTGGGACCTGCTGGTCCAGAACGATTACAACAAGCTGGTGCCCGGCCTGGCCGTGAGCTGGAAGAACATCGACCCCAAGACCTGGGAATTCAAGCTGCGTCCCAACGTCAGGTGGCAGGACGGCAAGCCCTTCACAGCCGATGACGTGATCTTCTCCTACCAGCGCGCCCGCGCGGTGCCGGGCAGCGTGGCCACCTTCGCCGGCTACCTGCGCACGGTGGAATCGGTCACGGCCAAGGATCCGCTGACGCTGGTCATCAAGACCAATGTTCCCAATCCGGACCTGCCGCTGAACCTGGCCTCGGTGCATATCGTGAGCAAGCACGTGGGCGAGAAATCGACCACCGAGAACTACAACAGTGGTGCCGCGATGATCGGTACCGGCCCTTACAAGTTCGTCTCCTACATCCCGGGTGATCGTGTGGTGATGCAGCGTAACGACGACTACTGGAATGGCAAGGCGCTGTGGGAAAAGGTCAATTACCGCTACATCAACAATGGTGCGGCGCGTACCGCTGCGTTGCTCTCGGGTGATGTGGATGTGATCGACAAGGTTTCGGTGTCGGACCTGGTCAGGCTCAAGCAGTCGCCCGACATCAAGGTCTATCCCTACAACGGCCTGCGCGTGCTGCTGATCCAGCCGAGCTTCCATGAAGGCCCGAGCCCCTTCATCACCGACAACAATGGCAAGCCGCTGGAGAAGAACCCGCTGCTGGACGTGCGCGTGCGCCGTGCCATGTCGCTGGCCATCAACCGCAAGGCCCTGATCGACCGCATCCTGCAGGGTGCGGCCACCGAGGCCAACCAGTGGATGCCGGCCGATACCTTCGGCTACAACCCGGAGATCAAGAACATCCCCTTCGACGCTGCGCAGGCCAAGAAGCTGCTGGCCCAGGCCGGTTTCCCGGAAGGATTCAAGCTGACCATCCACGTGCCCAACGACCGCTATCCGCAGGCGCCGGAGACCATGCAGGCGGTGGCGCAGTTCTGGACCCGCATCGGCATCAAGACCCAGGTCGAGGTGCTGCCGTGGGCGTCGTATTCCTCGCGTGCCAACAAGAACGAGTTTGCCGTCTCCGTGCTGGCCTGGGGTAACGGTACCGGTGAAGCCAGCTATGCGCTGGTCAATGTGCTGGGGACGGTCGATCCCAAGAAGGGGATTGGCGCCTCGAACTGGAACCACTACAGCAGCCCGGCCGTGGACAAGGCCCTGGCCGATTCGACCGCCGAGTTCGATGCGGCCAAGCGTGAGGCCATTCTGCGTGGTGCTGCCAAGACGGTCTCGGACGATGTGGGCGTGATTCCGCTGTATCACTACCAGAACATCTGGGCGGCCAGGAAGGGCCTGAAGGTCACTCCGATCACCAGTGACCGTACCACCGCCATGATGGTGACGCAGGACAAGAAGTAAGCGCATGCCCAACTTCTCGATTGACGTCAGCCCGGCCGACGACCTGATCGACGTACCCCGCCGCATCATCGTGCGGGGTGCGCATCCGGGCGAGCCGGTGCGCATTTCCTCGTCTACCTTGCGGGAGGATATCGAGTGGCGCAGCACCGCCTGCTACATTGCCGATGCCTACGGCAATGTCGACGTGAGCATGAATCCGGCCATCGATGGCGATTACTACGGTATCGATCCCATGGGGCTGCTGTGGTCGCAGAAGCCGGTGCAGGCCGGTCGGCGCGATCCCTTCCATGCCGATGTGCTGGCGCCGCTGGTGACCACGCTGACGGTCTCTTCACTGGATCAGCCAGGGCTCGCACCTTGTGTTCCGGCCAGTACCGAGCTGGTGCAACGGCTGGCCGGTGCCGGTGTGATCCGGCGCGAGGTGCGGGAGCAGGGGCTGGTCGGTACGCTGTTCCTGCCGGCCACGCCGGGGCCGCATCCGGCGGTGATGATTCTCAACGGGTCCGGTGGCGGCATCAATGAACCGCGTGCCGCGCTGTATGCGGCACGTGGTTATGCGGCCTTTGCGCTGGCGTATTTCAAGGCGCCGGGCCTGTCGGACTACATCTCCAATACACCGCTGGAATATGTTGAACGCGGTCTGGACTGGTTGCGTGCCGAGGTACGTCCCTTGTACGATTTCGTCGCCATCAGTGGGCAGTCGCGCGGCGGCGAGCTGGTGTTGCTGCTGGCTGCGGTCTTCCCGCAGAAGGTCTCGGCGGTGTTGGCCTATGTACCCAGTGCCCTGGTACACAGCGGCCAGAACGCGGCTGACCCGGCCGTGGGGCGGGAAGGTCCGACCTGGTTGCTGCGCGGTGAACCCTTGCCGCATCAATGGCAGGACAACCGCACGGCCAGCTGGGCACCGTTTGACGAAGGCCCGGCCCCGCACCGTCATGCGCTGGCCATGCTGACTGCGCTGCAGGATGAGGATGCGGTGGCGCGTGCCCGCATTCCGGTGGAGAAGATCACGGCACCGGTGTTGCTGCTGTCGGCCACCGATGATGGTTCCTGGCCTTCCAGTCTGTATTGCGCGATGGTGCGTGACAAGCTGGCCGAGGTGTCGCATCGCTGGCCGGTGGTATGGCGCGACTATGCGCATGCCGGCCATTCGATTCTGTTCCCGTTTGTTCCGACCACGCAGACCACGTATGCGCACCCGGTCTCGGGGCGCATCAGTACCGGTGGCGGCGAGCCCGCCGCCAATGCCCGTGCCGATCTCGACGCCTGGCAGCAGGCGCAGCACTTCCTGCGCGAGGCGCTGGCCAGGCACACATCCACAAAGGAAATTTCATGAGTACCCCTGTCTACGACATCAGCAAGGATGTCATCGACCAGTTGGCCGGTCTGGCCGCTGGCAGTCCCCTGCACGGCCTGCGCCATCAGCGCGACAAGGTGGCCGTGGCGTCGCAGGGCAGCTATGACACCTTGTTCGATCCGGCTCTGGAGGGCATCGGCCTGGACGAGCGTCTGCTGGTGGCGCTGTACGCCTGCCGTCTGGCGGGTGCGTCCGATCTGGCTGCGCACTACCGCGAACGTGCGCAGGCGGTGTCGGCTGATGCCGGGCAACTGGCGGTGGCCGAGAGTGGCGCGCCTGAGCAATTGCCGGAGGGCCGTTTGCGCGCCATGCTGGTCTTTACGCGCGCGCTGACGCAGCGGCCGGTGGAAGGCGACAAGGCGGCGATCGAGAAGCTGCCGGCCGCTGGCATCAGTACGCCTGCGGTGGTGGCGCTGTCGCAGCTGATCGCTTTCGTGTCCTATCAATTGCGTGTGGTCGCGGGCCTGAAGGCCATGCGTGCTGCCGCTGCCCAGTAAGGAGAGTCGACATGAGCGACATCATCAAGGCCAATGGCTTTACCAATGAGTCCCTGGAGTGGGATGCCTGGCTGGATGTGATCCAGCTGGAAGCGGCCAGTGAGGACCAGATCAAGGTGCTGGAAGAAAGCCATCCCAAGGCCAAGACCTCGGACTATTACCTGTTTCTGGCACATCAGCCGGACATCCTGCGTCAGCGCTCGGCTGCGTTCAACGCCATCATGTATGCGCCAGGCGGGTTGTCGCGCGCCGAGCGGGAGCTGGGTTCGCTGGTGGTTTCGCGTATCAATGGCTGTGTGTATTGTGCGTCGGTCCATGCACAGCGTTTTGAGCAGTTGGCCAAGCGTAACGATACGGTTAGGCAGGTGTTCGATTCGCCTTATGGGGCAGGGGTGGATGCGCGCGAGCAGGCCATCGCCAAGTTCTCGGCGGAACTGACCGAGACGCCTGGTGATATCAGCGCCGGGCAGATCAAGGCGTTGTATGACGTGGGCTTGAACGAGCTGGAAGTGCTGGATCTGATTCATTCGGTGGCCATCTTCGCCTGGGCCAACCGCTTGATGCTCAACCTGGGTGAGCCGGTGTTTGCCGATGGCAGCAAGGCTGAGGCCAAATAATCATTTGCATGAGGAGACTGTGATGCACATTCCGGATCATCTGGTCTATGCCGATACCCATGAGTGGGTGAAGCTTGAAGACGACGGGACACTGACCATCGGTATTACCGATTTCGGTCAGGAACAGTTGGGGCCGCTGGTGTATGTGGATATGCCAGCGGTGGGCAAGGTGTTGGTACAGGGGGCTGAATCGGGCATCGTCGAGTCCAACAAGACAGCTTCTGATCTGCATGCGCCTGTTGATGGGGAGGTGATTGCTGTCAACGAGGTGCTGCTTGATGCGCCTGATGCCATCAATGCGGCGCCTTATGAACAGTGGATCTTCAAGCTGAAGCCGGCTGTGCCTTTCTCTGCTGATGGGTTCCTTGATGCGGCTGGTTACATCAAGCTGATTTCCTGACTTGTTCCCGTTGCTGGTTGATGTTGTCTTGGCGGGCTTGGTTTTTGGTTTTGGTTTTTGGGTAGTCTGCACGGATTGCTGTTCTGCGCTCTAGCTTAATGCCTATCTTTCTCCGGTCGGAACGGAGCGCCGGGGGCGGCCCGGCAGCCGCTCACTTTTCTTGTCTCGCCAA